>NZ_AP022573.1:3304903-3605349 GCF_010729105.1 Mycobacterium saskatchewanense
GTGCAACGGAGATGACGACCACGAGAGATCCCGGCCATACCACCGGCAAGTTCAGCATGGCCCAGGTTCTCGAGATCTTCGCCGCCACCGGTCGCCACCCGCTGAAGTTCACCGCGTACGACGGCAGCACCGCCGGGAGCCAGGACGCCGAGCTCGGCCTGAACCTGCGTTCCCCCCGCGGTGCCACCTACCTCGCCACGGCTCCCGGTGAGCTCGGCCTTGCCCGTGCCTACGTATCCGGCGACCTGGAGGCGTGCGGAGTCCACCCCGGCGACCCGTACCAGCTGCTCAAGACGCTGACCGACCGGGTCCAGTTCAAGAGGCCCCCGGCACGGGTGCTCGCCAACGTCGTCCGTTCGATCGGCGTCGAGCGCCTGTTGCCGGTGCCGCCGCCGCCGCAGGAGGCGCCCCCGCGGTGGCGCCGCGTCGCCGACGGCCTCATGCACAGCAAGACCCGAGACGCCGAGGCCATCCATCACCACTACGACGTGTCCAATGCCTTCTACGAGTGGGTGCTCGGGCCGTCGATGACCTACACGTGTGCGGTCTACCCCGACGCCGACTCGACGCTGGAAGAGGCCCAGGAAAACAAGTACCGGCTGATCTTCGAGAAGCTGCGACTGCGGCCGGGCGACCGGCTGCTCGACGTCGGCTGCGGCTGGGGCGGCATGGTGCGCTATGCCGCGCGTCGCGGGGTCCGGGTGATCGGCGCGACCCTGTCGGCCGAGCAGGCGGCGTGGGCCCGCAAGGCGATCCAGGACGAGGGGCTCGAGGAGCTGGCCGAGGTGCGGCACTCCGACTACCGCGACGTGGGGGAGGCAAGTTTCGACGCCGTGTCCTCCATCGGGCTGACCGAGCACATCGGCGTCAAGAACTATCCCGCCTACTTCGGCTTCCTCAAGTCGAAGCTGCGCACCGGCGGCCTGCTCCTCAATCACTGCATCACCCGCCACGACAACAAGTCGACCTCGTTCGCCGGCGGATTCACCGACCGCTACGTCTTTCCCGACGGGGAGCTGACCGGCTCCGGGCGCATCACCTGCGAGGTTCAGGACAGCGGATTGGAGGTCCTGCACACGGAGAACCTTCGGCACCACTACGCGATGACGCTGCGCGACTGGTGCCGCAACCTCGTCGAGCACTGGGAGGACGCGGTCGCCGAGGTGGGCCTGGCGACCGCCAAGGTGTGGGGCCTGTACATGGCCGCGTCACGGGTGGCCTTCGAGCAGAACAACCTGCAGCTGCACCACGTGCTGGCGGCCAAGGTCGACGACCGCGGCGACGACGACCTGCCGCTGCGCCCCTGGTGGACGCCCTAGCTGCCCGCCTAGCCGTTGTCGATCCGGCGCGCTCCCAGCTCGCTCTGCAGCAATTCCAGGGCAACCTCTTCGGGGTCGCGGCGCGGCGCCGACGGGTCGGTGCGCCCGGCCTCGGCGAGCATGTGTTCCTCCTCGTCGCGCTGCGCCGAGACCACCGCGGGCTGTTCCGCCCTGGGCGGCGCGGGGTCGGGTTCGGCGGGCGTCGCCGCGCCGGCCTCGCACCGCACTCGCCAGTTCACGCCCAGCGCGTCTTTGAGCGCGTCGGCGATGACGTCGGCGTTGCGCTGTTCGCAGAGCCGCTTGGCCAGCGGCGCCGAGGCATGGGTCAGCACGAGGGTGTTGTCCTCCACCGCGCGGACGGTGGCGCCGGCCAGCATCACCTCGGTGGTGCGGCTGCGCTGGCGCACCTTGTCGCGCACCGTCGGCCACATCGTGCGCACGGCGGCGGCGTTGAGTTCGCCGGGGGCCGACACGGGTTCCGTAACAGGCGTGGGTTGCGGCTGGGGTGTCGGCGCCGGCGCCGGCGCCGGCTCGGGCTTCGGTTCGGGCTTGGGAGCCGGCGGGCCGCGGCGGCCACCGTCGCCCGCCGTGACGGCGGTACCGGTTGTGCCACCGGCGCGGGCGGTGCCACCGCGGCCGCGGTCTGCGGGATGGACATGTCCAGGCGGTTCTCGATCCGCTCGACGCGTTGCAGCAGCGCCGACTCGGCGTCACTGGCCGACGGCAGCAGCAGCCGCGCGCAGACCACCTCCAGCAGCAGCCGGGGTGCCGTCGCCCCCCGCATCTCCCCCAGCCCGGCCTGCACGACCTCGGCGTAGCGGGTCAGCGTCGCCGGGCCGATCCGGGCCGCCTGCTCGCGCATGCGGTCCAGCACGTCCTCCGGCGCGTCCACCACGCCGCGGCTAGCGGCGTCCGGAACCGCCTGCATCAGGAGGAGGTCGCGGAACCGCTCCAGCAGGTCGGTGGCGAAGCGCCGCGGGTCGTGACCGGCGTCGATCACCGATTCGACGGCGCCGAACAGCGCCGCCGCGTCCGACGCGGCCAGGGCGTCGACGGCGTCGTCGATCAGCGCGACGTCGGTGGCACCCAGCAGACCCAGCGCCCGCTGGTACCTCAGGTGGCTGTCCTCGGCCCCGGCCACCAGCTGGTCGAGGACCGACAGCGTGTCGCGCGGCGAGCCGCCGCCGGCGCGGATCACCAGCGGGTACACCGCGTCGTCCACGACGACGCCCTCCTGCTCGCAGATCCGCCCGATCAGCGACCGCATGACCTTCGGCGGCAGCAACCGGAACGGGTAGTGATGGGTGCGCGACCGGATGGTCGGCAGCACCTTCTCCGGCTCGGTGGTGGCGAAGATGAAGATCAGGTGCTCGGGCGGCTCCTCCACGATCTTGAGCAGCGCATTGAAGCCCGCCGTGGTCACCATGTGCGCCTCGTCGATGATGAACACCCGGTAGCGGGACTGGGCCGGCGCGTAGAACGCGCGGTCCCGCAGCTCACGGGTGTCGTCCACGCCGCCGTGGCTGGCGGCGTCGAGCTCGACGACGTCGATGCTGCCCGGCGCGTTGGGCGCCAGCGCCGTGCAGGAGTCGCAGACCCCGCACGGCGTCGACGTCGGCCCCTCCGCGCAGTTCAGCGACCTCGCCAAGATGCGCGCCGACGACGTCTTCCCGCAGCCCCGCGGCCCGGAGAAGAGGTAGGCGTGGTTGATCCGGCCGGCGTCCAGCGCGATGGACAGGGGTTCGGTGACGTGCTCCTGCCCCACCACTTCGGCGAAGGTCGCCGGTCGGTACTTGCGGTAGAGGGCCACGGTCAGCAGGCTACCGGCGCACGGTGACGAGTGCCCGGCGGGCGTCGAGTGTGCATCGGCGGCGTCGAGTGTGCCTGCGGGGCGGGAATTTTGCCGGGTTTCCCGCCATCAGCGCACGCGCAAGGCCGTCAGTTCACACTCGAGGCCGTCGCGCCCAGCCGGGCCTCCGACGCCGCCAGCAAGGCGCAGGTCGCCAAGCCGTCGACCGCGTCGCGCAGGTCGGGCAGCGATGGGAAGGTGGGGGCGATCCGGATGTTCGTGTCGTCGGGGTCCTTGCGGTAGGGGAACGACGCGCCGGCCTCGGTGACGGCGATGCCGGCGTCCTTGGCCAGGGCGACGGTGCGGCGCGCCGTCCCGGGCAACACGTCGAGGCTGATGAAGTAGCCGCCCTGGGGTTCGGTCCAGGAGGCGATCTTGGAGTCGCTCAGCCGCTTGTCCAGGATCTCGAGGGCCAGCGCGAACTTCGGCGCCAGGATCTGCTGGTGGCGCAGCATGTGCAGGCGCACCCCGTCCGCGTCGCCGAAGAAGCGCAGGTGCCGGAGCTGGTTGACCTTGTCCGGCCCGATCGACTTCTTACCCGCGTACTGCAGGTACCAGGCGATGTTGCCCAGCGATCCGCCGAGGAAGCTGACGCCCGCCCCGGCGAACGTGATCTTGGAGGTGGAAGCGAAGACGTAGGGCCGGTGCGGGTTGCCGGCCTTGGCGGCGAGCCCGAGCACGTCGACCTGCCGGATGAAGTCGTGCGTCAGTGTGTGCACGGCGTACGCGTTGTCCCAGAACAGCCGGAAGTCCGAGGCCGCCGTGCGCATCTGGACGAGGCGGCGGACGGTCTCCCAGGAATACGTGACGCCGGTCGGGTTGCCGAAGACCGGCACCGCCCACATCCCCTTGATGGTGGGGTCGACAGCGACCAGCTCCTCGATCAGGTCGACGTCAGGGCCGTCCTGCAGCATCGGGACGGGGATCATCTCGACGCCCATGGTCTCGGTGATCGCAAAGTGCCGGTCGTAGCCGGGGACGGGGCACAGGAACTTGACGTTCGGCTCGTCCTTCCAGGGCCGTGGCGAGTCCACGCCGCCGTACAACATAGAGAAGGCCACGAGGTCGTGCATCAGCTCCAGGCTGGAGTTGTTGCCGGCGATCAGGTTCGGCACCGCAATGCCGAGGAGTTCGCCGAAGATCGCCCGGAGCTCCGGCAGGCCGTGCAGGCCGCCGTAGTTGCGGGTGTCGGTGCCCTCGCCGTCGCGGTAGGACTCTCCCGGCAGGCTCAGCAGCTGGTTGGACAGGTCGAGCTGCTCCGCGGAGGGTTTACCGCGGGTCAGGTCCAGAGCGAGCTTCTTGGCTTGCAACTCCGCGTAATCCTGCTGGTTGCGCGCGTGCGCGGCGGCCAGTTCTTCCGAGCTGAGTGAATCCAGCGACACCAGGGGCCCTTCCGCTGCCTTGTGGCGATCGCCGGCGCGCGGTTCAAGGTGCCTCCCGCTTTCGGGGGACCGGGCGCAGCGGGTCGCCGCTCGTCGAACATAGGGGACCCCGCGCACCCGACAGAGCCCATTGACCCTTGCTGCCTTCCGGCCCTGGGGGAGTTCACAGGATAGACGCCGCGCGGGGTCCATCGGCGAGTGTAGTACCTGGCCCCGACCGACTACCGGGGGCGGCCGTACCACCCTCGGTTACCATGGCCACGGAGGATTCGCCTAGTGGCCTATGGCGCTCGCCTGGAACGCGGGTTGGGTTAACAGCCCTCGCGGGTTCAAATCCCGCATCCTCCGCCACTTGGTTCGGACGCGGACAAGCACAATGACGTGAGTTCTGGTCGCCGCAGGCTGGCGTGAGCTCACCAGCCTGAGGAGGCTTATGGCCCGGAAGTGGTTCATCGCGTGGCACACGTTGTTCTTCGTTGCCGCCGGTGTCCTCTACTTCTTCTGCGTGTTGCCCCGCTGGTATGAGCTGATGGGGGAAATGCCACGCGGGTTGGGGATGGCCGGCCGGATCGCATCCGGCGCGCTCATCGGACTGGCCGCGTTGCCCGTCGTCTTCACGCTGCTGCGCACCCGCAAGCCGGAGCTGGGCACGCCGCAGCTGGCGCTGTCGATCCGGGTCTGGTCGATCGTGGCCCACGTGCTGGCCGGCATCCTGATCGTCGGAACCGCGATCAGCGAGATCTGGCTCAGCCTGGACGCCGCCGGACGGTACCTGTTCGCGATCTACGGTGCGGCCGCCGCGATCGGGGTCCTCGGGTACGTGGCGTTCTACCTGTCGTTCGTGGCCGAGCTGCCGCCGCCACCGCCGAAACCCATCAAAGCGAAGAAACCCAAGCGGCGTCGCCTGCGCCGCAAGAAGGGTGACGACGAGGCGGACGAGGCCGAAGCGATCGAAGAATCCGAGGCCGAAGCCACCGAGGAATCGGAAGAGCCCGAGGACGTCGAAGACGCCGAGGCCGCCGACGAGTCGGAAGAATCCGAAGCGACCGAAGACGCCCAGCCCACGGAAGTCACCGCCGAGGCCGCCGACGAGTCGGAGGCCGAAGAGACCGCCGACGAAGAGGAAGAGCCGCGCGCGGGCCTGCGTAACCGGCGCCCGACGGGCAAGGGCTCGCACCGGATGCGGCGGCGCCGCACGCGCGGCGGCGTCGCGGTGGACGAAGGCCCCGACGAGTAATCGGTCGCGGCGTCGATTACGCCGAGACGATGATGACCGGAATGTCGGTGTTCTCGTCCGTGTGGTAGCTCGCGCAGACCCGGTGGTAGCCGTCGGCGATCTGCAACGGCACACCTGTCGTGAAGTCGCCGCGGACGAGCAGGATCGGCGACAGCGGCTGGCCCTTTTTGATCTTGGTCAGATCCGCGGCGACGTGCGGATTGTCATCGGGTAACAGCGTCAGCCGCGCCGCCCGCAGGATGTCCTTGGCCTTCTTGCAGCTGACGACGCCGGTCTTCATCTTTTCCGCCAACTGGTTGGCAATGCCCGGCTCCGCCACCAGGGCCAGGTAGTCGGCCGCGGCCGGGAAGTCATGGACCTCAGGCTCTTCCAGCCATTTAACGCTCGCCATCGCGTCTCCCTTCGTAGCGCCGCCTCCGTCGCAGCCTACTCAGACGGCCGCCCGAAGTTTGGGATCGGTAGGCGCGGAGCCGGTCTGTACTTGCGCCATGTCGACGCCAACGGGGCGGCGCATGAGGAAAGGGAATATCGGTGAAACGTCTTCTCGCGGCTGCGATTGGAACTGTTGGCTGTGCTGCGGCCTCGGTGGCGCTGGTGGGTTGTTCGAGCGGTGGCCACACGGCCGGCCCGGGCTCGAGCACCGTGCCCAGCGTGGCGACCGGTGCCGGTGCGCAGGTCAAGGTGGGCGGCACCGACCTGGCGGGCCTGGACCCGGCTTCGGTGACGTGCGTCAAAACGGGCGGCCGGATCAACATCGGCAGCGGCTCCACCGGTGGACGGCAAGCGTTGGCCGTCGTGATGACCGACGAGGCCACCCCGAAGGTCGAGTCGCTGGCGCTCGTCGTCGACGGCAACGCCCTCTCGGTCGCCAACAACATGGGCGCCAAGGTGGGTTCGGCCGATGTGGCGGTGGACGGTAAGACGTACACCATCAACGGCCAGGCCCAGGGCGCCGACCTGAAGAACCCCATGGCGGGGATGATCACCAAGGACTTCAACATCAAGGTGACCTGCGGTTGATCCGTTCAACCCCGGGCGGCGGACGTGGCTTCGGCCGACGTCCGCCGCTCGCCGTTCTGGCGGCCCGGCATCGCGCGCGGACTTATGATGCAGCCGTGTCGATCCCCGCCGACCTTCAGCGCGCGCGGCGCCTGGCAGTCGCCGCCGACGAGGCGGCCGCCCGGGATCTCCTGCTGTCCCTGATACCCCGGATCGAGGCGGAGGATCGCGACGACCTGATGCTGGAAGTCCTTGCCCAGCTTGGGGAGATCTACCTGGCGCGCGGGTCGCACGACGGCGTGTCGGAGTCGATCCGCCGCATCCGCGAGTGCTTGGCCATCTACTCGGCGATCGCCGCCGGCGCCATGCCGGAGGCCGCGGGCCAGGTGCGGATTCCGCACGCCGAGGTGGAACGCATGATCTGCCGCTACTCGCGACGGGCCCAGTTCCTGCAGACGGGCCTGGCGGCGGCGGTCGGCGATCACGAGGGGGCGGCGTCGGCGCTGGCCGCGCTGGACAACTGGAATCGCGGCGGATTCGACGAACTCGCCGACGAGCACACCTACCTGTGCGCCTTCGCGCGGGTGCTGTGCGCGGGCGCGCTGTGCGACGACGACCTGCACGCGCGGGCGATTCCGCTCTGGGAGCAGGCACTCGGCATGATCGACGGCGCCGGGGACTCCGACCATCTCCGGGTGGTCGCCGCCACCGGGTACGGCAGGTTCTGCGTCGAGACGGGGCGATTGTCCGAGGCCGAGCCGTGGTTGCGCCGGGCCGAGGCCCGCGCGCAAGCCAACGACTGGGAGTTGGCCAGTGCCACAGCACAATTGGAGCGTGCTGCCGGTTGTTGGGTGGCGGGTGACCACGTGAGTACCGAGCGGATCGTCTCGGAGGCCTACCCGGTCATCGCGCGCTACGCACGCGCCCACGACGTGGCCCGGTGCTGGCTGTACCTGGGACTCACCCGCCTGGGGTCTGGCGCACTGGGGGCGGCCGACGAATGCTGGGAGCACGCGGAGCGACACTGGCGGGGGTTGGGCAAGCCGCTTCACCTGCACCGTATCCTGTTGCAGCGCAGCTGGATACCGATCTTCTGGAGCCGGTTCGAGGCGGCGGTCGAGCTGATCGCTCAGGCCCGTGAGGTGCTCGATTCCTCGCCGCGCAGCAGTTGGCTGCAGTACGCCCGGCTCGACAATCACCTGGGGACGGTGTGGCGAGCGGATGCGTTGGCCGACTTGGGCTTCGACGGGTCCGGTGACCCCGACGAGACCCTGCAGGAAACCGGAGAACGGCATGCCCAATCGCTGGGTGTCATCCTGGGCGAGGTCGGCACCCCGGCGTATCGACGCGCGATGGCGAAGCTCGAGCAGGCCGCAGAGCTCAAGGTGCCGGCGGCGCTGGCGGTGGACTCGGTGCGGTATTCGATCGCCGACGCGGACGCCCGGGCGCGCTGGGCGGCCAGCGTTTCTGCGCCGATGCTGGCCGGCGCCTTCGCCGTCGCCTGGGAGTGGGAGAACACCCAGCTGATCAGCGAGCTCGTCGAATACCACAGCGCGCGAGGCACATTTGCCAACGAGCCGGGACGGGCGACTGTCGGTGAATGGGCGTCGACGGCGACCACGACGGCGCCCGTCGACGCCGGTGACGCGCTGGCCGCGGCGGGGCCGTCAGTGCGCGCCGGGGGCGCGCTCACCCGGCTCGGCCCGTTACCCCCGCTGCGGATGGAACCGGGCGCCGAACCAATCTTGGGCCACTACCGCGCACTGGCATTCGAACGTTACGGGCAGGCGGTCGTCACCGATGAGCCCGCCTGGTCGACCTGGCCATGAGCGTGCCGGACCGGCTGACGCTGGTGCTCCGCTACGCCGACGTCGGCATCGCCACCTACGCCAGCCTGCGTATCGTCGGGCAGCCGTCGCGCACCGTCACCTGGGTGGTCGAGGAGCCGATCCTGCTGGCGGCCCTGCAGGAGCTGACCGAGGCCCTGCCCGAGCCGGCCGGCTCCGAAAGCCCCCGCGATGCCATCGAACGCGCGCTGACGCGCGGCCCTTTCGCGCGGCCGGACACCGAACTCGTCGTCGCTTACATCCTCGGGGTGCTGCTGATCGCGCCCGCCGGATGGCAACTGCTCAGGAGCTGCGCGGCGTCGCCACGTGCGGTGCTCTTCGTCTCGCCCACCGCGCGGCTCGCGCGCGTGCCCTGGGGCCTGCTGGCGCTGCCGAAATCGGGTCCGAGCAAGGAGGAATTGGCTCGTGCCCGGCAAGAGGCGATGACCGCCAGCGGCCGGGTGGCCGCCCGGATCCCGTGGCAACTCGCCGATATCGAGGAACACACCGACGGTTATCGGCTGATGGAGCTGGCCGATGTGCTCATGGCGGAGCCGCAGAACATCGTGCACTCCCCGCGATCACCGGCCGGATGGGCCGAGAGGCGCGCCAACCCGCCGGTCCTGGTCCTCGACCCGCGGGTGCCCGGGCAACTGCCCGACTCTGCGCTGGGATCGGTGCTCGGCCGCCCCTCGGCGCGGACGCGATTGGCCCAGCATTACGCCGAGCTGGCGCGACGCCGCGCCGTGTTGCCGGACGCCGGCGACCCGGTGGAGCTGTTCCGCCGGCGGGACGCCGATCGCGCTTGGCTGGCCAAGATGCTCGTCCAAGCGCCCAACCGGCTCATGTACGTTGGTCACGCCAGTTCGGCCGAGGGGCGGGCCGACCGCGCGGCCCTGCACCTCGCGTGTACGGCGGCGATGCGCGGAGACGCCGACGCCATCGGCGATCACCGCCCGCTGACCGCGTCGGACCTGATGTCCTTGCAGATGCCGATGCCACCGCGCGTCGCCCTGCTGGCGTGCGGCTCGGGTGGGGACTACCAGTTCGACGAGGCGACCGGCCTGGTGGCCGCGATGGTCCTGGGCGGTGCGCAGCTGGTGACGGCCACCTTGTGGTCGCTACCGACGACGAAGGCGTACCGCCTGTTTGCGGGCCCGGCCGCCGGGGACGAGGATCCGATGGCCGAACTCGTCATCGCGGTGGACCGTGCGCACGAACAGGATGACGCGGGGTGCGCGCTGAATCGATGGCAACGCGACCAGATGCGGCGCTGGCGTGGCGGCGCCCTCGCCGCCAGCCCCCTCTATTGGGGCGCCCCGATCACCTTCGCGGTTGACGGGGCGCGGTAGCCCTCAGAGCGAGGCCAGCCATGCCGCGTGCACGGCCTGCACATCGTCTGGCAGCGAAAGCTCCTCGCGCGCAGCGGGATCAAAAGCGACCAGGACGACGAGCCCCGGCCGCAGGGCCGGCAGTTCCCGGTCACCGTCGCCGGGCGCCAACCTGCCGATGAACGTCTCCCCCGAAACCGCCACCACCTCAACGAAAACCTGCCGGGCACCGGCGGTTTCCCGGACGGTGCCCACGCCGATGGCGTGCCCGTTCGCCGATTGACCTCGGGCGGACAGGAACCGGGCGGCGCTTTCCAGCAGCACATTGAGCTTCTTCATGCGACCAGACTCGCGGTCTCCGTCGGCTACCGAACCCAACTTTCCGGCTCCCGGTTTCTTGCCGATGCCCCTATTCTGTGCGGATGAGCGCGGATCCGCAGCTGGCGCCGATCGTCACGGTGGGCCTGCCACGCCGGTCGGTCATCGACCGGGCATGGCGGTCCATCGGCGCCGGCGTCGAGGTGCTCAGCAGCGACGACGGCGGTCCGTTGACCCGGACCGTCAAGCGCATCATCGACCCGTTGGTGCTGCGGCTGCGATCGAACCCGCAGTACTCCGCGCCGGTCGTCACCGGTGAGACGGCCGCGGCGATGCACCAGCTGATCCTCGGGCGGGCGGCCGAATTGCGCTCTGCCGCAGCATGGTTCGATGCCCTCAAACTGGAACGCCGCAGGCAGCGAATCCGCACGGGGAACGCTCAGGAACTCTACTTTCCGGTGTGCTTCGAGTTGGCGGTGACAACGGGACCGCCCGGCCCGAACGACCACGAGACGGCGGGCAAGGTGCTCGCCGACATCCACCAGGGGCGGGACCGAACGGGCATCGAAGTCTTGAACGAACACGTGGCGAACGCTGATGTCGTCGCCAAACTGACCGATCAACTCGATCGCAGCTGGCGCGACGTGCGCGTCCCCACAACGACCTCGGCGGCGGCGACCGGCCCCTTCCTGACCGAGCTGGCCACGGTGTTGGGACCCGCCCACGGCCACAGCGCCGCGGCGGCCCGGCAGCGGGTGTGGTCGGCCATGATCGCCGACACCACGCCGTACAACCTGGGCGCCCTGGCCCACACCGAAACCGACGGGCTGCCGTGGTCGATCGTCGAGCTCGGCCTGAGTTCGGCGGCGCCGCAACGGCAACCGGCGGTCGCCGGTGGCTCCGACAGCGATCGCCCGCTGGACCGCAGCGTGGTCGACCGGGTGCGGGCGACGCTGCGACGCGCCCTGGATCGCGACGCGTTGCCAGAGATTCCGCTGTTGTGCGAGGAGGAAGTCGACCGAGCCTGCGCGCCTTGGGGATTGCTGGGCGAGGACAAACAGGCGACCCTGGTGGCCGGCGTCGAGGTCGCGGTCGAATTGGCGCCGCTCGACCAGTCCGTCTGCGGCCGTTATGCGTTGGCCACCCAGATCCAGGCGCGGCTGCGCAAGGAGGCCTACGTGCTGCATGCGCGGCGCTACCTCGCCGCGGGTGGTCCCATCCATCCCCGGCAACAGCAGGTGGTGGCGGACCTGGCGGCGTACGCGCAGCCGTACCTGAGCCGGCTGTGGGCGCGGCTGCATGGACGCGACGTCTGGCAGGAACCCTGCGACGACGTCGACCACGTGCGGTCGTTGCTCGAGGGAGTCGCGCGGTCGGTGAGCCTCGACCACCGGCAGCGGATCAAGGCGATGCTCGAATTGCAGGAGGCCGGATGAGACTGGTCGCCGATTCCGGCCTGTGGAGCACGGGTGCGACGCTCGCCGCCACGCCGCTGGTGGCGGTGCTGGAGGTCAGCGGCGCGGTGCTGTCGTGGATTCTCGACCAGCCCGGCGCCGCGGCGGTCGAGATCGCTTTCACGGATCCGACTCGGGCGGACTGGCTTTGGCGCGTCGTCGGTGAGGCGGGGCACGTCGCGCTGCTATCCGCCGTGAGCTCGGCCGACGCCACCGGGAGCGTCGACCTGACCGGCGTGGACATCGTGCCGGGATCGGTTGAACCGCTCCGCAAGCTGGCCGTCGGCCACTGGCTGCGGCGGTGGTGGCCCGCCAGCCGGCAGGATGGTATCGCCGGGCTCGACCGCGCGCTGCTCGATCTCGAGGTCGCGCTGCTCACCGCCGGCGCGCAGGGCTACTTCGCCGACGACACGTTCGACTCGGACGTGTCCGCGCTGCTGGCTCCGCACGGCACCGCCCTGATCACCCACGTGCGCGCCGGCGACCCCCGCGTCATCGACCTCGTGCAGGCGGGCGCCGAGCTGGCCGACGAAGCCGGGGTCGAGGGGCAGGCCTGGTCCGAACTGTCCGCAGCCCTTGACGGCTCGCGCGTCACGGCGGAAGCCCCGAGCGGGCACCGAGACGATTACGCGCTGGCCGCCGGCGCGGGCGGCGGCCGGCCCGGCGCACCGGCGATCGCCCGGGGCGTCGCGTCGATCGACTGGAGCGCGGTGCCGCCCGGCATCTTCGACGCGGGCGAGAACACCGTTGCCTGGAGCGTCGAGGTGGCCGACGCGGCGGTGGTGGCCGTCGTGCGTGCCGCTGTCATCGGGCCCGGCGAGCCCACCGGCGTCGCGGTGCGACTGATTTCGGGCGCCATCACCGGGGCCGGCGCGCTGGACGCCGCCGGACGCGCGGCCCTCCCGCTGATCGATACCGAGCAACGACCGGTGACGGAATCGGCGGTCTGGGACCATGATTGGTCGCGGGCCGCGGTGATCGTCGGCGCGTCCATTCCACGGGGGTCCGAGACCCCGGAGACGCGTGAACGCGTTCGCCGGTGGGCGCGGGCGCGGCTGGACCGGCCGGCTGACGACGCCTTCCTCGCCGAGATCCTGGCCGCCGAATCCGAGTATTGAGCAGCCCGCCCGCGCCCGGAAATCTCACTCTCGCTCACGAGAGCGTCATTCCCCTATGCTGAGCGGGTGCCAAACAAGTATCGAGTCGTCCAGTGGAACACCGGCAACGTCGGCAAGAGTTCGCTGCAGTCGATCGCCGGCCATCCCGCGCTGGAGCTGGTCGGGTGCTATGCCTGGTCGCCCGACAAGGCCGGCCGCGACGCGGGCGAGCTGGTGGGCATCCCGCCCCTCGGAGTGACCGCCACCAACGACATCGACGAGCTGCTCGCGGGCAAGCCGGACTGCGTGGTCTACAACCCGATGTGGATCGACGTCGACGAACTCGTCCGGATCCTGTCCGCCGGAGTCAACGTCGTGACGACGGCATCGTTCATCACCGGGCAGAACCTCGGCGAGGGCCGCGACCGCATCGTCGAGGCGTGCCGGCAGGGCGGGTCGACGATGTTCGGTTCCGGGGTCAGCCCCGGCTTCGCCGAACTGTTGGCCATCGTGTCGGCGATGGTGTGCAACCGCATCGACAAGGTCACCGTGACCGAAGCCGCCGACACCACGTTCTACGACTCGCCGGCCACCGAGAAGCCGGTGGGATTCGGTCAGCCGATCGACCATCCCGGCCTACAGACGATGACCGAGCACGGGACGGCCATCTTCGGCGAGGCCGTCCGGCTGGTGGCTGACGCGCTTGGCGTCGAACTCGACGCGGTGCGGTGTGTGGCCGAACACGCCCAGACCACGGCCGATCTCGACCTCGGCTCCTGGACGATCGGCGCGGGCTGCGTCGCGGGCGTCTACGCGAGCTGGCAGGGCACCGCGGGCGGCAGGACCGTCGTCGACCTCAACGTCCGATGGCGCAAGGGGCAGACGCTCGAGCCGGACTGGAAGATCGACCAGGACGGCTGGGTCATCCAAATCGACGGGCAGCCCACGGTCACGACGAAGGTCGGCTTCCTGCCGCCGCCCTACTTCCAGGCGCAGACGCTCGCGGAGTTCATGACGCTGGGCCACATCATGACCGCGATGCCCACGATCAACGCGATCCCGGCCGTCGTCGCCGCGGCGCCCGGCATCGCCACGTACACCGATCTCCCGCTGACGCTGCCCCGTGGGCACGTCCCGTCTGGCTAACCCGAGACCGGTGGCTCGCGCGGCTCCGCGGTCGGAGGCTGATCGGGCGGAGTGCTGTTCAAATATCGTCTCAGCCGCAGCAGCTGGTTGGCCACCATGCCGATGCCCAGCAGCATCAGCACCAGTACCACTGCCACCACGATCGCGGTGCTCACGCACTCCATGATGACAGGTCCGGGGGCGGTGGTTTCGATATGACCCGCCGGTGGGTAGCCCCAGTCAATGAGCAACGAAGACAAGCTGAAGAACAAGATCGAGGACCTCGGCGGCCGGGCGAAGGAAGCCGTCGGCAAGGCGACAGGGGACCACGACACCAAGAACGAGGGCCGCGCGGACCAGGCCAAGTCGAGCCTCAAGGACGCCGGCGAGAAGGTGAAGGACGCCTTCAAGAAGTAGGCGACTTCACTTCAGTGACAACCAAACCCACGTGGCGCCTACCGGCGTTCGCCACCGTCCTCGCGGCGGTGGCGGCGTCGGTGGCGTCCAGCGCGTACGCGCCCTCGGCGTCGGCTGACCCGTGTCCCGATGTCGAGGTCGTGTTCGCGCGCGGGTCCGGCGAGCCGCCCGGGGTCGGCGGCGTCGGCAATTCCTTCGTCGACGCGCTGCGTGCGCAGATCGGTGGCCGTTCGCTCGGCGTGTATCCGGTCAATTACCCGGCGAGCACGGACTTTTCGAACAGCGACTTCCCCCTCGGGGTGATCGACGGCATCCGTGACGCGAGTTCGCATGTCGAATCGATGGCGGCGAACTGCCCGAAGACCCGGGAGGTGTTGGGCGGCTACTCGCAGGGCGCGGCGGTCGCCGGGTTCGTCACCTCCGCGTCGGTGCCGTCGGGCGTGCCCGCTGGGGCGGTGCCGCCGCCGATGCCGCCGGAGATCGCCAATCACGTCGCCGCGGTCACGCTCTTCGGGACGCCCTCGGACCAGTTCCTCAAGAAGTACGGCGCGCCTACGATCGCGATCGGGCCGCTGTACCAGCCGAAGACCCTGGAGTTGTGCGCGCCGGGCGACGGGGTTTGCGGCAACGGCGGCACCGACGCCTTCGCACACGTTTCCTACCCGCTGAACGGCATGACGGCGCAGGCCGCGACCTTTGCCGCCAGTCACCTGTGAGGCCCGCGGCGGGGCAATGCAGAATCGCAGCATGCGCGTTCTGATCACGGGGGGTACCGGGTTCGTCGGCGGCTGGAGCGCCAAGGCGATCGCCGACGCGGGGCATGAGGTCCGGTTCCTGGTCCGCACTCCCGAGAAGCTGAAGACCTCGGTCGCCCAGCTGGGCGTTGACGTGTCGGACTTCGCCGTCGGTGACATCACCGACCGCGTCTCGGTGCGCGAAGCGTTACAGGGCTGCGACGCCGTCGTGCACAGCGCGGCGCTCGTCGCCACCGATCCCCGCCAGACGAACGAGATGCTGGCGACCAACATGCAGGGCGCCCAGAACGTCCTGGGCCAGTCGGTCGAGCTCGGGCTGGACCCGATCATCCACGTGTCCAGCTTCAGTGCGTTGTTCCATCCGGGCCTTCAGACGCTCTCGGCGGACCTGCCGGTGGTGGGCGGGGCCGACGGATACGGAACGTCGAAGGCTCAGGTCGAGATCTATGCCCGCGGTCTGCAGGACGCGGGCGCGCCGGTGAACATCACCTATCCCGGCATGGTGATCGGCCCGCCGGTGGGCGACCAGTTCGGCGAGGCCGGGGAAGGCGTCAAGGCGGCGGTGCAGATGCACGCGATCCCCGGGCGCAGCGCAGCGTGGTTGATCATCGACGTGCGCGACCTGGCCGCCCTGCACGCGGCGCTCCTGGAGCCCGGCCGCGGGCCGCGGCGCTACATGGCGGGCGGGCACCGGGTCCCGGCGGCCGAACTCGCCGACCTGCTCGGCCAAGTGTCCGGGACGCCGGTGGTCTCGGTCCCGATTCCCGATAGCGCGCTGCGCGCCGCGGGGGCGATCCTGGATCGCGCCGGGCGCTTTCTGCCCTTCGACACGCCCATCACGTGGGCGGGGATGCAGTACTACACCCAGATGCCGGCCTCCGACGATTCCCCGAGCCAACGAGACCTCGGCATCACCTATCGGACGCCGCTCGAGACGCTGTCCGACACTTTCGAGGCCTTTCGCGCGATCGGCTGACCCGGGGCCTACGCGGCGGCTTCGATCTCGAGCCCGATGTGCACCTTGTGGATGCCGCCGCGGACGATCGAGTGTGCGTAGAACCACCAGGCGTGATACCAATATCGCTTCAGCACCGCGTTGTAGACCCGCTGCGTCTCCGACTTCGGCAGCACGCGGGCGACCGCCTCGACCGGCTCGCTCTTGGGCTTACCCAATGCCGCGCTCCTGGCGATCGTCACCCGGGGAGTGTTGTTGATGCGCTTCACTTTCCACGAGCCGTCATCGGTGATCACCAACAGCTTGTCACCGTCGGGCACGCCCCAGATCGGTGTCGGCTTGGGCCGGCCGTCCTTGGTGAAGGTCGTCAGCAGCAGGTACTTCGACCGGATGACGTCGTTGAACGTGGTGGCCACAATGGTCCTTGATCCTGGGAGGAATTTGGACGGGCAATTCCCCGGTCAGCAGATTTCTAATCATCGGTGGTTGATTGTCGGCGACCACCCAATTTAGGGTCCGTTGATGGCCCGCGACTCCACCGCTCGCGACCTGCTGATCGACGCGACGATTCTGATCATGGTCGAGGAGGGCTATGCCGCTGCCACGTCGCGCCGGGTGGCGGCCCAGGCCGGCGTCAAACCGGCCCTGGTGCACTACTACTTCCCCACGATGGACGAGTTGTACCGGGACGTCTTCCGCCGGGGCGCCGCCGCCTACCTTGAACGCCAGCAGCGGGCGCTGGAATCCGAACATCCGCTGCACGCCCTGTGGCACACCCTCATCGAGCCCAAGGACGCGCGGTTGCTGCAGGAGTTCATGGGGCTGGCCAATCACCGCAAGGACATCAGGGCCGAGATTGCGAACTGGACGGAGCGGTGGCGCGAGATGCAGATCAGTGCGCTGAACTCGATCGTCCACCAAAATGATTTAGACGCAGAGCAATTCCCGCCCGCCGGCATGGCGGTGGTCGTCGCCGCGATCGGCCGCACCCTGATCATGGAACAGGCACTCGGCGCCGCACGCGGGCACGACGAGGCCTTCGCGCTGGTCAGCCGCTTCATCGACCGGCTCGAGCCGCCGACCTGATCTACGGCAGCACCACCCGAAGCCGCTCCCAGCCGCGAACGGTGGACGTTGAGGCCAATTGCGCGGTGCCATAGTCGATGCCCCATTCGGGCCAGCGGTTGAGGAGCTCGTCGAGAGCGACCCGCCCCTCCAGGCGCGCCAGGTTCGCCCCGAGGCAGTAGTGCACGCCCTTCCCGAACGTGATGTGCGAGATGTTGTCGCGATGGATGTTGAAGGTGTCCGGGTCGGCGTAACGTCGGTGATCTCGGTTGGCCGCGCCGAACAGTAGCAGCACTGCGCTGCCGGCCGGAACGGTGGTGCCGCGGCACTCGAAATCCCTTGCCATCCAACGGGCGACGTGCGGGCCGGTCGGCTCGAACCGTAGCGTCTCATCGACGGCACGGCTCAGCAACGAACGGTCCTCATGGATCTGTCGGCGCTGATCGGGATGCTCGGCGAGCACCTTGGCCAGCCAGCCGATCAGCCGGCCGTCGTCTCGTTGCCCGCACCGGCGACCACCTGCGTGTAGTGCAGCACCTCCTCGCGGGTCAGCTTGCGGCGCACCCCTTGATCGTCGTCGATCTCGACGTTCAGCAGCGTCGTCATCAGGTCGTCGGAGGGATTTCTGGACCGCCATTCGACATAGTCGGCGTACATCCGCCCGTCGGCGACGGAGTCGGCGTCGGCGACCTTCAACGGCGCACCGGGCTTGGTGCGCAGGTTCGCGTCGTTGGCGTCTCGCACCGAAACCTGTTCGGATTCCGGGATTCCCAGCAGCATCCCGATGACCCGCATCGGCATCATCGACGCCAGTTCGGCGATGATGTCGAACCGCCGGAGCCCACCAGCGGGTCCAGGCACCGAACGCAGTACCGCCGGATCTGGTCCTCGAGCGCGGCCATCCGGCGGGGCGTGAAGACCCGCGACATCAGCCCGCGCAACCGCGTGTGCTCGGGTGGGTCCTGGAACATCATGACGCCACTGGGCATTTCGAACTTCGACTGGATCAATTCGAGGATGTCGCTGCGCCGGCTGGAAAAGACCTGCCAATTCGCCAACGCGCGCTCGACGTCGGAATGCCGCGAGATGGCCCAGAAGTCGTACCGCCCGTTGTAGTAGATCGGCGCCTCTTCACGCAGCCGCGCGTACGTGGGGTAGGGGTCGACGACGATGCCGACGTCGTAGGGGTCGTAGTAGACGTCGGTGTCGGGTGTGACGGTCATCGATCGATCCTTGCCTGGGCCGCTCGAAGGCAATTTGGGCGATCGCCCAACTCAGAAGCGCAGCCTTGTCTAACGGGGCGGGCGGGGGCGCGTCAAGAGCGTCCGGAGCCCACCGCGGCGTCGACGAGCGTGGCCGCTGCCGCCCGGGCGTGCGCCACGGGTGCTGCGTCGTTCAGCGACGTCGCCAGCGCGGCCGCGCCCTCGAAGAGCACGGCGAGCTGCCGACCCAACTGGTCGGGGTCGGCGGCGCCCGCCTCAGCCGCCACCGCGACGAGGCGGCGGGTGAACTCCCGCTTGTGGGCCTTCACGAGCTCGTCGGTGGTCGTCAACGATCCGGCCGACTCCACGGCCGCGTTGTGGAAGGGGCACCCACGCACGAGGCCGGCTCGCGGCATCTCGAAGATCGCCAGCAGCCGCTCGCGCGCCGACAGCCGGGTGTCGGCGAGCCGTTTCTCGACGGACGATCCTCCGCTGGCATCGATGTTGCGCAGGTAGGCGTCGACGAGGTCGTTTTTGCTGGCGAAGTGCTGATAGAGCGTGCGCTTGGAGACGTTGGCCTCCTGAGCGATGAGTTCGACGCCGGTCGCGTGGATTCCCCGACGGTAGAACAGCCCCGCCGCGGCGCGCTCGATGCGCTCGCGCGCCCCGTGCCCTTTGACGCTCGTCGTCGGCATGTCCGTCACAGTACACCGAACGGTTTACAAAAGCGGCCGATTCCGCTAGGTTAGCCCTGTCAAGTAAACCGATCAGTTTTCGAGGATGCGCGCATGACGACCGTTGAACAAGCCGCCGGGCAGTCACGCGTGGTGACGTGGAGCGACCCGCTGGCCACCCAGGCCGCGGTCGCGTCGACATCCGGGCTGGCTTACTGGAAGGCCGTCGCGGACGGACAGCTGCCAGCGCCCCCCATCAGCGAGCTGTTGCGGATGCGGGTGATGAACGTCGAGCACGGCCGCATCACCTTCGGGTGCGAGCCGGACGCTTCCATGTACAACCCGATGGGCATGGTCCATGGCGGCGCCGTGTGCACGCTGCTGGATACGGCCACCGCCTGCGCGCTGCACACGACGCTGCCAGAAGGCGTCGCCTACACGTCCGTCGAGATCAAGGTCAACTACCTCAAGGCGGTCACCGTGGACAGCGGACCGCTGACGGCGGTCGGCAGCGTGGTCAAGGCCGGCTCGCGCATCGGGTTCGCCGAGGGCACGGTCGCCGACGCGGCCGGAAGGCTCGTCGCCACCGCGACCAGCACGCTATTGATCTTCCAATCGCGAAGTTGATCTTCCAATCGCGAAGCTGAGAGGAGCACCCCCATGTCGGCTGTCCTGATCACGGGCGCCAACCGCGGCATCGGCCGCGCCATCGCCACAGAGTTCACCCGCCGCGGGCACCGCGTCATCGCCACCGCGCGCGATCCGCGCGCCCTGGACGACTTGGACGTCAGCGAGCGCTTGACCCTGGACGTCACCGACGACGCCAGCGTCACCGCCGCCGTCGCGGCCGCCGGCGAGCTCGACATCGTCGTCAACAACGCGGGAGGGATCTTCTACGCCGCCGTCGAGGCCACACCGCTCGCGGAGTTACAGCGGCTGTTGAACCTCAACACCGTCGGCGCGATCCGCGTGGCGCAGGCGGTACTGCCGCAGCTACGCGCCCGCGGCGACGGCAAGCTCCTGTTCATGTCGAGCGTCATGGGGCGCGTCGTGCGCCCGCCCGGGGCGGCCTACGCGTCCACCAAGTGGGCGCTGGAGGCGCTTGTCGAAGCGCTCGCGATGGAGGTGGCGCCGTTCGGCGTCCAGGCCGCCCTGCTCGAGCCGGGCGCGGTGAGCTCGGGCGCCCTGGACAACGTGACCACGCACACCCTGCCGGAGGACCCGTACGCCGCCATCCTGAAGGGGGGCGGCCCCCGCGCCGGGATCATCACCCCTGAGCAGGTCGCCACCGAGGTCGTCGATGCCGCCGAAAAGCCACAGCTGCCGCTGCGGATTCCGATCGGGGATGCCGCGCGGGCCCTGCTCGCGGCCCGGCACGCGGCTCCTGACGACGTCCCGTTCGCTGGTACTTCGGCTGGCCGCGGCGGAAGATAGCGACCGTGGCGTTCAGCAAGGACTCGACCGGGCTGCTGGTGATCGATCCCTACAACGACTTCATCTCGCCGGGTGGGAAAGTGTGGGATCGCCTGAAAGGCGTCATCGAGGCCAACGACTGCGTGGCCCATATGAAGCGGGTTCTCGATGCCGCCCGACGCGCCGAGATCCGCGCGTTTTATGCGCTGCACCGCCGGTATCGCCCGGGGGATTACGAATCGTGGCGATACGTCGCGCCGATCCAGAAGGCGGCCTGGTCGCGGCGAACGTTCGAATACGGCACGTGGGGCGGGGAACTGCATGGCGACTTCGAGCCGCGGCCCGGCGACATCGTCGCAGGCGAGCACTGGTGTTCCAGCGGCTTCGCCAACACCGATCTGGATCTCCAGCTCAAGCGCCACGGCATTCACCGGCTCATCGCCATCGGCCTCATCGCGCATACCTGTCTGGAGGCGACCGTGCGATTCGCCGCCGAACTCGGGTACGACGTGACCGTGGTGCGGGACGCGACCGCCGACTATTCCGATACCGAAATGCATGCCGCGCTCAAGGTCAATATCCCGAACTATGCGAGCGCAATTCTGACCGCCGACGAGGTGGTCGCCGCGATACCGACCGGCTGATTCGGCCCGGCCGGTGCGGGATCCGTGAAGATTCATCGCGCGGGTGTGAAGGCTTCGTTAAGAACGTGGCCGGATCGGCGGCCGGCCAGCACCTTGGAAGCATGACGCTCTTCGAGCTGCTCCCCTCGTTGCGGCACGGGTTGAACCCGCACCTCGACCGCGCGATCTGGCCGCTGAGCGCCTACGTCGACGCGTCGGGCCGGCTCTGCGTCGGAGGTGTGCCCACCACCGAGATCGCGGACACGTTCGGCACCCCTGCCCACGTGGTCGACGAGGAAGACTTCCGCGCCCGCATCCGGTGCTACCGCGCCGCGCTGCCCGACGCCGAGGTGATCTACGCGGGCAAGGCCCTGTTGAGCGTCGCCGTGGCCGGTTGGGCGGCCGCCGAGGGCGCCGGAGTCAATGTCTGCTCGGCCGGCGAGCTCGCCACCGCGCTGGCCGCCGACGTGCCGCCGGCGCGCATCGTCCTGCACGGCAACGCGAAGACCGCGGCCCAGCTCGACGATGCGGTTACCGCAGGGGTGGGGCGCGTGGTGATCGACGCCCCGAACGAGATCGCGCTGCTGGCCGGCCGGGTGCGCCGCCGACAGCGGGTGCTCCTTCGGGTGATCCCCGACGTCGGAGGCGGGCCGCACGACCAGAGGTTCGGCTTCACGCTCGCGGACGGCCAGGCGTCCGGCGCGATCAAGCGCATCCTGGGCCAGCAGTGGCTGGACCTGGGCGGCCTGCACTGCCAACTCGGTTCGCAGCTCACCGACGCCGCGCCCTACGGGGAAGCCGTCCGGCAGATGATCGCACTCATGGCCGAGGTCCGCGAGCGCCATCAGGTGGTGCTCACCGAGTTGAACCTCGGCGGCGGGCAGGCCGTGCCGTGCTCGTCCGGCGAGCCGGAGCTCAACCCCCGGGCGCTCGCCGCGGCGATCGAAACCGCACTCGAGACCGTCTGCGCCGAGCATCGGTATCCCCGCCCGCGCATCGCGATCGAGCCCGGGCGGGCGATCGCGGCGCGCGCCGGGATCACGCTGCACCGGGTCATCGCCGTCAAGCGCCAGCAGGGCGGGCGGACGCTCGTCGCGGTGGACGGCGACGTCGGCCGGCATGCGCCCGGCGCGGCCCGGGGCGCCAAACAGACTGTGGCACTGGCAAACCGGCATCTGCCGACCGCCACGGCGCCCGTCACGGTACTGGGGCGGCACGGACAAGCCGGTGACGAGATCGCCCGCGACGTGGAACTGCCGGCCGACATCCACCCGGGCGACCTGCTGGCGGTCGCGTGCACTGGTGCATACCACTACTCGACCGGGTCGGGCCGCAATCTGGCCGGCCACCCTCCGCTGATCGGCGTGGTCGGCGGCCGCTCCCAGGAGTTGGTGCGCCGCGAGACCGTCGCGGACCTGCTGGCGCGCGATAGCGGTTGGTCTCCGGGCACCCGGGAAGCACGCCATGCTGGCTGACCACCCCGTGCGGGAAAGCTTCGGCCGGTGGACCGAAGTGGCGGCGCGGACCTTGGCCGGCGCGGCGTCGCTGCGGGTCACCACGGCGTACGCCGTCGTCCTGCTCGCCGTCTCGGCCACCCTCACGGCCATGGGCCCGCACGCGCGGGCCGTCGCCGTGGGCCAGATGAGCACCAACCTGCACAACCTGGCGCACGGCCACCTGGCCACCCTGGTCGGCAGCGCGTTCGTCAACGACGGCGACGACGTCTACGTCTGGCTGCCGGGGCTGGTGTGCCTGTTGGCGCTCGGTGAAATCATTTGGCGGAGCACGGGTTTGGTGATCACGTTCGCGGTCGGCCACATCGGTGCGACGCTGGTGGTCGCCGTCGGTCTGGTCGGGGCGGTGGAGACGGGATGGGTCCCGGTCTCCGTAGCTCGTGCCACCGACGTGGGCATCAGCTATGGGGCGGTGTGCGTTCTCGGCGCCCTGACGTCCTCCATACCGGTGCGCTGGCGGCCGGTGTGGATCGGCTGGTGGCTGGGCGTCGCGGTGGCCGCGACGTGGGTCGGAGACTTCACCGCCGTCGGTCACGTGCTGGCGCTGTTGCTGGGCTTCGCGCTGTCGTTCCGGTTGCGGTCGACCGAGCGGTGGACGCCCGTGCGGCTGATGCTGCTGCTCGTCGGCGCCGCGTTCGGCTACGTGATGCTGTCCGGGTCGTGGGCGCTGGCTCCGGTCGCGGGCCTGGTCATGGCGCTCGCCGCGCAGTCGATCGACCAGATGGTCCGGTGGCGCAACGGCCGGTGGGCCTAGTCCGCCTACTGGCTCTTGCGATCGCGATCCTTGCTCGGCTGCACCCGCTTCGGCTCGCCCGGCATCTTCGGGTAGTTCGGGGGGTACGGCATGTCGCCGAGCCCGCGCTCCTCGTCGGCGGCGGCCATCTCCAGCAACGGGTCAATCGACTGGGCGACGTCGCGCATCGGGGCCCAGGGGTCCTCGCGGCGTCGCACCAGCTCGGGCACCGTCGCCATGGTGTAGTCGTCGGGCTCGGCGCCGGCGAGCTCGTCCCACGTGAGCGGGGTCGACACCGTCGCGATCGGCGTGGGCCGCACCGAGTAGGCCGACGCCATGGTGCGATCCCGGGCGTTCTGGTTGAAGTCGATGAAGATGCGCTTGCCGCGTTCCTCCTTCCACCAGGACGTCGTCACGGCGTCGGGGGCGCGGCGCTCCACCTCCCGGGCCAGCGCGATCCCCGCCCGGCGCACCTCCACGAAGTCCCAGTAGGGAGCGATCCGGAGGAACACGTGAATCCCCCGGCCGCCCGAGGTCTTCGGGTATCCCACCAGGCCGAGCTCGTCGAGCAGCGGGTACAGCACGTCGAGCGCGACGGCCCGTGCCTCCTTGAACGCAACGCCGGGCTGCGGATCCAGGTCGACGCGCAGCTCGTCTGGGTGGTCGGTGTCCGGGCAGGTCACCTGCCACGGATGCAGCGTGACGGTGCCCATCTGCGCCGCCCACACGATCGCGGCCGGATGGGTGACCCGCAGCGTGTCCGCGGTTCGCCCGGACGGGAACGTCACCCGGCATGTCTCGAGGTAGTCGGGATGGTGCTGCGGTATCCGCTTCTGGTAAATCTCCTCGCCGTCGATGCCGTCCGGGAAGCGCTGCAGGTGTGTGGGCCGGTCCCGCAGCGAGATCAGCATCGGGCCGCCGGCCACCGCGAGGTAGTACTCGACGAGCCGGCGCTTCGTGCCGCCGGAGCCCAGCTTGGGGAAATACACCTTGTCGGGACTGGTCAGCCGCACCGCGATGCCGTCGACGTCGAACTCTTCCGCAGCTGCCATAGTCCGATTCCAGCACGCCGCCCGCCACAATGAACCCATGGACCTCCCCGTGATGCCGCCGGTCTCCCCCATGCTGGCGAAATCGGTCGCGTCGATCCCGCCGGACGCGTCGTACGAGCCCAAGTGGGACGGTTTCCGGTCCATTTGCTTCCGCGACGGCGACGAGGTGGAGCTGGGCAGCCGCAACGAGCGCCCGATGACACGCTATTTCCCCGAGCTGGTGGAGGCCGTCCGGGCCGAGTTGCCGGCACGCTGCGTGATCGACGGGGAGATCGTCGTTGCGACCGACCACGGCCTGGATTTCGAAGCGCTGCAACAGCGCATCCATCCGGCCGACTCGCGGGTGCGCATGCTGTCGAAGGCGACGCCGGCGTCCTTCATCGCCTTCGATCTGCTTGCCGTCGGCGACGACGACTACACCCGACGCCCGTTCACCGAACGGCGTGCCGCCCTGGTCGACGCGCTCGCGGGCGCCGGGCCCTCGATCCACATCACGCCGGCGACCACCGATCTGGAAACCGCACACCGGTGGTTCGAGGAGTTCGAGGGGGCCGGCCTCGACGGCGTCATCGCCAAGCCGCTGACGGTCACCTATCAGCCGGACAAGCGCGTGATGTTCAAGGTCAAGCACGAGCGGACCGCCGACTGCGTGGTCGCCGGGTATCGCGTGCACAAGTCCGGCGGCGACGCCATCGGATCGCTGCTGCTGGGCCTCTACCAGGGGGACGGGCAGCTGGCCTCGGTCGGTGTGATCGGCGCCTTCCCAATGGCCGAGCGGCGGCGGCTGTTCACCGAGCTGCAGCCCCTCGTCACGAGCTTCGAGGGCCATCCGTGGAACTGGGCCGCCCACGAAGCCGGCGAGCGGACGCCGCGCAAGAACGAATTCTCACGCTGGAACGCCGGAAAGGACCTCTCGTTCGTGCCGCTGCGGCCCGAGCGCGTCGTCGAGGTCCGCTATGACCACATGGAGGGTGCGCGGTTCCGCCACACCGCCCAGTTCAACCGATGGCGCCCCGACCGCGACCCGCGCTCGTGCACTTATGACCAACTCGAGCAACCGCTGACCTTCAGCCTCGGGGACATCGTGCCGGGTCTGGGCTCCGCCCAGGTGGGTTGACGGCGTCTTTCCCGTCGCTGCGCTGCTGCCCGGATAAGTGCTGGGTCGGGGGTTTAGCCCCGGCCCAGCCCGGGCACGCGAACGGCATGTCTGTCACAGCGTTTCAGGATCTGCCTTTGGCGGACCGCGACCGGAAATGGGACGGCGACTCCGCCGAGAAGCGTGTTCGCAAGTGGGCCAACGCCGAGGAGGCGCCGAATCAGAAGTACCGCGACGCCCACGTCTGGTACGACGGCGAGAAGAAGGACAATTTCACCGCATACAAGCTGCTCATCGCCGACGTCATCGGCGGCGAACTGAAGGCGGTGCCGCGCGGGGTCATGGCGGCCGGCGCGATCATGGATGGCGCGCGCGGCGGCGTCGACCTGCCGGAAAAGGATGTCGACCGGGTGAAGAGCCACTTGGCCAAGTACTACAGGAAGATGGACGAAACCCCGCCCTGGGAGCGCGATTAGCCTCGTCGCGAGCGTCCGCGTTTGTACACCCAACACGGCGTGTCGCCGTACAGACACGGTCGCTCGCGCCAAGAAAAATGAGCTAGACCTCGACCGCCAGCGTTGACAGGCCGCGCAGCGTGACGTTGGCCTTGTACTCCGGTTCGCCGGCCAGGCGCGCCGACGGGAAGCGGGCCGTCAACGCCGACAGCGCGACGCCGGCTTCCAGGCGGGCCAGCGGGGCGCCCAGGCAGTAGTGCGCCCCGCGGCCAAACCCGAGATGCCGCAACACTTCCCGATCGGGGTCGAAGGTATCCGGCGAAGCGAACTCCGCCGGATCGCGGTGCGCCGCGGCCAACAGCAGCATCATCACGTCACCCGCTGGCACGTCCACGCTCCCGATCGTCATGTCGGCTCCGGCAACGCGCCCGACCAGCTGCACGGGTGGGTCGTAACGCAACGTTTCCTCGACGATGGCGGGCGCCCGAGCGGCGTCGGCGCTAAACGCCCTCCACTGCGCCGGGTCGCGCAGCATGGCCAGGATCGCATTGCCGATGAGGTTCACCGTGGTCTCGTGCCCCGCGATCAGCAGCAGGTTACAGGTGGAGACGATCTCCTCCTCGGTCAGCTGGTCGCCGGATTCCTCGACCGCGATCAGCAACGACAACAGGTCGTCCCCGGGCTGCGCGCGACGGCGGTCGATCAGGTTGTGGAAGTAACCACGCAGCCACGCGCCGGCCTGCATGCGCTGGTTCACCACTTCCCGCGGCACGCCGGTGATGGTAGAGAACGGGTCGAGAGCCTGCGCCAGCACCGCCGACGCCTGGCCGAACTGCGGCTCGTCCTCCAGCGGGACGCCGAGCAGCCGGCAGATCACCGCCACGGGCAGCGGATAGGCGAAGTCGCTGACGACATCGAAGCGACCCTGCTCGGCGATGCCAGCCAGCAATCCGTCGACCAGGCCCTCGATGTCGGGTTGTAACGCGCTGACGACCTTCGGCACAAAGGCCTTGCTGACCAGCCTGCGTAACCGGGTGTGGTCGGGCGGATCGAGGAACAGGAACCCCGGCGGAATTTGGCGGGGCCCCACCAGGCCGTCCTCGATCTGGCGCTTCGTGACCGTCGAATTCGTGTTGTCGCTGCTCGACGACGGGTGGCGCAGCACGTCGTCGCAGTCGCGGTAGCCCGAGAAGACGACCAGATGGGACTCGGGCAGTTGCACCGGCCCGCGGTCACGGAACTGCGCGTAGACCTCGTACGGGTCGGCGCGGTTGGCCGGGTCCAGCAGCTGCAGCAGCATCCCATTCGATTCGGCTTGCGCCGACGCGGTCGTCATGCAGCCATTGTGCCCGCAACCGGGACCGGCTCAGCGGCGCAGAAATTTCACGATGTCCCCGGCCAGCTCTTCGCCGGCGTCCTCCTGCAGGAAGTGGCCGGCACCGTGGATCACGGGATGATCGATGCCCTGGGCGCCGCGCATCTCACGCCGGAAGATCGCGCCCATCGGCCCGGTGATGGGATCACTGTCGCTGAAGGCGACGAGCATGGGCGTCGGGCTGACGGACAGCTTCGTCCACGCCGCCTTGTTGGCCGCCGCCGCCGGATCCTCGGGAGAGGTCGGCACCAGCCCCGGCATGGCGCGCGGACCGGCGCAGTATTCGTCGGAGGGGAATGGTGCGTCGTAACCCGCGCGGACCTCGTCGCTCATCTGCTGGCGGCACCCGCCCTGCACGAACCAGCCGACGTTCAGCGTCGGCGTCGTCGTGATGGCCTCGCGGAAGCGCCACCACACCTCGGCCATCGACTGTTCCCCGTTGGGCAGGCCGGTGTTCGCGACCACCAGCCGGGAAAACCGTTCGGGATGCTCGGCGGCCAGCCGCAACCCGATCAGCCCGCCCCAGTCCTGTCCGACCAGCGTCACGTTCCGGAGGTCGAGCACGTCGAACGCGAGGGCGCGCATCCACTCGACGTGACGCGCATAGGTGTGGTCTTCCCGGCGGGTCGGCTTGTCGGAACGACCGAACCCGACGAGGTCCGGGCAGATCACGCGGTGGCCGGCGGCGACGAGGATCGGGATCATCTTGCGGTACAGGTACGACCATGACGGCTCGCCGTGCAGCATGAGCACGGGGTCCGCGTCGCTCGGCCCGTCCTCGACCCACGCGACCCGCAGCTCGCCGCCCTCGGCGTCGGGTATCTCGGAATACCTTGGCGCATAGGGAAAATCGGGCACGTCGTCGAAGCGCTCGTCGGGAGTTCGCAAGGTCTGCATGGCTCATGTCCCTTCGGGTAGTCCGGCCAAATCCGGCTGCGACATCAGTCGATCGAGGAATCCCAACTGCCCCTTGAGCAGCTTCGTGCGTGCCCGCGCCACCGAGAACCAGCCAACGCGATCGATCTCGGGGAATTCCCGCAGGGTGCCCGAGCCTCTTGGCCACTCGATCAGGAAGGTGTTGCTGCGTGTGTCGGTCACATCGAGGTCGCTGTGGACGGCGAAGGCGGTGATGAGCTTGCCGCTGGGTTGTTTCAGCACACCGAGGTCCGTGCGCGGGCCTGGGGGCACCGCCAGACCGAGTTCCTCGGCGAACTCACGCTGTGCGACGTCCCAGGGATCCTCGCCATCGGTGTACTCGCCCTTGGGAATCGACCAGGCCCCGTCGTCCTTGCGGGCCCAGAACGGGCCGCCCGGGTGCGCGATCAGCACCTCGACAACGCCCTCGGACAGCCGGTAGACCAACACACCCGCGCTGAGCTTGGCCAACCGTCACACCCCGGTCGCGCGTTCCAGGTCCTTCAGCGACGACTCCAGGTGCGCGAGCAGTCGCTGCAGGTGCGGCACGCTGCGCCGGCATCCGACCAGGCCGAAGTCCAGGTTGTCGGCGTTGCTGGCCAGGGTGATGTTGAGCGCCTGGCCGTCCAGCACGATGGAGAACGGGTAGTTGCCGTTGAGCCGGGCGCCCCCGTAGTACATCGGCTGGGTGGGCCCGGGCACATTCGAGATGACGATGTTGAACGGCGGCCGCGTCGACGACACCCAACCTGGCACAGCCGCCAGGCTCAGCGATGCCATGTTCATCGCGGACAACGCCAAGGCCTGAAACCGTGGCAGCTGCGAGAACACCTTCTTGTTGTTGCGCATCGAGTCGCTGACCGTCTGCAACCGCTGCGCCGGATCGTCGGTGTCGGTCGCGAGGTTGCACAAGATCGCCCCAACCAGATTGCCACCGGCGTCGGCTTCGTCCTCGCTGCGCAGGCTCACCGGAACCATGGCGAGCAGCGGCGCGTCCGGCAGGGCGTTGTGCTCGAGCAGGTAGTAGCGCAGGGCACCGGAACACATCGCCAGGACGACGTCGTTGACCGTCGCTCCCGAGGCCTTCTTGACGTTCTTGATCCGCTCCAGCGACCAAGACTGCGCGGCGCAACGGCGGGCGCCCCCGATCTTGACGTTCAGCATGGTGCGCGGGGCGCCGAAGGGCAATGTCAGCCGCTGTTCGAGTAGCGCGGCGCGCGCCAGCGAGACGGTCGAAGGCCCAAGCGCCGCAACGGAACCCGCCGCCTGCAGCAGCGCGTTCAGCGGGGATGACGGTCGGCGCGTGCGCTTTCGCTTGGGCAGGCTCCACGGCGCACGAATCTCGTTGTCGGCCGGGTCATTCGACAGGGCGCGCTGCATCAGCTTCTGCGCCGAGACACCGTCGATCAGCGCGTGGTGCACCTTGGTGTAGATCGCGAACCGGCCATCTTTGAGGCCCTCGATGATGTGGGTTTCCCACAACGGGCGGTGACGGTCGAGCAGGCTGCTGTGCCACCGCGACGTCAGCTCGAGAAGCTCGCGGACGCGCCCGGGCGACGGCAGCGCCGAGCGCCGGACGTGGTAGTCGATGTCGATGTCCTTGTCATACGACCAGCCGAGATTGGCGATCCCGCCGACGAACGTCGCGGGACGCTTGAGGAAGGTGGGTTGAAAGTCCCGCTGCGCAATCAACTGGTCGTACAACTCCCGAACGAAGCCGCGGCCGGCGCCGTCAGGCAGCTCGAACAACTGCAGCCCACCGACATGCATGGGGTGCTCGCGGGATTCTCCCATCAGGAAGATCGCGTCGGAGGGCGTCATCAGTTCCATCCACCCATTAGACCCCGGCAAAGTCATCACGCAACTCTCCTCAGAACATCGCCGCCGAGCCGACCTCCGGATGGCCGCGCACGTACCGGACGAGCCGGTCGACATAGCTGCGGAACGCGGGAACCTCGATGCCGCTGCCCGCGAGATCCGCGCGGGTGTGGTCGGTGAGGTAATGCGTTGGGAGCGTGAAGTAATCGACGAGTTCGGGCGGGATTCCGAACAACCGCTGCACGCCCGGAACGTGGGCCAGCGACGCCTTCGCCAGCTTCCGCGGCATCCGAACCTTGACCAGTTCGCGCCCGGTCGCCTCGGCCAGGGTATCCGCCATCTCGTCGACGGTGAGCGGGCGCGGGTCCGCCAGCTGGTAGGTCCGGCCCTCCGAACCGGGGCGGCCGCTCAAGTATTCGACGGCGTCGATGACGAAGTCGCGCGGTACCACGTTGACCCGCGTCATCGTCGGGTCGCCGGCCATCGGGACGATCGCGCGCCGCGGCTGCCGGAGCAGTAACCGCAGGACGAAGTAGGGACCGTCGAATTTCTGCGTCTCACCCGTGCGGCTGTCGCCGACGACGATCGAGGGGCGGTAGATGGTCGCCGGCATGCCCGCGGACATATGCCAGCGCACGTCCGCCTCGGCGAGGTTCTTGGTCTCCTCGTAGTAGTTGTTGAACGGCGCGCCCACTTCGAGGTCGTCCTCGCCGAACGGGCCGGCATAGCGTCCGCTGACATAGCAGGTGCTGAAGTAGTGCAGGCGAGTCAATTTCGGGCAGCGCTCGAGCGCGTCGAGCACGTTGCGGGTGCCGTCGACGTTGACCCGGACGGCGATGTCCCGGGCCACGGTGAGGTCGTACGCGGCGGCAAGGTGCCACGCCTCGGTGACCCCGGCGAGGACGTCGGCGGCCAGCCCCAGCCCGGGCTGGGTGATGTCACCCTCGACCAGCCGGATCCTGCCCTCCAGGAAGGGATCCGCCGAGCTCAGCTCGCTGGCGCGACGCTCCGCCTGCGTGGCGAACTTGGGCTGTACCAGACAGATTGCCGAGTCGTCCGTGCGCTTGAGGATCCTCGGCAACAGGGCGGTGCCGAGAAAGCCGGGAAACCCCGTCATCAACACGGTCATCACGGTTCTCCTTTCGTGTCACCGCTTGGCGTAGAGCGCGTCGACCTCGTTGGCGAACCGGGCGGCCACCACGTTGCGCTTGACTTTGAGGGTCGGGGTCAGCTCGCCGGTGAGCACGGTGAAATCGACGGGCAGGATGTGGAACCTGCGGATCGATTCGGCGTTCGACACCGTCTGGTTGGCCGCCTTCACGGCCTGATCGATCTCGCCCACCAGGTCGGGATCGTCGGCCAGGTCCGCGACCGAGGCGGTGGGCGCTTTGCCGTGGTGCTGCTTCCACACGTCGAAGCCTTCCGGATCGATCGCGATCAGCGCGGCGACGAACGGCCTGTTGTCCCCGACCACCATCGCCTGGCTGATCAGCGGGTGGGCCCGCAGCTGGTCCTCGAGGACGGCCGGGGCGACGTTCTTGCCGCCGGCGGTGACGATGATCTCCTTCTTGCGGCCGACGATCGACAGGAAACCGTCGTCGTCCACCGAACCGAGGTCGCCGGTGTGGAACCACCCGTTGACGATCGCCTCGTCGGTGGCCTTCTCGTTGTGCCAATAGCCGGCGAACACCACGCCGCCGCGGACCAGCACCTCGCCGTCGTTGGCGATCGCCAAGCTGTTGCCGGGCAACAGCTTTCCGACCGTGCCGACCCGCTCGTCACCTAGCCTGTTCACCGTGATCGCGGAGCTGGTCTCGGTCAGGCCGTAGCCCTCGTAGACCGTCAGCCCGATACCGCGGTAGAAGTGGCACAACCGCTTTCCCAACGGGGCGCCGCCCGAGACGGCCGCGCGGCATTCGCCGCCCAGCGCGGCGCGCAGCCGCCCGTACACCAGTCGGTCGAACGCGGCGTGTCCCGCCTGCAACAGCCGCCCGGCGCCCCCGGTGTCCTGGGCGGCGCTCCACTCGGTCGCGGTGCGGGCGGCCAGGTTGAAGAGCCAGCCCCGGCCGCCGTCACGAGCGCTCAACTCGGCTGTGTTGTAAACCTTTTCGAAGACGCGGGGCACCGACACCACCACCGTGGGCTTGAAGACGGCGAGGGTGGGCACCAGGTTCTTGATGTCGCTGGTGTAACCGGTGGTGACCTTGTTGGCGAACGCGGACATCGACAGCGAGCGCGCCAGCACGTGGGCCAGCGGCAGGAAGACCAGGAGCCGCTCGCCCTCGCGCAACAGCGTCGGGAAGCACTCCGCGGCACCCCGAGTCTCGAAGAGCAGGTTCGAGTGCGTCAGCTGGCAGCCCTTCGGGCGCCCGGTCGTGCCCGACGTGTAAATCAGCGTGGCGGCGTCGGCCGCTCGCAGCGCGGCCAGGCGCTCGTCGAGTTGACCGGTGTCGACCGACTTTCCGGCCTCGGCCAGCTGGTCGAGTGCGACGGGGCCCCCGGACTCGAGGTGCAGGATGCTGCGCAGATTCGGCAACTCGTTGGTGAGTTCCTTGACCAGCTGGGCGTGCGCGTGGGTCTCGGCGATCACCAGCACGGCGCCGGAGTCCTCCAGCACCCAGCGCACCTGCTCGGCGGAGGACGTGTCGTAGATCGGCACGGTGACCGCGCCCACCGACAGGATCGCGTAGTCCAGGATCACCCACTCGTAGCGGGTGCCCGACAAGATGGCCACCCGGTCGCCGGCGCTCACCCCCTCGGCGATGAGCCCGAGCGCGGTCTGCCGGATCTGCTCGGCGGCCTGGGCGCACGTCACATCCGTCCAGACGCCGTCGACCAGCCGTCGGAAGATCACGTGGTTGGGGTCGTCGCGCTCGTGGGAGTACACGCTGCTGACGATGCTGTCGTGCTCGCCGACGGTGAAGCCCGCCGGCACGCTGAATTCACGCATGACTCAAGACTCTCGATGTTGGGTTACTCCGCACGACGCTAACCGCCCCGACCGGGCGCTTCCTAGTGGCCAAAGGCCCCAGCGCTGACGGCCCTTCAGGCCCTTCCAGGCCCTTCAGGGGGGAGTGGTCAGTCCCCGAGGGACCAGGCGGACGTCGCGATGAGGTCGCCGCGGTCGAGCCCGGCTGCGCGATGTTCGTGCACCGCGGCGTATTCGGGGGTCGTCACCATGTCGATGAACGCCTGCGGAGTCGGGTACTCGACGATGAGAATGGCGTCCCACCAAGGCCTTTCCCCGTCGCCGATGACGAACGCCGGCGCGGTGCCGAGGTAGCGCACGGTGGCGCCTACGCGTTCGAGGTGCGGCGCCACTTCGCGGCCGTAACGCTGATAGGACTCCACGCCGCCCGGCGACGTGAACTTCAGCAGGTTGACCATGACGACTGGTGCGTCCGCCGGCCGGCCCGCCAACGCCGCGAACTGCTCGGGGGTGGGTCCCAACGAGGCGCTCATGCGGGTGTCCGTCATCCGACGGATGTTATGCCCGCGGTCGACAGGGTGAAGCCGCGGCCCGACGTCACGGTGCAGGTCACCCCGTCGGTCTCCGAGCGACAGTTGAACGGGCCGACTCCGGCGTTCTGGCCATAGGCGAGCGTGGGGGTGCCTTGAGCGGCGTTGCCCAGGCAGGAGTCGCCCGTGCAGGTCTTGAACGAACCGCTGGTGGTCATCGTCACCGACTGAGGCGGGGAGTTGGTCTGGCAGTAGGTCTCGTCGGGAATCTCATTGCGCTTGAAGTTCACTTCACAGCTGATGTTGTGCGACGGGGACAGGAAGGAACACTCCGTCGGCGTGCAGACGGGGTTGTCGGCCGCCGCCCGCGGCAGCGCGGGCCAGCAGGCGAATGCCAACGCCATCGCGGCGACGAGCGTCCGGTGCACGGTCCCTCCCACGGGTCTGCGGTTCTGTGGCTCTCGAATTATCCAGTCAACGGGCCCGACCGTGTGCCGTTTCGGCGCGCATCTCGTTTGTTGACGGTCACTGCCATGTGGTCATACTGTGCCGTGCGAGGCGCCATGCGCACCGTTTCCTTTCGGAGGTTCATCGATGAGTAGCCCGACCAAGCTCCGTGTCATCCAGTGGGCGACGGGAGGTGTGGGCCGGGCCGCCATCGAATGCGTCCTCAATCACCCGCAACTCGAACTCGTCGGCTGTTGGGTACATTCCGCCGAGAAGGACGGCCGGGACGTCGGCGAGTTCCTCGGCCTCGGTGAGCTGGGCGTCACCGCGACCAACAGCCTCGACGACGTGCTCGCCACGGAGGCCGACTGCGTGGTGTACAGCCCGCTGATCCCCAATGACGACGAGGTGGTCGCCATCCTGCGGTCCGGCAAGAACGTCGTGACCCCGGTCGGCTGGGTCTACCCGGACCCGGGCAACCCGCGGCACCGGGCCGTCGCCGATGCCGCGGCCGAGGCCGGGGTGACCTTGCACGGTTCGGGGATCCACCCGGGCGGGATCACCGAGCGGTTCCCGCTCATGCTGTCCGGGCTCTCGTCGGCAGTCACCCACATCCGCGCCGAGGAGTTCTCCGACATCCGCACCTACAACGCCCCGGACGTGGTCCGCCACATCATGGGTTTCGGCGGCACGCCCGAGGAGGCCATGCAGGGCCCCATGGCGAGTCTGCTGGAGGCGGGGTTCAAACAATCGGTGCGAATGATCGCCGACCACATGGGCTTTCGCATCGATCCGAACGTCAGGACCATCCAGGACGTCGCGGTGGCGACCGCCGACATCGACTACGCCCCGTTCCCGATCACCACGGGAGCCGTGGCCGCGCGGCGGTTCCGGTGGCAGGCGCTCGTGGACGGCGAACCGGTGATCACGGCGGCGGTCAACTGGCTGATGGGCGAGGAGAACCTGGACCCGGCCTGGGATTTCGGCGGCCGCGGCGAACGCTTCGAGGTGGAGATCACCGGTGAGCCCACCGTGAGCCTCACCTTCAAGGGGTTACAACCCGAGACGATCGCCGAGGGGCTGGTGAAGAATCCGGGCGTGGTGGCCACCGCCAACCACTGCGTCAACGCCATCCCGGACGTCTGCGCGGCCGACCCCGGCATCAAGACGTACCTGGACCTGCCCCTCTTCGCGGGCCGCCCCGCGCCGAAGCTCGCTGCGGGCGCGTCGGCGCGATGACCTACGCCCATCCCGAATCGATGCGCGGCCACGTCGCGATCGTGACCGGCGCGGCGCAGGGCGTCGGCAAGGGCGTCGCCGTGGCGCTGCTCGAGCGCGGCGCGTCGGTGCTGCTGGTCGACATCCAGGGCGACAAGCTGCGCGCGACCACCGCAGAGTTGCGGCAGCTGGGCCGAGCCGAGGAGCTGGTGGCCGACCTGCGTGACCCGGACAGCGCGCCGCGCATCGCGGCCGCCGCCGTCGAGGCGTTCGGCTCCGTGCACGGCCTGGTCAACAACGCGATAGCCACCAACGAGCCGAAGCGATTTGTGGACATCACCCTCGAGGACTGGGCGCTCGGCCACGACGTCGGTCCACGGGCGACCTTTCTGCTGATGCAGGCGGTGCACCCGTTGATGGTCGAGGCGGGCGGCGGGTCGATCGTGAACCTGGGCTCGGGGACGGGCACCGGTGGTGAACCGAGGTGGGGCGGCTATGCCGCCGCGAAGGAGGGCATCCGCGGGTTGTCCAAGGTCGCCGCGCTGGAGTGGGGACGGGACAACGTCCGCGTCAACGTCGTCTGCCCGTTCGCCGAGTCGGACGGGGTCAAGCTGTGGAAACAGTTCGCCCCCGACGATTACACGAAGGCGGTCAAGCGGGTTCCGATGAAGCGCATCGGCGATGTGCGCTCCGACGTCGGCGCGCTGGTCGCCTTCCTGCTCGGCACCGATGCCACCTTCATCACCGGCCAGACCATCCACGTCGACGGCGGGATCGGCTGTTTCAGGTGACCATCGGCGGAGGGTCGCTACGGGATCGCCAACGCGCGCAGATCCGTGCCGACATCCGGCGCGCGGCGATCCGCCTGTTCGTCGAGCGCGGTTATGACGCGGTGACCACCGACGAAATCGCCGCCGCCGCAGGGATTTCCCCGCGCACGCTGTTTCGGCACATGCCCGCCAAGGAGGACCTGTTGCTGGCGCCGGTGCGCCACGGCGGCGCCGCTATCGTGAACCTGCTCGAGCAGCGGCCCGCGCGTGAGGCGCCGGACGTCGCGCTGATCAGCGCCATCGTGTCGCGGATCAGTTCGTTCGACCAGGCCGACATCGCGGAATGGCGGGAGGCGCTGCTCGGGGCGCCCGGCCTGCTCGAAAAGGCCACGATCCATATGCCCGGCGACAAAGAGCGCGCGGCCAAGCTCGTCGGCGACCGCATGGGCGCCGACCCCGACAACGACATCCGCCCCGCTCTCCTTGTCCAACTCGCCTTCGCGGCAGCCGATTTCGCGTTTCAGCGCTGGGTGCGACAGTCGTCTCCCCAGCGCCCACTCGATCTGTGCGTAACCGAGGCCCTGAAAGCGGTCAAGAGCCCGCACTGGCGGCGAAAGCCGCGCTGAAACGCTTGGCAGCGCCGAGATCGCCGAGGCGGTTGCGATCCGCGGGGCAAATCCTGACCTTCAGCGCAATTTCGGCGGATGGCGCTAGGGCTTAGCCGCCGCCACCCCCTGCGCCGCCGCCGGCGCCACCGCCGCCGCCGGCCCCGCCTCCGGCCCCTCCAGCACCGCCCGCCGGTCCTCCCGCACCGCCGCTCACGCCGTTGCCGCCGCCGGTGTTCCCGTTGACGGCGGGCGGTGGCGGGGGCGCAGGGCTCGACGAGATGGGCGGCGCCGCGGGCGCGTTGTCTGCCATCGTCGTTGCCCCTGCACTTCCCCCGAAGGCGACCGCCAGGCTGATCGTGGCGGCACCGCCCAGCAGCGCAACCGCTTGCTTGGCCTGGGCTTTCTGAGCTTTCACCGGACCTCCCATATCGTCGTTGATTCCGATGCCAGCGAGGTACCCGTTCTCCGGATGCGTAACCGGTCCGACTTCCCAGGCCTTCGGGACCACGGTGCCCTATTCCCCGAACGCATTCGTCGCGCGAGCTGCCCGGGGCTGGACTGCCCGGTCTCACCCGTTGACCGGCGACTCACCCGAGGGCGGGCAGGACCTTGTCGGTGAGCAGCTGCACCGACTTCCACGCTTCGTCGATGGGCATGCCCCCGACGAGCGGGTGCATGACGAGCGGGCCGTAGTCGCCCGCGTCCCGAATTTCGGCGATGAGCTCCTCGGGCGTGAGGAACCGGTATCGTCCCGAGGCTTTGACCTCATCCAGGGTGCGGACACCGGGCAGGTGCATGAGGGACCGCTGATCGGTCGACCACCCGCCGTAAGTGACTGCCTCCCAAAGGATGTGCTCACCGAGCTCCGCCCATGCGCGCTCTGGGTCTTCGTGCAGGTAGACCATGCCGTGGTTGACCGGCCCGGGCATGAGGATGAACGGCGTCAGGCCGGCCTGCGCACAGAGCTCGCGGTAGTATGCGGCGACCTCGGGCAGGTGGTCGGCGAGGCTGAGCGGCAGCCGGAATCGGGCCGCGCGGCGCGCGGTGACGCGCGCGCCACCACCGACGTACAGCGGCGGGTGCGGCCGCGTCCATGTGCCGGTGCAGATGCCGGCGTCCCCGTTGGTGCCTGACCAGACCGAGAGCATGCGCTCGAGGAGGTTGTCCATCAGCTCGCCGCGCCGGTCGAAATCGGCTCTTAGCGATTCGTATTCGACCGTGCGGTAGCCAAGCCCCACGGTGGTGTGCAACCGACCGTGGCTCATGTTGTCGACGAGGGCGATGTCCTCGGCGAGCCGCACCGGATTCCACAAGGGCCCCAGCGCGCAGTCCACGCTGGCGATCAGCGTGGACGTGCGGGCGAGGAACATGGCCGCGGCCAGGATCGGGTTGCAGCTCCACCCGTGTCCCGTCGCGTGGTGCTCGTCGACGCTGATCGAGGTGATGCCGTGCGACTCGCCCCACTGCGCCAGTTCGAGTGCGGCCGAGAGTAGCCGGCTCTGGGTGCGTGCGTCACCGTGTGGGGAGGCGAAGTTGAAGCGCAGTACCGTCAGGAGCATGTCAGCCCTCCGGCGCCAGCGACCGGAGGAAGGCGTCGAAGTCGGGAAATAGTGCCCTATCGACGATTTCGATGCGGGTCCCGAAGCTGTCGACGTAGTAGGCGAACAGCGCGAGGCCGGGCGGCGAGACGTCGGCGGTGGCTTCGAAGGCGAAACCGTGCTCCTCGAGCGAGCGCGCGGTGCCGCTCAGGTCGTCGGTGAAGTAGCCGAGGTGATGGATGGCATTGCCCGGGGTCGCCGTCCACGGGCTGCCGGGGACCTCCTGGATCAGCTCGACGTGCGGGGCCTGTAGCGAATACACGAATGTCGAAGTGAGTTCCCGGCTTTCGGTCGCGGTGCGGAACGGCAGCGTGTAGCTCGTCGGGGTGATCCAGCGGTAGCCGGCCAGCGCGCTCAGGCGGGCCATCGCCGCGTCGAGGTCGGGCACGACGATGCCGGTGTGGTAGAAGTCCTCGGGCCGCAGTGCGGGTGCCATGGTCATCGTCCTCTCAAACGTCATCGTCCCTTCAGACGCAGTCCGACGCGCCGTCGACCACGAACAGCGCCCCGCTGGTGTAGCTGCTCTGTTCGGTGCACAGGAATGCGATCGTCGGTGCGATCTCACCGGCGAAGCCTAGGCGGCGCAGTGGGATGTGAGCCAGCTCCGACTCCACCAGTTCGGGCGCCGCGTGCATGGGCGCGGTCATCGGGGTGTCGATCGTTCCGGGCGCCACCGCGTTCACGCGGATTCCCTTGCCCGCCCACTTGACCGCGAGGTTCCGCGTGACGTCCACGACCCCGGCCTTGGCGGCACCGTAGCCGGGCACGAGTGGGACGGCGCGCAACGCCGACATCGACGCCAGGTTCACCACGCTCGCGCCCCCGGGCGCGGTGGACGCCCTCAGCGCGCGATAGAGGCCGACCGTCAGCCGGTAGGGTCCTGTGAGATTGACCGCGACCGATGCCTCGAAGCCGTCCGGCTTCGATTCGTCGATGCCTCCGGGAAAGTTCGCGCCCGCGTTGTTGATCAACACGTCAAGGCGCTCGAAGCGTTCGGCCAGTGCGTCGACCGACCCCTTGTCGGTGATCTGCAGCTGGTGATACGCCATGCCTGACAGATCCGAGTCGTATTCCGACGCCGCGGGTTTGGTGCCGGTGACGGCCACCTCGGCCCCGGCATCCCGGAACAGCACCGCCGTGGTGTGCCCGATGCCACTGGTGCCGCCGGTGACCAGTGCCGTGGTGCCGGTGAAGTCGAAGCTGACCCGCGCGGTCATGAGTTCCTCGCCACCTGGTGCTTGAGCCAGGCGGTCTCCCAGAAGTTCTCGCTCTCGGTCAGGAGCTTCTCGTGGGCCTGCCGCAGGACGTCGCGGGCGAGTGGGTGGTCCGGGGGAACCAGTTCGGCCAGATGAATCGCCTGTAGGGGGCGGCCGGCGGCGAGGTGTTCCCGCGCCCGTGTCAGCAGGGCGTCGGCGCCGGCCAGGTCCAAAAGGTCGGCGGCCACGGAGTCGAATCCGACCGGATAGAGCTCGGTGGTCGACGTGTGGTGGAACCAGCCGGAGTAGTTCTCCCAGATGGCCCGCACGTCCCAGGCGACCTTGCCGTAGCCCTGTCCCACTTCACATTCCGCCGGCAGCGTGATCTCCCGCATCAGCGTCCTGACGTCCGTGCCCGCGTTCATCCCGGCGACGGTCTCGTCGTGCACGTACTTGATCGCGTCGCGCAGCCGGGTCAGCTCGGCGTGGATGCGCTCGGCACCCGCGATCGGCTCGAAGTGGCCCGTCACCAGGAGGTCGGGTCGCAGGTCGCGCACCCGTTCCACCGCCGCGACGGCCGTCAACGCGTCGCGATACCGGTCACCGCGAATGGTGACCAGATTGGGAATGTGGCCGAAGACCGGGCCGAAAGTGTTTCCACACAAGCAGATCCGCTCGTCGGGTAGCCACACCACCAGTGAGTCCGTGGTCTCCCCGCCCGGCACCGAGACCAGCTCCAGCCGCCGACCGCCCGGCTCCAGGGTAAGGGTGTCCTCGAATTCGATGTCGACGACGGGGACGCTCTGGCCCGGCAGCCGCGTCGTCCCGAGCCGCCGCTGGATCGCCCGGATGCCCTCGCCAAGCGTATCGGCGAACGCGAACGCGCTGCGGGCGGCACGGTACGGGATGAGGCGCTCGTTGTCGTCGCGCCACGACGTCCAATTCTTCTGCGCCACAACCTTGGTGTCGGGGTCGCGCACGCTGTCCAGGCCGCCGACGTGGTCCACGTGGCCTTGCGTGAAGATCACGTAGCGCACCGGCGAGGGGTCGACGGCGTCGAAGTTGGCCCGGTGCACCGGCCCCTCGAAACCCATCCCGGTGTTGACGATGACCCGCCCGTCGTCCGTGGTCAGCAGATACGAGTTCGACAGGCCCGGCGAGCACCACAGCCCAGGGGCTATCGGCTCCGCCGCCTCGGCGGCCGCCGGGCGCATGGCGTCGGCGCCCGGCCGGCTGCGATAGATCGGTTCGAACTGCTGCGCTTCGGTACTCATCTCCGATGTTCCTTCGCGGTCATGCCTCGGGGCGGACGTCGAACCGGTCGAAATAGAAGTCGAAACGGGCGCGCAATTCCTCGGCGGACACCCCGAAGTGCCGCTGCAGGTCGTACCGGACGCGGCCGTGCTTGCCGCGCGGATTCCCGGCCAGGTACCGTTCGAACCGCTCGCGCACCTTCGGCGTCAGCGCCACGCCCCCGCGCTCGTAAAGCGTATCCAGCACTGCCATTTCATTGCCGTTGAGCTGCTGAAAGCCGACGTCAAGGCTCCGGTCGGCGGGCACGAGGTCGCGGTCGCGGACACACGCGCTCAAGAGCCGGTACACGCGATCGCTCCAGTAGTCCACCAGCCACGGCGCGTCGATGCTCCTGCGCCGCAGGCGATCCGAGTAGGCCATCATGGTGACCGCCGACTGGATGACCGCGACCGGGTCGCGATGGGTGAAGGCCACCGTGGCGTCGGGAAAGGTCGCCATCAGCGGGCCGAGTTGCTCGCAGTGCTGCGGGCTCTTGAGGACCCAGGTGCGCGGGCCGCGCAGGAACGTCAGCGCCTGCAACACCTTCTTCAGGTACGCGTAGTGCCGGCACTGGTCGAGCGCCAGGTAGTAGTCGCGCCAACCCGGCACCCGCGCATGCCATTCCAAGACGTAGGCGGCCAGGTCGAGGTCCAGGAGCTCGACCTCCTCCTCGATCGCCTCGGGGAACCGGTCGTGCATGGCGGCGACCACGGGGGCGCTCGCCATGAGTGCGTCATGCTCGGACTTGGCCCGCGCGTAACGCGGATCGACGCCGGAGATGCCGGGACCGTCACCCCGTGCGGGCAGGGGTTCCTGGCTCTCCCAGTACGGCAGGGCGCGCCGGCGTGGGTCGGCGGCGATCAGGTTCACCAGATGCGTCGTGCCGGAGCGCGGCATCCCCACGACGATGAAGGGCTGCTCGATCGGGATCGATTCGATCTCGGGATAGCGCTTGAGTACTTCGGTCAGCGACAGCCGGTTGCGCAGCAGGCGTACCACCCGCTGGCGCAGCGAGCCGCGGGTCAACTGGGTCAGGCCCTCGTCGGCCTCGATCGCGGCGACGTGCGCGGCGAGGCGGTCGCCGAACCCGTCCGTGTCGCCGAGGTCGTCACCCACACCCGCCTGCTCGATGGCCTCCGCGAGCATGCGGTCAAGGTCCAACCGGATCTGTTTGCTTTCCGTGTAGTCCAGGATCTGACGTTGAATGTCGGTCAGCTCGGGGGACGTCAGATCGTCGAAGTGGATGTCGTCAAGCGCAGAACCCACCGGATCCCCTCTTCGACGTGTCGATCTGTGTGAGAGAGACGGTAGACGCGGCGCCAATCGGTCGTCGACCCGCCTCGCCGACGCGTGATCGTGGCCTACAGGTTGGCCAGATCGTCGGGCACGTCGACCTTGTGTTGCAGCAGCGCTTCGAGCGGCACCACCTCGAGCGTGCGCTCGTGCGTGGACGCCAGCACCACCGGCGCGGCGCATCCGTCCTCGTGGGCCCGCAGCCAGTTGACGGCGGTGACGCACCAGCGGTCGCCCGGTAGCAACCCGGGGAAGCGATACTCGGGGACCGGCGTCAAGAGGTCGTTGCCGATGGATCGCTGATGCTCGAGGAATTCAGCGGTCATCACCGCACAGATGGTGTGTCGCCCCAGATCCTCGGGTCCCGTCGAGCAGCACCCGTCGCGGTAGTAACCGGTGAGTGGTTCGTTGCCGCACGGTTCGAGCGGGCCGCCCAAGACGTTGCGATCGGACACGCACTTAGTATTGCGCCATTCGGGGCGATCTTTGAAGCCACTTTGGCAACTGTGCATCCACCCGTCGGCCGCGCGATCAGGGTGCTCACCGGCGGCGTTCCCGACTCCTGCGGCCGCAAGGGACGCCGGCGACCTTCACGGGCTGTTCACCTGCGCCGACGGCAACCGCGTTGTAGGTTTTGTCTGTGGTAGTCACCGGGGCCTTCTTAGCCGAAGCCGCCGCAACCGTAGACAACAAACTCAACGTGACCGGCGGCGTCCTGTCGAGGTTCACCGTCGGGCCCGACCGCCGCGTCCGGTTCGTCCTCGTGATCCTTATGCGGGCCGACTCCAACGACTCGGATCGGCGTGTCGACGTGGAGCTCAAGCCCCCGACGCTGGACGATTCGCTCGTCGAGCGATTCGAGGTGCCGGAAGCCTCCATCGGCGAATTTCCCGGTTTCGCCTTCTTCGATATCGAGGCGGCGCTGCCCACCGATGGCCGGTGGGCCGTCGAGGTGACCGCCGGCGGCGAAACCGTCTCGCTGCCGCTGGTCGTCACCGCATGGACGCCGACATCGGCAATATAAGCCGAAAGCGTTCCCTCGCAACGCATTTGATTCAGAGGATGGAAGTTCGAGCCGAGACCCTTTAGCCCTCAACCCATGTGGCGCAGCGGCAGCGGAGCTCGCGCGGATGCGGACGGGGCGGCAAGCCCCCAATCCCGCCAGGTCACAGGAAGATAACAATCTTTGCCGTAGCTGTGAGCTCGGGCGACGCGCTGCGCAAATGCCGGGGACAGCGCGGCGGGAAATTTATCGTCGGTTCGTGCACCGTCGAACCGCGCTGAAGCTGCCGCTGCTGCTGGCAGCGGGCGCGGCCATGGTGCAGGCGCCCCGCGGGGGCGCGGAACCGGCACCCCGCTCGTCCGGGGAGATCACCCGGTGGTCGCCCGACCGGGCGAATCGGTGGTACCAGGCCCAGGGTTGGCTGGTCGGCGCGAACTACATCCCGTCCAACGCGATCAACCAGCTCGAGATGTTCCAGCCCGGCACCTACGACCCCCGGCGCATCAATACCGAGCTCGGGTGGGCGAAGTCGTACGGCTTCAATAGCGTGCGGGTCTTCCTGCACGACCAGCTCTGGGCGCAGGACCCGCGCGGGTTTCAAAGCCGCCTCGGTCAGTTCGTCGGGATCGCGGCGAGCCACGGCATCCGGCCACTGTTCGTCTTCTTCGACTCCTGTTGGGACCCGCTGCCCAAGATCGGGCCGCAGCGGGCGCCGCGGCCGGGCGTCCACAACTCCGGGTGGGTGCAGAGTCCCGGCGCGGAACGGCTCGGCGACCCCGACTACGCCCGCGTCCTGCACGACTATGTCACCAGCGTCCTGACCCAATTCCGTAACGACAACCGGGTCCTGGGCTGGGACCTGTGGAACGAACCCGACAACCCCGCCCGCGTGTACGCCAAGGTGGAGCGCAAAGACAAGTTGGAACGCGTGGCGGAGCTGCTGCCGCAGGTGTTCCGCTGGGCGCGCGCCGTCGATCCCAGCCAGCCGCTGACCAGCGGCGTGTGGCGCGGCGGCGACCAGGGCGAGCAGGGCGGCCGCAGCCCGATCAGCGATATCCAGCTCAGCAACGCCGACGTGATCACGTTCCACTCCTATGCCGAGCCCGCCGGCTTCGAGTCCCGGATCGCCGAGCTCGCGCCGCTGGGGCGGCCGATCATCTGCACGGAGTACATGGCCCGGCCGCAGGGCAGCACCGTCGAATCGATCCTGCCGGTGGCGAAGCGGCATAACGTCGGCGCCTTCAACTGGGGTCTGGTCGCCGGGAAGACGCAGACCTACTTCCCCTGGGACTCGTGGGACCACCCGTATACGTCGGTTCCGAAGGTGTGGTTCCACGACCTGCTGCAGCCCGACGGGCGGCCGTTCCGGGACAGCGAGGCGCAAACCGCGCGGACGCTGGCCGGCAGCCCCTCCTGAGCCGCTAACCGGCTTAGCGCGACGCCCTTCCGGCCAACTCGTCGAAGCCCGTATACAGCGGCGCTGGTGGCGGCGCACACTACGAAAGAGCTGGTTCTTGCAGCTCGCGGGAAGCGCCCACTCCGAGAGGAGTCAACACGATGCGTCTTTTATCAGTAGCCTTCGGCGTCGTCGCAGCGGCCGTGTTGACCGCCGCGCCGGCCAACGCCGACCCCGACGTCCCGCCCCCGCCACCACCCGGGCCGCCCGGCGTCGCGCCGGCAGCGCCGCCCCCGGGTTTGACGCGCGAGCAGCAATGCGCCTGGATCGCGTTTCGCACCTGGGTTCCGTGCAACTGGATCATGCCCAATCCCCCGCCGCCCGGGACTCCCGGGACGATGTGACGGGGTGACGCGTCCCCTTGGGGCCGGGCACCGGATGGTGCGCGCCCGTAGGCGTTTGGCGGTGGCGGAGGGATTTGAACCCTCGGACGGTGTTAGCCGTCACACGCTTTCGAGGCGTGCTCCTTAGGCCGCTCGGACACGCCACCGCCAGGCAGCTTACCGAACCGACCGCCGCTCACCCCAATCGCTGCCTGGCGAAGAACTCCTCCAGGGGCGCGGCGCACTCGTCGGCCAGTACCCCGCCCCGCACCTGCGGTCGGTGATTGAGGCGGCGGTCACGCACGACGTCCCACAGCGACCCGACCGCCCCGGTCTTCGGCTCCCACGCGCCGAACACCAGCCGTTCGACGCGCGCCAGCACCACCGCACCCGCGCACATGGTGCACGGTTCGAGAGTGACCGCCAGCGTGGTGCCCTCCAGGCGCCAGCCGTCGCCGAGCGCGCGGGCCGCCGCCCGCATCGCCAGGATCTCGGCGTGCGCGGTCGGGTCGCCCAGCGCCTCACGGGCGTTCACCGCGCGGGCGAGTTCGGTTCCGTCGGGGCCGATGACCACCGCGCCGACGGGCACATCGCGCGGACCCGCCGTCGCGGCGACCGCCAATGCCGAGCGGATCAGGTCTTCGTCAGCGCCCGGCTCCGCCGCGCTTGCGGTCACCGACCGGTCCTGAGGGCGGCGACCCGCTGCGCCCGGCTCCGCCGCGCTTGCGGTCACCGACCGGTCCTGAGGGCGGCGACCCGCTGCGCCCGGCTCCGCCGCGCTTGCGGTCACCGACCGATGCGGTCGATCACCGCCGACAGCTCGTCCGCAAAGCCCATCTCCCGGGCGATGCGGCCCAGCTGCTCGTCGGCGTACAGGTCGGTCTCGTCGAGGATCACGCCCAGCACCGCCTCGGGCAGCCCGATGTCGGACAGCAGCCCGAGGTCACCCTCCTCGAACGGGTCGGAGTCTTCCAGATCCTCGGGGTCGATGTCCGCGTCCAGCTTGTCCAGCACCTCGGCGGCGATGTCGTAGTCCAGGGCCGCGGTGGCGTCCGAGAGCAGCAGCCGGGTCCCCGACGGCGCCGGCCGCAGGATCACGAAGAATTCGTCGTCGATGTCGAGGAGGCCGAACACGGCTCCTGCGCTGCGCAGTTCGCGTAGCTCCGTCTCGGCGGCCTGGAGGCTCGTAAGCGACTTGGGAGCCATCGCCGAACAGCGCCACTTGCCCTCTTCGCGCACTACCGCAACGCCGAAGCCGTCGGGCGTGTCGGCGGACAGGCCCTGGGCTGAGGCCCGTTGTGCTCCCATGGGCGCCTACGGTAGTCCCTGGCCAGGCCGCTGACCAGACGAAGCCCCGACGAACGCCGCCCGGCCCCGGCAGGGCACGCACCACCGCGTGCCGAACTGTGCCAACCTTGGACTGTGGCCGGTATCGCTACACACCCCGTCTCGAAGACGCCCGTATGCGTGCTGGGTCTAGGGCTCATCGGCGGCTCGATCATGCGGGCCGCGGGGGCGGCCGGCCGCGAGGTGTTCGGCTACAACCGCTCGGTCGAGGGCGCGCACGGCGCGGTCGCCGATGGCTTCGACGCCACCACCGATTTGACCGCCACGCTCACCCGGGCCGCCGCTACCGGCGCGCTGATCGTGCTGGCCGTCCCGATGCCGGCGCTGCCGAGCATGCTGGCCCACATCCGCGAGCTGGCGCCGCGCTGCCCGCTCACCGACGTCACCAGCGTCAAATGCGCGGTGCTCGACCAGGTCGCCGCGGCCGGGCTGCGGGAGCGCTTCGTCGGCGGCCACCCGATGACGGGCACCGCGCACTCGGGGTGGGCCGCCGGCCACGTCGGGTTGTTCACCAGGACCCCGTGGGTCGTGAGCGTGGACGACCACGTCGACCCGGTGGTGTGGTCGATGGTGATGACACTGGCGCTGGACTGCGGCGCGATGGTGTTGCCCGCCAAGTCCGACGAGCACGACGCCGCGGCGGCCGCCATCTCGCACCTTCCGCACCTCCTCGCCGAGGCACTGGCCGTCATCGCCGCGGACGTGCCGCTGGCCTTCGCGCTGGCCGCCGGGTCGTTCCGCGACGGGACCCGGGTGGCGGCAACGGCCCCCGACCTGGTCCGGGCGATGTGCGAGGGTAACTCCCGCGAGCTCCTGGCGGCGGCGGACCGGGCCATCGACCTGCTGAGCAGCGCACGCGAGTCGCTGAAGACCCACAACTCGGTAGCCGAGCTGGTGGAGGCCGGCCACGCGGCGCGAACGCGCTACGACAGCTTCCCGCGCAGCGAAATCTTCCACATCGTGATAGGCGCTGAGAGATGGCGGGACGAGCTGGCCGCCGCGGGACGGGCGGGCGGGGTGATCAGATCCGCTCTGCCAAGCCGGGATAGTCCAGAATGAACCCCTCTTCGTCGACGCTCACGACGGTGTCGGCGACCGGGGAGCGCAGCTTGATGCCGTCCAGACGCCCCTCGCTGGTGTAGCTCACCGTCGCAGCGGTGACCGTCATCTCCGGCACGTTCACGTAGACCATCGGCAGGGTCACCGAGTCGGCCCGCTCGTGGAGGCCGAGGCGCCGGATCGGCAGCGCGTTGAAGAAGGGGCTGAACACCACGTCGACGTCGAGAGCTCCGTTATAGCCCGCGCGCCGCTCCCCATGGTGGTCGGTCACCAGCCACATGTTCTCCTCGTCGCGGGCGATGGCGAGCTGACGTTCCCGTTCGGCCAGCGTGACGGTCAACCCGAAGCGCTTGGTGGCGCCGGTCTCGTCAGTCTGCAGCTCGTAGTAGGCGCCGAACGCCGGGTTCGCCGCGGTGGCCGCGGCGACGATGCGGCCGTTGGCCCGAATCCGCTTGCCGGACACCTGGACTCGCACCGACTCCATGCGTGAGACATCCTGTGCGCGCCAGGTCAACATCGCTTGCCATACGCGCCGGTGGGGATCGGAGGGGGCTGAACTCACCCGTCTACCGTAGAACGTGGCCGCGAGCCGCGGCACGTTAGTCGGTTAGTGTGATCAGCTCGGCCGCGCAGGCGATCGGTCCCCGGCACCGACGCCCACACCGCAATCGCCAGCAGGCCGTCCAGAGCCAGCGCCAACACCGCCACCATCAACGCACCGACCAGCGCCAGCTGGAACTCCCGCTCCTTGATCCCGTCGATCAGATAGCGGCCCAGCCCGCCGAGGCTGGCGTAGGCGGCCACCGTCGTGGTCGCGACCACCTGCAGGGTCGCGTTCCGCAGCCCACCGAGGATCAGCGGCAGCGCATTCGGCGCCTCGACACGCAACAACACCTGGGCCTCCGTCATGCCGATCGCGCGGGCCGCGTCCACGACGGTCCGCTCGACGCCGGCGACGCCCGCGTAGGTGCCGGCCAGCAGCGGTGGCACGCCGAGCAGCGTCAGCGCCACCAGGGGCGGCCCCATCCCCAGCCCGAACAGCAGCACGCCCAGCAGCAGCACGCCCAGCGTCGGCAGCGAGCGCAGCGAGTTGACCGCACCCACCACCAGCAGCGTGCCGCGGCCGGTGTGCCCGATGATCAGCCCGATCGGGACGGCGATCAGTATCGACGCGCCGACCGCGATCGCGGTGTACTCGACGTGCTCCACGATGCGCGCCGCCAGCCCGACGGGACCGGTCCAGTTGTCGGCGGTCAGCAGGTAGGAAACCGCCTGTCCCACGAAGTTCACCGGGCACCGCCGACCACGGGAGCCGTCACCCGGCGCCGCCGGCTGGTGCCGGCGGCGCGCGTCCAGGGCGTCGCCGCCCGGCCGGCCAGCATGACGAGCGAGTCGACGACGACCGCCAGCACGAACAGCGCGATGATCCCGCCGACGATCTGGTCGCTCTTGTCGGTCTGATATCCCTCGGTGAACCAGGTGCCCAGGCCGCCGATGCCGATCACCGAACCGACCGAGACCATCGCGATGTTGGTCACCACGACCACACGCAACCCCGCGATCAGCACCGGGAGGGACAGCGGCAGCTCGACTTTCAAAACACGCTTGATCGGCGGGTACCCGACCGCGGTGGCCGCATCGCGCACGTGCGCCGGCACCGCATCCAGCGCCTCGGGCACCGCGCGCACCAGCAGCGCCGCGGTGTAGGCACTCAGCGCCACCATGACGTTGGCCTCGTCGAGGATCCTTGTTCCGATGATTACGGGCAGCACCACGAACAGTGCCAGCGAGGGGATGGTGAACACGACACCGGCGATGATCGTCGTCAGCCGGCGGGCGGCCGGCGCGCGCTGCACAAGGACACCCAGCGGCACCGCGATCGCCAGGCCGATCAGCACCGGCACCAGCGACAGCCGCAGGTGGACCCGGGTGAGGGCCCAGGCCTGTCCGAGGTGGGTGAGCAGGTAGTGCACGGTCAGCCCCTCCGCCGGGCGTCCGCCGCCGCGAACACGTCGGCGGGCAGGACGCCGCCGATCACGCTGCCGCCGTCATCGACGGCCACCCCCACCCCCGACGGCGACGACAGCGCCGCGTCCAGCGCCTGGCTGAGGTTGCCGCGCGGGGGGAACAGGGAGCCCACGGCGCTCATGTTGTCCGCCAACGACCCGCCCCCACGGCACCGCCGCAACCCCTCGGCGTCGATCCACCCCACCGGTGCGCCCGCAGAGTCGACGATCAACGCCCAACCGTCGGTGAGTCCGGCGTCGGGCGGGCGATTTTCCGGGATCCGCCGCAGGTCGTGCAGGGGCAGCCCCGTCGCGTCGAGGAGCTGCAGCCAGCGATAGCCACGCCCGAGCCCGATGAACCGCGCGACGAAATCGTTGGCCGGCCGCGACAGCAACTCGGCGGGCGTGTCGTATTGCTGCAGCATGCCGCCTTTGAACACCGCCACGCCGTCGGCCAGCTTGAGCGCCTCGTCGATGTCGTGCGTGACGAACACGATGGTTTTGTGCAATTCGCTTTGCAGCCGCAGCATTTCGTTCTGCAGCTCGTTGCGAACCACCGGATCGACCGCGGAAAACGCCTCGTCCATCAGCAAGATTGGCGGATCGGCGGCCAGCGCTCGCGCGACGCCGACCCGCTGTTGCTCGCCGCCGGAGAGTTGCGCGGGGTAGCGGGTGGCGAGTTTGGGGTCCAGCCCGACGCGTTCGAGCACCTCGTAGGCGGCCTTACGGGCCGCTCGGCGGGACTGCCCCTTGAGCACCGGAACCGTTGCGACGTTGTCGATCACGCGCTGGTGCGGCATCAGCCCGGCGCTCTGGATGACGTACCCGATCCCGAGCCGCAGCGTGACCGGGTTGACGGTCGACACGTCGGCCCCGTCCACGGTGATGGTGCCGGAGGTCGGTTCCACCATGCGGTTGATCATCCGCAGCGCCGTGGTCTTGCCGCTGCCGGACGAACCGACAAAAACCGTCAACCTGCCCCTGGGGACGGCCAGGTTCAGCCGGTCGACGGCGGCGGTCCCGTCGGGGAACACCTTGCTGACGTTGTCGAAGACGATTGCGGCGTCCCGGTCTGCCATCATTCGCCGATCGGGTGGTTGAAGCCGTTGTCGCGCACCCACCTTCGGGCCGCTTGGGCGGGGTCCATGCCGTGGTTGCCGGCCACCAGCGAGTTCAACGTCGCCACGGCGGACAACGTCAGTTTCGCCGACACCGCGTCCAGCACGTCCTTGAGCCGGTCGGACCTCTTCTGCGAATTGACCAGAGGCACAATGTTGCCCGCCAGGAAGTTGTGGTCGGGGTCGGCGAGGACGACGAGGTGGTTCTGCGGAATCGCCGGCGAGGTGCTGTAGATGTCGGCGGCCGTCACCTGTCCCTGCAGCAGCGCGCGCACGGTCACCGCGCCGCCGCCGTCCTCGATGGAGACGAAATTGCCCGGGCTGATGTCGAGCCCATACTTCCGTTTCAGGCCGGGCACCCCTTCGGGCCTGGTTTGAAACGACGACGACGCCCCGAATCTCACCTCCGGGGAGTGCGCCGCCAGGTCGGCGATGGTGGTCAGATGCCAGGCGGCGGCGATCGCGCTCGTGACGGTCACGGTGTCGGTGTCGGAGGCCGGCGCAGGCGTCAGGATGGACAGGTCACCGGGCAGTCGGTGGCAAAGTTCCAGCTGCACGGCATCCAACATGGTCGCCGTCGAGTCGGGTGCGAAGTAGAGCAGCAGGTTCCCGATGTACTCCGGTACCAGGTCGATGGAGTGGTCCTTCAACGCGGGGATATAGGTTTCTCGGCTGCCGATCCCCATCCGCCGTCCGACATCGAACCCGTTGGCCTGCAGCGCTTCCGCGTAGATCTCGGCGACGATCTCCGATTCCGGAAAGTCGCCGGACCCGACCACGATGGACTTCGGGCTGCGGGTCTGTGCCCCGAGGGGATCGGAATTGCTGCACGCCGCCATCACACACAGCGCCGCCAACCAGGCCACCGCCCGCACGGCCGCGGTGCACCCGCGGGGCAGCAACCTCATACCGCCGACACTAACGGCAGACCCGCCGGCCCGTCGGTCCTCTGGCGGCCTTGGTTTCATTTCCGGGCGCCGTACGACGAAGATGACAGCCATGAGCAGCCACACCCCTGCCTCGTCCGGCCCGCCGCCCCCCAAGCCCACCCACGCGCCCTCTACCGGCGCGAAACCAGCAGAGCCCGCGAAATCCAAGGAACCGGCCGTCGGGTTCACCCGCGCCGGTGCGCTGTGGACGTCGCTGATCGTCGGCTTCCTGGTCCTGATCGTGTTGTTGATCTTCATCGCCCAGAACACGGCGCCGACGGCGTTTGCGTTCTTGGGGTGGCACTGGGCCCTGCCGCTCGGGGTGGCCATTCTGCTCGCGGCGGTGGTCGGCGGCCTGATCACCGTGGCCGTCGGCACCGCCCGGATCCTGCAGCTGCGCCGCGCGGCCAAGAAGCATCACGCGGCGGCGTCACGCTAGGCGGCGCGGCTCATTCATCCGGGCAGCTTGGCGAGCTCCGCCAGCCCACGGGAGATCAACGGCGCGACCACCTCGGGCATCTCGTCCGAGGTGTCGCCCTTGCCGTGGGCCAGGTCCGACATCCGCCGGCGGAAGTCGATGCCGGCGGCGATGATGGCCAGCTTGAAGTAGGCCAGCGCCATGTAGAACTCCCAGTGCGCCAGCGACACCCCGGCGACCAGCGAATACCGGTCGGCCAGCTCGTCGGCGGTCGGCAGCAGCGGTGACGTCCACGCCGCCTGCGCGTTGACGATCAGGTCGAGAGCCGGGTCCCGGTATACGCACATCAGGGCCGCGTCGCTGAGCGGGTCGCCCAGCGTCGAGAGCTCCCAGTCCACGACGGCGCGCACCTTGGTGGGATCGTCGGCGTCCAGGATGGTGTTGTCGATCCGGTAGTCACCATGCACGATCGACGTGCGGCTCTGCTGCGGGATCGCCTCGCGCAGGCCGGAATGCAGCCGCTCGACATCGGCGTCACGCCGGTCCTCCGGGAGCCGCACCAGGTCCCACTGCGAGCCCCACCGCCGCACCTGGCGTTCCAGGTAGCCGCTCGGCTTGCCGAAGTCGGCCAGCCCCACGGCGTTCGGGTCGACCCCGTGCAGGTCCACGAGCACCCGGATCAGCGAGTTCACGCAGCCGTCGATAACAGTGCGACTGAGCGCTTCGAGCTGGGCCCTGCGGCGCACCACCTGGCCGGCCACAAATTCGACGATCTGGAACGGGGCGCCCAGCACCGACTCGTCCTCGCACAGCGCTATCGCGCGCGCCACCGGGACCGGGGTGTCGCGCAGCGCGGCGACGACCCGGTACTCGCGCGACATGTCGTGCGCGGACGGCGTCAGCCCGTGCAGCGGGGGGCGCCGCACCAGCCAGCTGGTCGCGTCGTCGTACACGCGGAACGTCAGGTTCGAGCGGCCACCGGAAATGAACTCCGCCCGCAACTCGCCGTCGCGGCCGATCCCCAGCGAACGCAGATACCGGTCCAGGGAGGAGAGGTCGAGCCCTTCGAGTTGGTCAGCAGACGTCACCGGACTTGTCTACCACCGCCGGTTGCGGCCGAGCGTCACCACCGCTGGTTTCGCGGCAACAGGTCCCACACGTGTTCGGTGGTGTTGACGGCCGCCACGGTCGCCTGGCCGGAACGGGAGAACAACAGCCGGGTCACCGAGGCGTAGTCGACCGGAAACGACAGCAGCCGCGCGGTGCCCAGGATCTCGTGCAGCAGCACGTTGATCACCCCGCCGTGGCTGAACACCGCGACCGTGTCGTCGGGGTCGGTGGCGGCAACGAGGTCGTCGACGGCAGCGCGGACGCGCCCGCGGAACGCGTCCTCGTCGACCGCGCTGGGCAGGTGACCCTGGGCCAGGCGCGCCCATTCCTCCGGTCGTTCCTGCCGGATCTGCTCGACGGGGATGTACAGCGGAAGGTCGCGGTCGTACTCGGCGAATCGGTCGTCGATCTCGACGGCAAGCTCGCGGGCCGCCGCAACCGGTTCTGCGGTCTGGATGGCCCGCCGCTGCGGGCTGCTGACCACCCGCGAGATGGGGAACCGGGCCAGCGCCTCGGGCAGCCGCCGGACCTGGGCGAACCCTTCGTCCGACAGGTCCGGATCGGAGCCCTCACCGTGGTCGCTGCGCAGCGGCAGCGCATGCCGGACCAGCAGAACTTGCATGGGCCCACCTTTTCATGCGGCGAACCACCTTCGCCCGACGAACGGAGAATGCTATTCTCTGCTCGGAGAGCGGGGTGTGCAGACGATGACGACTGCCGGCGATACTCAGGTGGACCCGGGCGTTCTCGCCCGATGGCTGGACGCCAACGACGCGCCCGGCGGCGGCGAATACCCGCTGGTGCAACAGCTCACGGGCGGTTCCCAAAACACCCTGTATCTCATCGAGCGGGGCGGCGAACGCATGGTGCTGCGGATGCCCGGGCCGCGGGCCGACGCCGCCCGCATCGACGGCCTGCTGCGCGAGATCCGGCTGGTGCGGGCGCTCTCCGGCACCGACGTCCCGCACGCGGGGTTGATCGCCGCCGACGATTCCGGCGCCGTGCTGGGGATGCCGTTCTACGTCATGCAGGCCATCGACGGGTGGAGCCCGATGGACGGGGGGTGGCAGCCGCCGTTCGACGCCGACCTGGCGGCCCGTCGGGCACTGGCGTTCGAGCTCGTCGAGGGCGCCGCCAAGCTCGGCCGCGTCGATTGGCGTGGCCAGGGCCTCGAGGGATTCGGCCGTCCCGACGGCTTCCACGAGCGGCAGGTCGATCGCTGGCTGACGTTCCTGAGCGCCTACCAGGTGCGCGAGCTGCCCGGCCTCGACGAGGCCGCCGACTGGCTGCGCAACAACCGCCCGGCGAGCTACACGCCGGGAATCATGCACGGGGACTACCAATTCGCCAACGTGATGTTCGCCCACGGGGCACCCGCCCGGTTGGCCGCGATCGTGGACTGGGAGATGACGACGGTCGGCGACCCGCTGCTGGACCTCGCCTGGTGCCTGCTGGGCTACGACGGCGAGGAGCCGCGCGCCGACGGGTTTTACCTGGACATGCGCGGCATGCCCCGGCGCGGCGAATTGCAGGAGCACTACGAGCGCGTCAGCGGCCTGTCCACCGACAACATCGACTACTACCTGGTGCTGGCCAACTGGAAACTCGGCATCGTGCTGGAGAAGACCTACGCTGCGGGGGTGCGCACCGGAAAGGTCGACCCCAAGATCACCGACGCCTTCGGGCCTATGATCCTGCAGCTCATCGCCACGGCGGCCGAACTGGCCGGGCGGCGCTGAAATGGGTTACGCTGACCGGCTTTTCGACCTCACCGACCGCGTCGTGCTGATCACAGGCGGCAGCCGGGGGCTGGGCCGCGAGATGGCGTTCGCCGTGGCGCGCTGCGGCGCCGACGTGGTGATCGCCAGCCGCGACATGGACAACTGCGTGAGCACCGCCGCCGAAATCGAGGCACAGACCGGCCGGTCGGCCATGCCCTATCAGGCGCACGTCGGCCGCTGGGACCAGCTCGACGGCCTGGTGCAGGCGACCTACGACCGGTTCGGCAAGGTCGACACGCTGATCAACAACGCGGGCATGTCGCCCTTGTACGACAAGCTGACCGATGTCACCGAGAAGCTGTTCGACGCGGTGGTCAACCTTAACCTCAAGGGCCCCTTCCGATTGTCGGCGCTGGTTGGGGAACGAATGGTGGCCGACGGAGGCGGATCCATCATCAACGTCAGCTCCACGGGGTCGCTCCGTCCCAACGGCGGCATCGTCCCGTACGCCGCGGCCAAGGCCGGGCTCAACGCCATGACCGAAGGGCTGGCGCAGGCGTTCGGCCCGACCGTACGGGTCAATACCCTGATGGCGGGTCCGTTCCTCACCGATGTCAGCAAGGCCTGGGATCTGGGGAACGGCAACAACTTCGACCACCTCGCCTTGAAGCGGGCCGGCGATCCCGCGGAAATCGTCGGCGCCGCTTTGTTTTTGGCGTCCGACGCGTCGAGCTTCACCACCGGTTCGATCCTGCGCGCCGACGGTGGAATCCCCTAGCAGAGAGGACTACCCGCATGCCCTGGAACTTTTCCACCGAACCGGAGTTCGAGAAGAAGCTGCAGTGGGTCCGCGAGTTCGTCCGCGAGGAGGTCGAACCCCTCGAGGTGCTTTTCCCGGGTTGCGAGTTCCTGCCGCTGAACCCCGAACGCCGCCGGATCATCGACCCGCTCAAGCAGCGGGTGCGCGACAACGGCCTGTGGGCGCCACACCTGGGGCCGGAACTGGGTGGGCAGGGCTTCGGCGCGGTCAATCTGACGCTGATCAACGAGATTCTCGGCCGCAGCCCGTGGGCGCCGATCGTGTTCGGAACCCAGGCGCCCGACACCGGCAACGCCGAGATCATCGCCCGCTTCGGCACCCAGGAGCAGAAGGACCGTTACCTGTCGGGACTGTTGTCCGGCGAGATCTTCTCGTGCTTCTCGATGACGGAGCCGCAGGGTGGCGCCGACCCCCGGGTGTTCCGCACGCGCGCCGTCCGCGACGGTGACGACTGGGTGATCACCGGGCGAAAGTACTTCTCCTCCAACGCCTCCGTCGCCTCCTTCTTCATCGTCGTCGCGATCACCGACCCCGATGTGCCCGTCCACCGCGGCGCCTCCACGTTCCTCGTGCCGGCCGGCACCGACGGCCTGAACATCGAGGCCAACCATCACCTCGTCGGGGCGCTGCCCCACGAGCCCGGCCATTCGCTGGTGCATTACGACGGGGTCCGGGTGCCCGCCGAGGCGCTGCTCGGTGAGCCCGGGCAGGGCTTCATGATCCTGCAGACCAGGCTGGCCGGGGGCCGGCTGCACCACGCGATGCGGTCCATCGGAATGGCCCAGCGCGCCGTCGAGATGATGTCGCGGCGCGCGAAAAGCCGCTTCACGCAGGGCAGCTCGCTCGCGGACAAGCAGCTGGTGCAGGAGTTCGTCGCCGACTCCTATACCGAGCTGACACCGTTCCGGCTGACCGTCCTGCACGCGGCCTGGCTGATCGATCAGGGCGACGAGCAGGCCGCCCGCGCCGAGATCGCCGCCTGCAAGATCCTGGCGTCACAGGTGCTCAAGTCGATCGGGCTGCGGGCCATTCAGGTGCACGGCGCGCTCGGGCTCACCGACCAGCTGCCGCTGGTCAACGTGCTGCTGGGCGGCATCGCGCTCGGCCTGGCCGACGGGCCGACCGAGGCGCACAAGGTCAATCTGGCGCGGATGCTGCTCAAGGGCTACGACGCCGAGGACGCCGAGTGGCCCAGCGAATCGCTGGACGTCCGGCGCGCGGCCGCGCGCGCCAAATACGGTGAGCTCGTTGAGCGGTAACCGCGTCGCCGCAGCCGTCGAACGCGCCCTCGACGAGCGGCAGCGGGAGGCCACCGAGGAGGTGGAACGCATTCTGGCCGCCGCCGTGCGGGTGATGGGGCGGGTGGCCCCGGAGCCGCCGCGGGTCAGCGACATCGTCGCGGAGGCGGGCTCGTCCAACAAGGCGTTCTACCGGTACTTCGCCGGCAAGGACGACCTCATCCTGGCCGTCATGGAGCGCGGCGTCGCCATCGTCGCCTCCTACCTGCAGCACCAGATGGCCAAGGAGTCCAGGCCACGGGACAAGGTCGCGCGGTGGATCGAGGGGGCGCTGGCGCAGATCGCCGACCCGCACCTGATCAGCATGAGCCGGGCTGCGGCCGGCCAGATGTCGGCCGCCACGACTTGGCGTGCGGCAGACCAGGAGATGATGCGGCCCTTGCGCGAGCTTCTCGTCGAACCCGTTGCCGCACTGGGCAGCACGGATGTCGAGCGCGACGTCGAGGCGGTGTTCAGCTGCACGGCCGCGACCATGCGCCGCTACGTGGGTTCGGCTGACCGCCCGCGCCCCGACGACATCGACCATCTGGTGCGGTTCTGCCTGCGTGGTCTGGGGACCGGCTGATGCGCGCCGTGGTGTGCCGGTCCTACGGCACACCGGACGACCTGGTGCTCGACGACCTGCCCGACCCCACCCCCGGCCCCGGCCAGGTGGTCGTTGGGGTGCGCGCCGCCGGGGTCAACTTCCCCGACGTCCTGCTGATCGCGGGAAAATACCAGATCAAGATCCCGGTGCCCTTCATCCCCGGCAGCGAGCTGGCGGGAGAGGTGGTGGCCGTCGGTGACGGCGCACCGTTCCGGCCCGGCCAGCGCGTATCCGCGACCACGCCGACCGGCGCGTTCGCCGAACGGGCCCTGCTGGACGCGGGGGCGGTGACGCCCGTGCCCGACGACGTCGATTTCGCCTCCGCAGCGGCGTTCGGTGTCACCTATCGCACCGCCCACCACGCGCTGCGATCGGTGGCCGATGTGCGCCAAGGCGATTGGGTGGTGGTGCTGGGAGCGGCCGGTGGGGTCGGGTTGGCGGCCGTCGACCTGGCGGTGGCCATGGGCGCCCGGGTGCTGGCGGCGGCGTCGAGCCCGGAAAAGCTCGCATTGTGCCGCCGACGCGGCGCGGCGGCGGCCGTCGATTACGAACGCGAAGACCTCAAGTCACGGATCCGGGAGCTCACCGGGGACTCCGCCAGGGTGATCCTCGACCCCGTCGGCGGCCCCCACTCGGAACCCGCGCTGCGTGGCCTGGCCCGTGGCGGAACCTTCGTCACCCTCGGCTACGCCGCGGGCGGCATTCCGGCCATCCCGCTCAACCTCGTACTGCTCAAGGGAATCACAGTCCGCGGCATGGAGATTCGTACTTTCACGGCTGACCGCCCCGACGACGCCGCCCGCGACATGCGGGAGCTTGCGGGGATGTTTGCCGCCGGCACGATCCGCCCCTACATCGGCGCGCGATTCCCTCTGGGGGAAACGGCGGCGGCGTTGCGGCACGTGGCGGAGCGCATGGCGCTGGGCAAGGTGGTCATCGAGGTCGCGTGATCCGCGCGAGCAGACGCAAAGGCGTACGACACGCCGGGGAAATGCGGACTTTTGTGTCTGCTCGGCCGGGTGACCACGGTGTGCGCCTACGGCGTGACGATGCTGAAGCTCGGGTCGGGTTGGTCGAGGACGCCCAGGAAGGCCTGCAGGGCCCGCTGGTCGCCCGCGATCTCCAGCCCGGGTGAAGCGAAGTCGCCCATGGCGACGGTGATCAGGCGAAACTTGCTGTCCAACTTGACCGTGACGGTCGCCGTAGCCGGGGCGGCCGGCGCCTTGAGGTAGACGAGCACTCCGTTGCGCAGGGCCAGCCGGTAGTTGGTGGCGAGGTCGGCGAACGAGACGTCGAGGGTGACGTCGAGGTCCCAGCCCCGCGGGCCGTTCACGCGGATGGCGAGGCTGTCGAAGATCTGCTCGGGGGTCAGCTGGTTCACCATGGACAACGAGGTGGCCGTGGTGGCGGTGCCGAAGTTGCCGTCCCGCAGTTCGGTCGCGCCGCTCATGAAGAAGTTGCGCCAGGTGGCGTTCTCGGCGCCGTAGGCCAGCTGCTCGAGCGTGTCGGCGTACAGTGCGCGGGCCCCGTCGTGCCGCTCGTCGGTGAACACGGCGTGGTCCAACAGTGTCGCCGCCCAACGGAAGTCGCCGGCGTCGAACGCGGCCCGGGCCAGCTCGACGACCCGGTCGATCCCGCCCATCGCGTCGACGTAGCGGGGCGCGAGCGCCTCCGGGGGATGCGGCCAGAGCCGGCCGGGGTTGCCGTCGAACCAGCCCATGTAGCGCTGGTAGACGGCCTTGACGTTGTGGCTGACCGAGCCGTAGTACCCGCGAGCATGCCACGCGCGCTCCAGCGCCGGCGGCATCCGGAACATCTCGGCGATCTCCACACCGGTGTGACCCTGGTTCAGCAGTCGCAGCGTCTGGTCGTGCAGGTACGCGTACAGGTCGCGTTGCAGGGACAGGAATTCGACGATGCTCTCGCGCCCCCAGGTCGGCCAGTGGTGCGACGCGAACACCACGTCGGTGCGGTCGGCGAAGGTGTCGATCGCCTCGGTGAGGTAACCGGCCCAAGCGTGCGGATCGCGCACCAGCGCCCCGCGCAGCGTCAGTAGGTTGTGCAGGTTGTGGGTGGCGTTCTCGGCCATGCACAGCGCCCGGAATTGCGGGAAATAGAAATGCATTTCGGCCGGCGCCTCGGTGCCCGGCGCCATCTGGAACTCGATCTCCACGCCGTCGACCGTGTGCTTCTCACCGGTCCGCCGGATGTTGATGGTGGGGACGATGATGGCCACCTCGCCGGTCGACGGCGCCTGGCCCAGGCCGCAGCCCACCTGCCCCAGCGGCCCGCGCGGCAGCAGGGTGCCGTACATGTACGTGGCCCGGCGCGTCATGGCCGGCCCGGCATAGACGTTCTCCTGCACGGCGTGCTCGATGAAACCCTCGGGCGCCAGCACGGCCACCGCACCGGAGTCCACGTCTTGCTGCGAGGTGACACCCAGGACGCCGCCGAAGTGGTCGACGTGGCTGTGGGTGTAGATCACGGCGACGACGCGACGCTCACCGCCCCGGTGCGCGCGATACAGCGCCAGCGCCGCGGCGGCCGTCTCTGTGCACACCAGCGGATCGATGACGATGATCCCGGTGTCACCTTCGACGAACGTCACGTTCGAGAGGTCGAAGCCCCGGACCTGATAGATGCCGGGCACCACCTCGTAGAGGCCTTGCTTGGCGGCCAGCGTCGACTGCCGCCACAGGCTGGGATGCACCGACGTCGGCGCCGGGCCGCCGAGGAACGCGTAGGCGTCGTTGTCCCACACGACACGGCCGTCGGCCGCCTTGATGACGCACGGGGACAACGCGGCGATGAATCCACGATCGGCATTGTGAAAATCGGTGACGTCGTCGAATGGCAGGGGATGGTCGCGATGCGCCGACTCGATGACGGGGGCTGGGGTTTTGTGATCCACCGCCAATACATTGCCATTAATAGCGCGCCTGTGAAGTGCGGTTGTCGAGTGGCCGATGAATGCAAAATTAATTGCTCCGGACTCTAGATTCTCCCTTCAGTTAACCCGCATACTGCCCATCGATCCGTCAAAGCCGACGGACAGCAAATTCGGGCAAAGGAGAACAGGTGAAGCGTGGACTGACGGTCGCGGCTGCCGGAGCGGCAATTCTGACCGCGGGCATTTCTGGCTGTTCGAGCAATAAGTCCAACACGGGCGGCGGCGGCACCGCGACTTCCGTGCCGGGAGCCTCCGTGTCGGTCGGCGCACCCGGCTCCAACGCGGCGAAGGTCATCATCGACGGCAAGGACCAGAACGTCCAGGGCACCACCGTCTGCGCCAAGGCCGCCGGCAACGTCACCATGGCGGTCGGCGGGAACACCACCGGGATCAGCGTTGTGCTGACCGACGCCAATCCTCCGCAGGTTAAGGCGGTCCAGCTCGGCAACGTCAACGGCGTGACCCTGCAGTACGCGCAGGGCGGTCAGGGCAACGCCGCGGCGACCCAGGACGGCAACACCTACAAGATCACCGGCACCGCGACGGGCATCGACATGGCCAACCCGATGCAGCCGGTCAACAAGCCTTTCGAAATCGACGTGACCTGCTCCTAACCGGGAGCTTTGGGAGATGACGCGGGCGGTTGCCACCCATTGAGCGGCAACCGCACCGTGAATTCGGTGTGGCCCGGCGAGCTGTCCACCGCGATGGAGCCGTGGTGCGCCTTGACCACCGCCGAGACGATCGCGAGCCCCAGCCCGGTGCTGCCGCCCTTCCTGGAGCGGGAGGAGTCCCCGCGGGCGAACCGCTCGAACACCTCGGACTGCAGCGCCGCCGGGATGCCGGGCCCGTTGTCGATCACCTGCAGCACGCTGTGCGTCGGCTCGGTGCTCAGTCGGGTGGTGACGACGGTGCCGGCGCCGGTGTGGACGCGGGCATTGGCGAGCAGATTCGTCAGGACCTGGTGTAGCCGCGCCGAATCTCCCGGAACGATCACCGGCTCTTCCGGCAGGTCCAGCTCCCACTGATGGTCCGGGCCGGCGACGTGCGCGTCGTTGACCGCGTCGACCGCCAGGCGCGACAGATCCACCGGCTCACGCTCCAGCGGCCGACCGGAGTCGAGGCGCGCCAGCAGCAGCAGGTCTTCCACCAACCGCGTCATGCGCTCGGTCTCGGACGCCACCCGGCTCATCGCGTGCGCGACCGCCTCGCGGTCGTCACCCATGCGCTGCGTGAGTTCTGTGTAGCCGCGGATGGCGGCGAGTGGTGTGCGCAGTTCGTGGCTGGCGTCGGCGACGAATTGCCGCACCCGGGTCTCACTGGCCTGCCGCGCCGACAGCGCGGCCGAGATGTGGTCGAGCATCCGGTTCAGCGCCGACCCCAGCTGGCCCACCTCGGTGGCCGGGTTGGCATCGGACTCGGCCACCCGCACGGGCAGCTCGACCTCTCCGCGGTCCAACGGCAGGTCGGCGACCTTGCTCGCCGTTTGCGCGACACGGCGCAGCGGCGCCAACGCGGACCTGATGATCACGACGCCGGCGGTGGTGGCGGCGGCGAGCGCGATGACGGTCACGATCCCGAAGATGATGAGCATCCGCATCATCGTGGCGTCGACGTTCGACATCGACAGGCCGGTGACGATGACGTCGTCCCCGTTCCGGCTCGGGGCGGCGATGACGCGGTAGCGACCCAGACCGTCGAGGTTCAGCGTCACCGGGCGGCGGCTTCCTGCGATCCGTTCGAGTTGGGTCTGCGCGGCGGGAGTCAGCGCGGCCCGGGTGCCGCTGCTGGTCAAATAGCCGGCATCTACGGTGTTGCCGTGGTTGACCACCGCGGCCACCATGCCTGCGGGCTGGCCCGGCGCGTCGAGGAACCGCGGACCGGGGCCCGGCCGGGGTGAAAAGCGTGATTCGTGACGCCAGCCCGGGTGTTTGGGTTCGGGGTACATCAGCGCCGAGCGGTAGGAGGTGCCGCCGAGCTGCCCGTCGAGCTGCGCCACCAGGTGGTGCAACAGCGCCAGTTCGGTCGCGGCGGTGATGCCGATGCACACGACGGCCAGGACGACGACCTGCCCGACCAGCAACCGTATGCGGAGCGACCAGACCCGCCGGGTGTTAGCGGGCCGGCTTGAGGACATAACCCGCGCCGCGCAGTGTGTGGATCATGGGCTCGCGACCGTTGTCGATCTTCTTGCGCAGGTAGGAGATGTACAGCTCGACGATGTTGGACCGGCCGCCGAAGTCGTAACTCCACACTCGATCCAGGATCTGCGCCTTGCTGAGCACACGCTTGGAGTTGCGCATCATGAAGCGCAGCAGCTCGAACTCGGTGGAGGTCAGGGCGATCGGTTCGCCGCCGCGAGTCACTTCGTGACTGTCCTCGTCGAGCACCAGGTCGCCGACGACCAGCTGGGCGCCGCTGTCCACGGTCGTCACCCCGGTGCGCCGCAAAAGGGCGCGCAGCCGCAGGACTACTTCTTCGATGCTGAACGGTTTGGTGACGTAGTCGTCGCCGCCGGCGGTCAGCCCGGCGATGCGGTCCTCCACCGAATCCTTGGCCGTCAGCAACAGCACCGGCAGCTGCGGGTTTTCCTCCCGAAGCTTGTGCAGGACGTCGAGCCCGCTCATGTCGGGCAGCATGACGTCCAGGACCACGACGTCGGGCCGCTGGGCCCGCGCCGACGCTATCGCCGAGGATCCGTCTCCGGCGGTCGCGATGTTCCAGCCCTCGTATCGCAACGCCATTGACACCATCTCGGCGAGCACGGCTTCGTCGTCGACCACGAGCACGTTGATCGGGTTGCCGTCCGCGCGGCACATGACAACGCGCTCTACCGAGGCCCGGGATTGCGTCACACTATTCAGTATCCGCGGCCGACTGGGCCGCCGCTATGGCATTGCTATGTGTCGGCTGTGAAAGATCGCGTGGCCGCCGGACAGCCACGCGATCCTCCATGCCTCTGGCGGGCGCCTAATACCAGTACCGCCGGCCGGCGACCGGGCGACCGACGGATCCCATGATCCAGAGCACCGCGCCGATGACGAGAACGACGACGCCGATCTCCCATAACAATGGGATTCCAAACACGAATCCGAGAATGAGCAGGACTGCGCCCAAGATAATCATCTGAACTTCCTTCGGGTGAGGGGTTTTAGGCGACTAGGCCACTGGGCATTGAACTCGGTTGTGGTACATGGCAATCCTTGACTTTTGGATTGACACCCGCATAGTTCAAGGGGCCGGCGACCACGGTCAGGGCGATGTTTCCCGCTGTGACACAACTTGTCGACCCACCTTTGAAGTAATCGCGCTGGTAAGCCGCGAACACTCCGATGAGCAGCCACACCAGGACAATCGCACCGATTACTCCGCGACCACGCATGGTGACCTCCATTTGTGTTCGAGAAACTTCTTTCTCGTGCGTCTAGCGTTACCCATTGCACGCACGTCTAAACATGGTTGACGCCGACCGCGCGGCACCGCTCGCGAGGTCAGCGATGCGCCTCGAGCCACGCCGCGGCCCGCTTCCTCGATGCCCGGGACAGCCACGCGCCGGAGGATGAGTTCGGCTGATTCCGTCGTCGTGCCCCTCCGCCGGCCGGCTCGCTCGCACCGATGGGTGGCCGTCGAACCGGTGGGTGGTGAAAAACGGCGTTGCGAGTCTTGGATGAGTGCCGGCTTGCCACCCTCGGACTCCACCCAGGACATGACACGTCGGCGTAGCGTTCGCCGGTGCCAGGATCGCCGGCGTCGGCTGCGGGCAAGAACACGAACGACTCTCCGCCCACCCGGTAGATCGAGTCGACCTACGGGCCCTCCAGACCCCGGAGGTGCGGCATCGATGCGGCGATCCGGTGTACGTCGCGCACGCCGGACGGGGCCCGCATGCGTACCGAGTGGTGTTGCGGTGACCAGTAATTGAGTCACCGGCGGTGCGCCCACTACACGGTCAGCACCTTGCCCAGCAGCGCGGTGAGCCGCTGCTGTTCGCCCGGGTTGAGCCGCGAGGTCATGGGTGACAAGAGCTCACCGATCTCGGCGATGATCGCGGGGGCGAGTCGTCGCGCCTCCGCGGTAAGGCTGACACGCACCGATCGCCCGTCGGCGGCATCGGTGGTCTTTCGCACCAGCCCTCGCCCAACGGCGCGATCGATGAGACCGCTGACGGTCGAACGCTCCAAACCCAGGTACGAAGCGAGTTCGGCCATCGTGGGTTCGCGGTCACGGAGTATTCCCAGCACCCGCAGCTGGGTCAACGACAGATCGTGTTCGGAGGCAACCCGATTCAGGATTGCGGTCACCGCGAACGACGTCTGTACGAGGTTGTCGGTGAAGTTCTCTGCCGCGCTCATGCAACTGACCATACCTTGCATTAGTTTGTGATCCCATCTAATTTAGTTCGTATTACCACCTAACTGGGAGGCCGCCATGCACGCCGCCGTCGTGTCCACTTTCGACAAACCACCCGCCTACCGGGAGTTTCCTCGCCCCACACCACAATCGCCGGACGAGATGCTGGTCGACGTCGTTGCCGCCGGCCTGCATCGGCGGGTGCGCTCGCAGGCCGACGGCTCGCACTACACCTCCACCGGTGAGCTGCCCCTCGTCCCGGGCATCGACGGGGTGGGTCGCGCTCCCGACGGGAGCCTGCGTTACTTCGTCCTGCCGGACACGGCCGTGGGCGCCATCGCCGAGCAGACCGTCATCGATCGGCGCCGCAGCTTCGTGCTTCCCGATGGCGCCGACCCAGTCCTGGTGGCCGCGGCGATGAACCCCGTCATGTCCTCCTGGGTGGCCCTGCGGCGCCGCATCGACTTCGAGCCCGGGTCCACGGTTCTCGTACTCGGCGCCACCGGCAGTGCGGGGCGCATGGCCGTGCAGGTCGCCAAGCGGCTCGGCGCGGGCCGCGTCATCGGCGCCGGGCGCAATCCCGGGCGGCTCGCCGCCCTCACCGAGCGCGGCGCGGACCAGACGATCCAACTCGACACCGGTGTAAGCGATCTCGCGCGGGCCGCGGCCGACGTGGACGTCGTGATCGACTACCTCTGGGGCGCGACCGCGGCCGAGGCGATGGCCGGCATCGCGGCCCGCCGCTCGGAGCCCGGCAAACCGCTCAGCTGGATCCAGATCGGCTCGGTGGCCGGCGCTTCCGCGGACATCCCCTCCGCCGCGTTGCGCGCCATCCGCCTGCAGATCGTCGGAAGCGGACAGGGGTCGGTCCCAGCCCGCGATCTCCTGGCCGAACTACCCGCCATCGTCGACGAGATCACCCGCGTAGGCTACGAACTCGACGTCCGCGCCGTGCCGCTGTCCGACGTCGAAGCGGCCTGGAGCGACGCCGCCACCGAGCAGCGGATCGTCTTCATCCCCGCCTAAACCGCGCGTCGTTGCGCGGACACGAAAAGCGTAGGGGGCATGGCATCCTCGGAACCGGCTGGAATCTCGCGGGAGTAACGCGTCATCAGCTCGGGGAACGTCTGCGCGGACACCTCCCAACCGTGCTGACGCAGCCAGACGTCGACGGGCGTGCGCTCCTCGGCATACCACAGGTCATCGAAGTCCGTGATCTCGGCGTTGACCAGCTTGGCCGCCGCAGCCCGCATCCGCTGCATGTCTTCGCGCTGGCGCCGGACCAGGTCCGGGTCGGTGAAGCCCGCGCCGGGCACGTTGGACGCCAGCCAGCTGCCCTCCGCGCTGAGCGAATCGATCCGCTCGAACAACAGGTCCTGGGCCTGCGCCGGCAGGTAGCGCACCAGCCCTTCCGCCGACCAGGCCGCCGGCCGGGACGGGTCGAACCCCGCCTCCTGCAACGCCTTCGGCCAATCCTGCCGCAGGTCGATCGGCACGTTCACCAGCCGCGCGGCCGGCTGCGCGCCGTGGTCGCGCAGCGTCTGCGCCTTGAAGTCCAGCACCTTGGGCTGGTCGAGCTCGTACACGACCGTGCCGTCCGGCCAGGGCAGCCGCCAGGTCCGCGCGTCCAGCCCCGACGCCAGGATGACCACCTGCCGCACCCCGGCCTCGGCCGCGCCCAGGAAGAACTCGTCGAAGAAGGCCGTCCGGGTCGCCATGAAGTCGATCATCAGTTGGATCCGCGACTGCACCTCCGGTTCGAGCTCGATCGCCTTGGCCAGTAGCGCGGGATCGGCGTAAATACTCCACATCCCCTCACCCGCGGCGTCGACGAAGACGCGCGCGAACGGGTCGTTGATCAGCGGGTTGTCGCTCTCGGTCTCCGCAGCGCGTGCCGCGGCCACGCCCAGTGCGGTGGCCCCGACGCTTTGAGTGATGTCCCAGGAATCGTTGTCCGTGCGCGGCATCGCCGTGTTCCTTCCCGACAGAAAGTAAGTTATGCACACTATTCTTCCAGCCGCGGACCGTCTGGGGCGCCTCGGGCCCGTGGCCTAGGCTTTTTCCCAGACGGTCCACAGGTTGCAAAGGAGCGACGATGACGTTAGGCCCTCGGGAAGCATTCGACCACGTCGACGCGGTGGTCGCGGGCGACCTCGATGACCTCGCGGCCCGGAACACGTCGCAGAGCGGGAGCTGAACGTGGACGCCGTCGACCTGGAGGCCGTGGCCCGTTGGATGTCGGAGCACGGCCTGGGCGACGGGCCCCTCGAGGACGTCGTCACCGTCACCGGTGGAACCCAGAACGTCATGCTGCGCTTCACCAGGGCCGGCCGGCCGTACGTGTTGCGGCGCGGACCCCGCCACCTGCGGCCGCGCACCAACAGCGTCATCCTGAGGGAAACCAAAGTTCTCGCCGCGCTTGCCGATTCGGACGTGCCACACCCCCACCTGATCGCGGCGTGCGCGGATCCGACCGTGCTGGGCGACGCGGTGTTCTATCTGATGGAACCGGTCGACGGATTCAACGCGGGCGAGGGGTTGCCGCCGCTGCATGCGGGCGATGCGGAGATCCAATACCAAATGGGCCTGTCGATGGCCGACGCGTTGGCGAGGCTGGGCGCCGTCGATCACCTCGCGGTCGGCCTCGCCGACTTCGGGAAGCCCGACGGTTTCCTGGAACGCCAAGTGCCACGGTGGCTTTCGGAGCTGGACTCCTACCGCGAGTACGAGAACTACCCGGGTCCGCAGATCCCGGGGGTCGAGCAGGTGGCGACCTGGCTCGAGGAGCGACGTCCGGCCACGTGGAAGCCCGGCATCATGCACGGTGACTACCACGCCGCCAACGTGATGTTCTCCCGCACCGGGCCCGAAGTGGTCGCCATCGTCGACTGGGAGATGTGCACGATCGGCGACCCGCTGCTGGATCTGGGGTGGCTGCTGGCCACCTGGAAACAACCCGACGGCTCCAGCGTCTTCAGCCACGCACTGGGCGGCCAGGACGGGTTGGCCAGCACCGAAGACCTGCTCCAGCGGTACGCCGCCAACACCACCCGAGACCTGTCGAGCATCACCTGGTACACGGTGCTGGCGTGCTTCAAGCTCGGCATCGTGATCGAGGGAACGCTCGCCCGCGCCTGCGCGGGCAAGGCCGAAAAGGCCGTCGGGGACCAACTTCACGCGGCAACGGTGCACCTCTTCGAGCGGGCGCTGGGTCTCATCGAGACACGGAGCTGACGGGCGGCGCCGCCCAGCGGGTTGCCAGCAACCACCCACTACGATCTGCTGACGTGCCGCCCTACCCCGAGGAACCCGACTACTACTCCGAGCCCACCCAGGCCGCGCGCTACGGCGGTTATCACGACCCCGCGCCCGAGCCGCCGGGACCGCCACAGGGACCTGCGCCGTGGTACCGCCGTCCCGCGGCGCTCGTCGCGGCCGGCGCGATCGGCGCGATAGTGCTCGCCGCGGTGGTGTTCGCGGCGGTCAAGCTCGCGACCGGGTCGTCGCACAGCCCCGCGGCGACGACGACCACCGCCCCCACCACGACCGCACCGGTGACCACCACGACCACCACCACGGAGGCGCCGCGCCACCACGGCGGCGGTGGCGGGGGCGGCGGAGCGCCGACTCAGACCGTCACCGAGACGGTACCGCCGCCGAGCACGGACACCCCGGCGACGACGGTCGAGCCGAGCACGGTGACCGTGTCGCCGAGCACCGAGACCAGCACGGTCACCCAGACCGTGACCGTGCCGCCGCGCCGGCCTTTCCAACAACGCCCGTAGCGGCGCCGGGGCGGATAACCTTCCATTCCGTGGAAGTCGGTGACTCCGTCAGGCGCTCGCTCGATCACTGGGAACGGCGGCAGTGGGATGCGGCGCTGGCGCACGCCTGCAACGCCGTCGACGCCACCGCCAAGAAGCGCTACCCCCAGTCGGGGGTAGCGAGCCGGTTCAAGCTCACGATCCGTGAGGCAATGGACATCTTTCGCATGATGGCGGCGCCCGGCATCGACTTCGAGCAGAGCCGCTTCCCCGTCGCGGTCAAGTCCGATCTGCCCGACGGGCGCCCCGACGTCGCCGACGTCCTGTTCGGCGTCCACCGGCGCGGTCACGGCCACGACGACGACCTGCCGAACGGATTCGAACTCACCCCCCACGGTCCCCGGCCGCAAAGCGCGCACCTGTGGCGAAGCGGCAAGATCCAGCTTCCCGCGTCGGTGGTGATCGGCCTGCTGGCGATTGCGGTGTTCGCACCCGAGAACAAGGGCGAGACCATCCCCGACGGATACCAGCTCAGCTGGTACCAGTACCCCTTCCCCATCTGCCTGTGGTGGGGATGGCAGGACCATTTCCGCGAGATCATCGGCACCGCACACATTCCGCATGCCGCTCTTGACTTCTCGGGATTCTGGGACGAGTGGACGCCGGCCTGAGCAGCCGCGTGCGGCCGGCTGCCCCTCAGGACGCGGCCGCCTGCCTCGCGATCTATCGGCCCTACGTGCTGGACACCGCGATCAGCTGGGAACTGGAAGTCCCGACGGTCACCGAGATGGCCGCACGCATCGCCGCGGCCCGCGACACCCATGAATGGCTCGCGCTCGAACGCGACGATGAGGTCATCGGCTTCGCCTACGGGCAGACTTTCAATCGTCTGCCCACCTTCAGGTGGACGGCCCAGACCGGGCTGTATGTCCGGGCCGACCGGCACCGCACCGGCGGGGGCCGCGACCTCTACGAACGGCTGCTCCCCCGTCTGGCCGAACGAGGGTATCGACAGGCGATGGCCGGCATTACGCAACCGAACGAGGCCAGCAACGGGTTCCACCGGTCGTTCGGATTCCGCGATGCCGGTCTCTACCGGCGGGTCGAATGGAAGCTCGACCGCTGGCACGACGTCGCGTGGATGCAGCTCGACCTGGTCGGCGCCGCCAAGCAAGAACCGCCGCGTCCCATCACCTGAGGCAGGGCGCGTGCCGCCGCAGCGGTCGAGCTGAGGATGTCTTAGCGGCCGCCGCCCGCGCCGCCGCCAAACCGCCCCCCGGCGCCACCGCCACCGAGACGGCCGCCGCCCGCGCCGCCACCGAGACGGCCGCCGCCCGCGCCGCCACCGCCGAATGTTCCCGCCGTGCTGAGTGTGATCGTCATGGGCGCAGGTTATCGCTGCCGACGGCCGGCCACAACCAATGAAGTCTGAATGATCGGCGACGATGTGGACCGCCGAAACCGCTTCCCGGAGTGAGGCTCCCCGTTAGGCTGCCCTTGCCGGATTGTCGACCTTTCGACGGGAGTGCACATGACTCGCGCGGCCCTGTGTGCGCCCGTCCTGGCCCCACTTTTCGCGATCGCGTGGCTGACTCCGGCCGCGCGCGCCGATCCCGACCCCATCTCCGTCGCCGCGTACCTCCAGACGTTGAATCAGGCGCACGTCCCCTACGACGACCCCGGGAAGATGGTCGAACTTGGAAATTCGGTCTGCCAGCAGTCCCGCGGCGGCGCGGCCTTCGACGACGTCGGCGAATCCGTGATCGGCAGGGGATTCACGCCCACGCAGGCGGGCCTGATCATGGGCGCCGCCGTCGCGACCTTCTGCCCCGACATGCAGCCGTCGATGGGCCGCTGGAGCAACAGCTGAGGTGGGCGAACGCTGCGCCCCAGTGCGCATCCGGCCCACCATGACGGTTTTGAAAAAGCTGAGACAATCGCATCATGAGCACCGAACACTCGTCCCGACCGCCCGCCGCGCCGAATCCCCGCCCGAGCAGCCGAGTCACGCGAGCGGAGCTGGAACGGTTCGCCGATGAAGATTTGGTGCGCGAAATGCAGGACGAAGCCCGGCTGCTCGATGAGGCGCCCCCGCATCATCAATAGCCGCGCCGCGGCATCTCGTGGTGTGCGCGTTCCGAACGAGTGTCTCGGGCTTTTTAGGGCGCGGCGGAGGCCTGCTATGGTCGATCGCAGTTGATTCGCTTGCCGGCGTGTGAATGCCGGCGTGTGAAGGACTTCCGTCCGTCGCACCGCGCTAATCGCCTATTCGCTAGCGGTTCGTCGGCGCAACTCGAACAGGGGAATCACCCGGGTGGTCTTTCCCTGATACGCGTCGAAATTCGGTACTATTGCGTTGATCTCGCCGAAAACCCCTGCACGTCGATCACCGCGCAACTCGCGGACTGTCACCTCGAACGACTCGGCACCCACTTCGACTTGCGCAACGGGATGCGCACGCAAGTTGTGCACCCAGTCAGGATGGTTCGGCGCTCCGCCGCGCGAACCCACCACGACCATTGAGCCGTCAATCGTGAAGTATGCGAGAGGGGTCAGCCTCGGTTTCCCTGACTTCGCCCCGGTAGACGTCAGTAACAATATTCCATGATTCTCGAAGACACCCCCGACTTTTCCGTCGCTGGCACGAAATTCTTCGATGATCTGGTCGTTGAATACCTTCAGAGCGGCCGTATCGGTGCGGAATAACTCCTCATCAAACTCCTGCATAAGACAACCCCTTTCACGTCGGGAACGCGGCATTGATCGTTGCAACTCGCTGAGCGGCCCAACAATTCGAGGCGAATCCGCCATCGGCCGTGTGAGCGGCCACAAGTCACCAGCCTTCGACACCATTTGTCACGGGCACCTGGCGCCGACGGCGCTCGTGGCTTAGAACCACTATGGGCGGGGCCTCGTGCGATTGCTTGCGCGCTGGCGTACAGCGCTTGCCTCGGCGCGCCCAGGAGCATCATCCGGCTGGGGCCGACTGCCCTCGAAGGAACCACCCTGGCCTCGTACGCTGGCCATCTGCGCGCCGCCGGCAGGTACGGTGCGGCCCCGATTCCAATGCGGGGGTCGAACGGGGGACGTTCATCCAGCCGACCATTGAAGCGACTGGGGCGCCGAGTTCGCCGTTGACCCGCTGCGGCCTCACCAAAAACCGGGTCACCCTCGAGTCACCACACGCCGTCCGGCGGACGGCTGACCACAGAAAACGGAAGCGCGCCCGAAGGGATTCGAACCCCTAACCTTCTGATCCGTAGTCAGATGCTCTATCCGTTGAGCTACGGGCGCCTGTGTTCAATTGTGTTCCCCGAAAGGAACCCAGCGGAGGCGAGAGGATTTGAACCTCCGGTCCCCTTTGAGGGGGACAACTCATTAGCAGTGAGCCCCATTCGGCCGCTCTGGCACGCCTCCATCGGCCTTTGAGGGTACCCGACCCCTTCCCGGTCTCCCGAAACCGCCGGAGGGTCAGCGTACACAGCGCCGACATATGCTGTCGAAGTGACCGCCCGCCTACGCCCCGAACTGCAGGGGCTGCCGGTCTATGTCCCCGGCAAGACGGTGCCGGGCTCGATCAAACTGGCCAGCAACGAGACGGTGTTCGGGCCGTTGCCCAGTGTCCGCGCCGCCATCGAAAAGGCCACCGACGAGATCAACCGCTACCCCGACAACGGCTGCGTCCAGGTCAAAGCGGCGCTGGCGGGCCACCTGGGCCACGATTTCGGGCCCGAACATGTCGCCGTGGGCTGCGGCTCGGTCAGCCTGTGCCAGCAGCTCGTCCAGATCACCGCCTCAGTCGGTGACGAGGTGATCATGGGTTGGCACAGCTTCGAGCTGTACCCGCCGCAGGTCCAGACCGCCGGCGCGACTCCCGTCAAGGTTCCGCTCACCGATCACACCTACGACCTCGACGCGATGTTCGCCGCGATCACCGACCGCACCCGGCTGATCTTCGTGTGCAACCCCAACAATCCGACCTCCACCGTCGTCGATCCCGGGGCGCTGGCCCGCTTCGTCGAGGCCGTGCCGTCGCACATCCTGGTCGCGATCGACGAGGCCTACGTCGAGTACATCCGCGACGGCATGCGGCCCGACAGTTTGGGGCTGGCCCGCACCCACAGCAATGTCGTGGTGCTGCGCACCTTTTCGAAGGCCTACGGGCTGGCGGGACTGCGGGTCGGCTATGCGGTCGGGCACGCCGACCTCGTCACCGCGCTCGACAAGGTCTACGTGCCGTTCTCGGTGACGAGCGTCTCCCAGGCGGCGGCCATCGCGTCGCTGGACGCCGCCGACGAACTCCTGGCGCGCACGGACGCCCTGGTCGCCGAGCGCGCCCGCGTCGTCGCGGCCCTAAGCGACGCCGGCTACGCGCTGCCGCCAACCCAGGCGAACTTCGTGTGGTTGCCGCTGGGGGCTCGCACGATGGATTTCGTGCAGCGGGCCGCGGAGGCGCGCGTCGTGGTGCGGCCGTTCGCCCCCGACGGGGTGCGGGTCACCGTCGGCGCGCCGCACGAGAACGACGCCCTGCTGCAATTCGCCTGCGACTGGATCTCCCGAAGGAGCAACCCGTGACCCTGGCCCGCAAGAAGTTCACGGAATTCAAGGAGCGCGACGGCGAGATCGCGGATGGCGAGCTCGACGACTTCTGGTCCTCGCTGGAACCGGCGACCATCGACGAGATGATCGGCGAGTGGAAGGGTGGCGAGTTCCGCACCGGCCACCGGATGAACGGACAGCTGGAGAAGGTCGGCTGGTTCGGCAAGACCTTCAAGTCCGCCCGCGATGCGCAGCCGCTGGTCTGCCTGGACGCCGAGGGCAACAAGTTCTCGAACGTGGAGATGGGCAAGGGTGAGGCCAGTCTGTGGCTGGAGGACTTCCGCGGCGAAGTCACCGCCACGATGGTCTACGACGGCCAGCCCGTGCACGACCACTTCAAGAAGGTCGACGACGACGCCGTCATGGGCATCATGAACGGCAAGGGCGTGCGGGATAACGGCCGGTACTACTACTTCTACCTCGAGCGGGTCTGAACTCGCCCGAACGTGACGCCACGGTCGCGTTCGCGGCCGAGCGTGACGGCAGCGGCACACTCGAGCGGCGACCCACGGTGGCGCAGCTACCGGGCCGGGTTGCGGCCCGTGAAGGCGACCAGCTGCTCCAGGGCGCCGGCGTCCTCGGACACGTCGACCGGGTCGTCGAAACCGGCGCCGGCGCGGATTTCCGGCCTGATCACCTGGCGGGCGAGGCCTAGCACGTATTCCGACAGCGGTTCGGGGGCCTCGAGCTCGTGGCCCACGGCCGCCGCGTAATCCCAGGCGTGCACCAGGAATTCGACCGACAGGATGGCGCACGCATTCTTGGCGGGCATCTCGCCCTTGCCGAACGGCACCGAGCCATCCAGGCCGCGGCGGTGCCACGCGTCCAACACCGGCCGGGCCGCGGCGACGACCTGCCGTTCCACCGATTCGTTCTCGTCCCGCTCGGGGATCTCCGCGCCAACCATGCCACCCAGCCCGGAAATAGACTTCAATAGGTGCGCGGTGAGCTGCTCCACGTCGAACTCGGTGCACGGGGTCTGCTTGGACAAGTCGTCGGCGGCGACGGGGTGCAGCACGCGCTGCAGGATCCCCAACGTGTCCTCGGCGGCGTGTAGCTCGTCGGTCGGTGGGGAATGAGGGCCGGGTCGCAGATCGGGAGCCATATTCGCCACGCTACGGTCTCGATATGGGCGATACATACGAATCCGTCACAGTGGAGACCAAAGACCAGGTCGCCCAGGTGACGCTGGTCGGGCCGGGCAAGGGCAACGCGATGGGGCCCGCGTTCTGGTCCGAGATGCCGGAGGTGTTCGCGGCGCTGGACGCCGACCGCGATGTGCGGGCGATCGTGATCACGGGTTCGGGCAAGAACTTCAGCTACGGCCTCGACGTGCCCGCCATGGGTGGCGCCTTCGCGCCACTGCTGGGTGGCGACGCGCTGGCCCGCCCGCGCGCGGAGTTCCACGCCGAGATCAAGCGCATGCAGAACGCGATCACCGCCATCGCCGACTGCCGCACGCCGACCATCGCGTCGGTGCACGGCTGGTGCATCGGCGGCGGCGTCGACCTGATCTCCGCGGTCGACATCCGCTACGCCAGCGCCGACGCGAAGTTCTCCGTACGTGAGGTCAAGCTCGCGATCGTCGCCGACGTCGGCAGCCTCGCCCGCCTGCCGCTGATCCTGGGCGACGGCCACCTGCGGGAGCTCGCCCTGACCGGTAAGGACATCGACGCGCGCCGGGCCGAGAAGATCGGCCTGGTCAACGACGTGTACGACGACGCCGAGGCCACCCTGGCCGCGGCCCACGCCACCGCCGCCGAGATCGCCGCCAACCCGCCCCTGACCGTGCACGGCATCAAGGATGTTCTCGACCAGCAACGCATCTCGGCGGTGTCGGAGAGCCTGCGCTACGTCGCCGCCTGGAACGCGGCGTTTCTGCCGTCGAAGGACCTGACCGAGGGGATTTCGGCGGCGTTCGCCAAGCGCCCGCCGCAGTTCACCGGCGACTAGGGGCACGTACCCTCGCTGGGGTGGCTGACATGACCCCCGACGGCAGAATCCGCGTCCCGTCCGACCTGGACGCCGTGACGACCATCGGCGACGAGGACCACTCCGGCGTCGGCAGCGCTGCGGTCGAGCGCATCTGGCAGGCCGCCCGCCACTGGTATCAGGCCGGGTTCCATCCCGCCATCCAGCTGTGCATCCGGCAGCACGGACGCGTCGTGCTCAACCGCGCCATCGGCCACGGCTGGGGTAACGCCCCCACCGACCCCCCGGACGCCGACAAGACCCTCGCCACCACCGACACGCCCTTCTGCGTGTACTCGGCGGCCAAGGGCATCACGGCGACCGTCGTACACATGCTGGTCGACCGCGGGGTCTTCTCCCTGGACGACCGCGTCTGCGAGTACATCCCCAGCTACACCAGCCACGGCAAGCACCGCACCACGATCCGGCACGTGCTGACCCACAGCGCGGGGGTGCCCTTCCCCACCGGGCCCCGGCCGGACGTCGCGCGCGCCGACGACCACGACTACGCGCAGCAGAAGCTCGGGGAGCTGCGACCCCTGTACCGCCCCGGCCTGGTGCACATCTACCACGCGCTGACCTGGGGACCGCTGATGCGCGAAATCGTCTATGCGGCCACCGGCAAGGAGATCCGCGAGATCCTCGCCACCGAGGTTCTCGACCCGCTGGGTTTCCGATGGACGAACTTCGGCGTCGACAAGAAGGACGTCGCGTTGGTCGCACCCAGTCACGCCACCGGCCGTCCGTTGCCGACCCCCATCGCCCAAATCTTCCGCAAGGCCATCGGCGGCACCGTGCACGAGATCATCCCGTATACCAACACCCCGATGTTCCTCACCACCATCGTCCCGTCCTCGAACACCATCTCGACGGCGAACGAGCTGTCGCGGTTCGCCGAAATATGGCGCCGCGGTGGCGAACTCGACGGTGTGCAGGTGCTGCGGCCCGAGACGATGCGCGGCGCGGTGGCCGAATCCCGGCGGCTGCGGCCCGATTTCGCCGTGGGGCTGCAGCCGGCCCGCTGGGGCACCGGATACATGCTGGGCACCAAACGCTGGGGACCGTTCGGACGAAACGCGGCCGAGGCGTTCGGCAACCTCGGACTGGCCAACATCGCGATCTGGGCCGACCCGGAGCGCCGCCTGGCCGCCGGGGTGATCAGCAGCGGCAAGCCGGGCCGCGATCCCGAGGTCAAGCGCTACACCGCACTGATGGACACGATCGCCGCGCAAATTCCGACCGGTTAACGGTCGCCACGCGGGGAACACTGCGGTCATGGCTACCTACCGAGTGCTCAACCCCAACGGTGACGTCGTCGAGACGAAAGACATCGAAAGCGCCGACAAGGCGCACGCCTACTTCGCCGACAGCGCGGTGCCGGGCACCGAACTCGGTTGGCGCATGGAGGTCGAGGAGAACGGCGAATGGCGCTACTTCGACAACAGCGAAGGCGATCGCAGCTACTAGTGGCGATCGCAGGCGCTGTGAAGCCGGGCGAAGCGGGTCGCCACATCCGGACAAGGTTTGTGCCCCGGCGGCCCGGGCAACCAGTTAGGCATGGATTCTGAACGCTTTCGCAAGCTGTTGGACGCCCGCGGGCCTTTCGCGTCGGTCTACTTCGACGACTCGCACGACACCCACGACGCCGAGGCGCAACTCGAGCTCAAGTGGCGGGCCGCGGAGAACGAACTGGAAAAGCTGGGCGCCGACCAGGCGGTGATCGAGGACATCGGCGACGCGATCATGAACCTGCGGCCGCCGGTCGGCCGCAGCGGCCGCGCGGTGATCGCGGGCGCCGACGGCGTGCTGATCAACGAGCACCTGGCCCGGGCCGCGGCCACCGGAATAGTCCGCGTGTCCGAACTGCCTTATCTGGTGCCGATTCTCGAGCAGAGCTTCGATCACCCGGACTACGTGCTGGTGGTCGTCGACCACAGCGGCGCCGACCTCACCACCCACATCAACGGCAGGCTGTACTCGGAAACCGTCGACGGCGGCGGCTTCCCCGTGCACCACGCGGCGGGGGCCGAGACCGCCGGGTACGGCGACCCGCAGCTGCGCACCGACGAGGCGGCCCGCAAGAACCTCCGCGCGGTCGCCGACCGGGTCGGCGAGCTGGTCGATGACAAAGGCATCGAGTTGATCTTCGTGGTAGGCGAGGTGCGGTCGCGCTCCGATTTCCTGTCGACGTTGCCCGAACGGTTGCACGACCGCGCGGTGGCACTGGAAGTCGGTGCGCGACACAGCGGTCACGATTTTGGCGAGATCGAGCAGGCCATCGAGGCAGAGTTCCTCAAACGCCAGCTGCGGGCCATCGACGACGCCGCGCAGAAGTTCACGGCCGAGATCGGACGGGAATCCGGTTTGGCCGCCGAGGGGCTCGACGCGGTCTGCTCCGCACTGCGTCAGGGAGCGGTGGAGACGCTGATCATCGGCGAGCTCGGCGACGCGACCGTCGTCGCCGACGAGGGCATGACGACGGTGGCCCCCAACGAGAACGTGCTCTCCGAGCAGGGCGCCGCGCCCGCCAAGACGCTGAGGGCCGACGAGGCGCTGCCGATGTTCGCCGTGGCCATCGGGGCGGCGCTGGTGCGCACCGACGAACGGGTCGCCCCGGCCGACGGAGTTGGCGCGGTGCTGCGGTACGCGCCGACGCTGCACGCGCCGGTGGGCTGATTCCGCGGTGGCGGAGGGATTTGAACCCCCGGACGGTGTTAGCCGTCTCTCGCTTTCAAGGCGAGTGCATTAGGCCGCTCTGCCACGCCACCGCTTGCAAGGGTAACGGGCTAGTAGCGTGGCGAGCATGCGTGCCATCGTCGCCGAATCCTCCGACCGACTTCTCTGGCAGGAAGTGCCCGACGCGACCGCCGGAGCCGGTGAGGTACTGATCAAAGTCACCGCCGCCGGGGTGAACCGCGCCGACCTGCTGCAGGCCGCGGGCAAGTATCCGCCGCCGCCGGGCGCCAGCGACATCATCGGAATGGAGGTGTCCGGTGTCGTCGCCGACATCGGACCGGGTGTCGACGATTGGTCTGCCGGACAAGAGGTTTGCGCGCTGCTCGCCGGCGGTGGATACGCCGAGTACGTCGCCGTTCCCGCGGGTCAGGTGATGCCGGTCCCCGACGGGGTCGACCTCGTCGACGCCGCCGGCCTGCCCGAGGTGGCGTGCACGGTCTGGTCGAACCTGGTGCTGACCGCCCATCTCGACAAGGGTCAACTGCTCTTACTGCACGGCGGGGCGAGCGGAATCGGGAGTCACGCGATCCAGGTGGCGCGCGCGCTGGGCGCCCGCGTGGCCGTCACCGCGGGATCGGCGGAGAAGCTCGAGTTCTGCCGGGAGCTCGGTGCGGAGATCACCATCAACTATCGCGAGGAAGACTTCGTCGAGCGGCTGCGCGCGGAGGGCGGCGCCGACGTGATCCTCGACATCATGGGCGCGGCCTACCTGGACCGCAATATCGACGCCCTGGCCGCCGACGGGCAGCTCGTGATCATCGGCATGCAGGGCGGCATCAAGGGCGAGCTCAACATCGGCAAGCTTCTCGGCAAGCGGGCCCACATCATCGGCACCACGCTGCGCGCCCGGCCGATGACCGGGCCGAACAGCAAGACCGAGATCGTGCAGGCGGTCGTTGCGTCGGTGTGGCCGATGATCGCCGAGGGGCGGGTGCGCCCGATCATCGGCGCGCGCCTGCCGATCCAACAGGCGGGAGAAGCGCACGAGCGGCTCACGTCGAGCAAGGTGACCGGAAAGATCGTGCTCACGGTCTAGCTTTCGCTCGCGACCGTAACGAGGTTGCGATTTCCGGCCCCGATTTTCGCCGTGGGGTTACGCTCGCGGATCCGAGAGCGGATCCCGAGCCGGCGGATCGGCGCTCAGCCCAGCGAGGCGAGCGCGCGGACCAACTGGTCGACCTCGGCCATCGTCGAGTAGTGCGCCAGTCCGACGGTGACCGCGCCGCCGATGTCGTTGACGCCCAGCACCTCGAGCGCCCGCGACCCCTTATTGGAGACGGCCAGGATCCCGTTGTCCGCCAGGCGCTGCACCACCCGCTCGGCGGGCACCTCGTGCAGGGCAAAGCTGACCACCGGTATCCGCACCTCCGGGCGGCCGATCACCATCACCAGCGGCAGGGACCGCAGCGACGCCATCAGGTAGTCGAAGATCCGGTTCAGGTAGACGGAAGCGGACTGCATCGACACCGACAGGCGTTCGCGCCGGCTGCCGCGGGCGGACTCGTCGAGCGCGGCAAGGTACTCGATGCTGGCGACCACGCCCCCGAGCAGACCGTACTGGTGAGCGCCGAGCTCGAGCCGCGCCGGACCGGTGGCGTGGGGATCGGTCGAGATCGAGCTGAACGAGTTGAGCAGGCCCGGATCGCGGAACACGATCGCGCCGATGGGCGGGCCACCCCAGGCCTGGGCGTTCACCGCCACCACGTCGGCGTCGGTCTCCTTGACGTCGAGCAGGCGGTACGGCGCGGCGGCGGAATGGTCCACCACCACGAGACCCCCGACGTCGTGCACGAGCTTGGTCATCGCGCGCAGATCGGTGACTGTACCCAGCGTCGCGGAGGCAGAACCCACGGCGACCAACCTGGTCGACTTGCCGATCAGGCCCTCCCACTGCCACGTCGGCAGCTCGCCCGTCTCGATGTCGATCTCGGCCCACTTCACCTTGGCGCCGTAGCGGTGCGCGGCCCGCAGCCATGGGGCGATGTTCGCCTCGTCGTCCAGCCGGCTGACCACCACCTCGTAGCCCAGCCCCGCCCGCGAGGACGACGCCTCGGCCAGCGACGCCAACAGGATCGACCGATCGGCCCCCAGCACCACACCCGCCGGTTCGGCGTTGAAAAGGTCGGCCACCGCGGCACGCGCCGCATCCAGGACGGCGGCGCTGCGCTGCGCCGACGGGTGCGCGCCCACGGTGCTGGGGCCGGACCGGCGGAAGGCCGTCGACACGGTGGTCGCGACCGAATCGGGGATGAGCATCCCCGCCGGCGCATCGAAGTGGACCCACCCGTCACCCAGCGACGGATGCAGTCCACGCACCCGGGCGACGTCGTAAGCCATGCCAGCCACCTTAGAGCTTCCGCATTTTGCGCGAAATTGCGACGGGTAGCGGGTGCCACCGACGTTCCGGCCAGACGCGGCCTCCCGAGCCAGGACACCCGGCCAGCCATACTAGTCGAGTGGGCCTCTGGTTCGGAACGCTGATCGCATTGTTTCTGCTCATCGCTCCGGGGACGATCGTCGCGCGAATCAGTCAGCTGACCTGGCCCGTCGCCGTTGCCGTGGGCCCCGCGCTGACCTACGGCGTGGTGGCGCTGGCGATCATTCCCTACGGTGCGCTGGGAATTCCCTGGAACGGTTGGACCGCGCTCGCCGCGCTCGCCGTCGTGGGCGTCGCGATGACGGGTTTGCAGCTGGTGTTGGCGCGCTACCGCGACACCGAGGCGGAAGCCCGCGGGGTCGGCCGCTGGCCGGCGATCGCGGTGGCCACCGGCGTGCTGCTGGGCGCCGCACTCATCATGTGGGCCGGCTACCGCGGACTCACCCACTGGCAGACCGTGCCCAGCACCTGGGACGCCGTGTGGCACGCCAACGAGGTCCGCTACATCCTCGACACCGGCCAGGCGTCGTCCACCCACATGGGCGAGCTGCGCAACGTCGAGACCCACCAACCGCTGTACTACCCCTCGGTGTTCCACGCCGTCACCGCGGTCTACTGCCAGCTCACCGGGGCGGCGCCCACCACCGGCTACACCCTCACTTCGCTGGCCGCATCGGTCTGGCTGTTCCCCTCCAGCGCGGCCGCGCTCACCTGGTTTCTGGTGCGGCAGACCAGCACCCAGTGGCGTACGGCGGGCGTGTCGGCCACCGCCGCGGCCCTGTCGGCGTCGTTCACCTCGGTGCCCTACGTGGAGTTCGGCGTCGCGGCGATGCCCAACCTGGCCGCGTACGGCGTCGCGATCCCCACGTTCGTCCTGATCGCGTCGACGCTGCGCCACCGCGACCGCATCCCGGCGGCCGTGCTGGCGCTGGTCGGCGTCCTGTCGGTGCACCTGACCGGCGGGTTCATCGTCATCCTGTTCCTGCTGGCATGGTGGCTGCTCGACGCGCTCCTGCATCCGGTACGGGGCCGCGTCCCCGACGCGCTGACCCTGGCGGCCGTCGCGGTCCCGACGGGTCTGATCCTGGCGCCGCAGTTCCTGGGCGTGCTGCGGCAGGCCGACATCATCGCCGGGCACGCGTTCCCCAGCTTCAAGAGCGCGAAGCAGGGGGTGATCGACACACTGCTGCTGCACACCCGCCACCTCAACGACTTCCCCATCCAGTACGGCCTGGTGGTGTTGTCCTACGCCGGCATGGCGCTGCTGCTGTACAAGAGGATCTGGTGGCCGGTGGCGGTCTGGCTGCTGCTGACCGTGGCCACCATTTACTCCGCGGCGCCGTTCCGCAACCCGGCCGGCCGCGCGATCGAGAAGTTCAGCCAGTTCTTCTACAACGACCCGCGGCGGCTGACGGCGGTGGTGACGATGTTGCTGACGCCGATGGCGGCGATCGCGTTGTTCACCGCGACTGTGCTGCTGGTGGCCGCGGCGCGCCGGTTCAGCGACCGGCGCAAGCCGTTGCCGGCGCCGGTGTGGACCGCGGCCACGGCCGTCGCGCTGGTGGTGACCACCGTGCTCACCGCGCGGCACTACCTCTACCGGCACATCGTGCTGTTCGGCGACAAGTACGACCAGGTCATGATCGACCAGCGCGACCTCATGGCCATGGCCTACCTGGCCAAACTGCCGGGTGCGCGCGACACGGTGATCGGCGACTCCAATGTCGACGGCACCGCCTGGATGTACGCGGTGGCCGACCTGCATCCGCTGTGGACCCATTACGACTTCCCGCAGCAGACCGGGCCGGGCTACTACCGCTATATCTTCTGGACATCGGCGCGCAAGGGCGATTCGGACCCTAAAGTCGTGGAGGCGATCAAAGCCCTCAATATCCGGTACATCCTCACCAGCTCGCCGAACGTCCGAGGGTTCGCCACACCCGACGGACTAATGTCACTGGATAAATCGAAGTCGTGGGCACTGATCTACGACAACGGTGGGGCCCGGATCTACGAATGGCACTCGGACGTGCCGGCGACCCACCCCTAGGACCGCAACAGGATGGTGATGAAGTGAGCATCAGCGATCAAGCTGACGGCGACGATGGCGTCGAGATCATCGGTGGCATCGATCCACGGGTCATGACGGCGGCCGACGACGACTCCGACGAACGCTCGCTGACCGATCTGGTGGAACAGCCGGCGAAGGTCATGCGGATCGGCACCATGATCAAGCAACTGCTCGAGGAGGTGCGCGCCGCACCGCTCGACGAGGCCAGCCGCAACCGGCTGCGCGAGATCCACGCGACCAGCATCCGTGAGCTGGAGGAAGGCCTGGCGCCGGAACTGCGTGAGGAACTCGAACGGCTGACCCTGCCGTTCGACGAGGGCTCCGCGCCGTCGGACGCCGAGCTGCGCATCGCCCAGGCCCAGCTGGTCGGGTGGTTGGAAGGCCTGTTCCACGGCATCCAAACCGCGCTGTTCGCGCAGCAGATGGCCGCGCGCGCCCAGCTGGAGCAGATGCGCCAGGGCGCGCTCCCGCCCGGAATCGGCAAGCCGGGCCAGGGCGCCCACGGTCACGGGCAGTACCTGTAAGCAGACGTGAGTAGTTGACGGTGTCGGGTCCCCATATCGAGACGCGCGACGCTTGGGTCGAATTTCCCATCTTCGACGCCAAGTCCCGCTCGCTGAAGAAGGCGTTTTTGGGCAAGGCGGGCGGCACGATCGGTCGCAACAGCTCCAACGTGGTCGTCGTCGAGGCGTTGCGTGACATCACCATGAAGCTGGAGCTCGGCGACCGGGTTGGCCTCGTCGGTCATAACGGCGCCGGTAAATCCACTCTGCTGCGCCTACTTTCGGGCATCTACGAGCCCACCCGGGGTTGGGCGAAGGTGACCGGCCGGGTCGCGCCCGTCTTCGACCTTGGAGTCGGCATGGACCCCGAGATCTCCGGCTACGAGAACATCATCATCCGCGGCCTGTTCCTGGGGCAGACCCGCAAGCAGATGCTCGCCAAGGTCGACGAGATCGCCGAGTTCACCGAACTGGGTGACTACCTCTCGATGCCGCTGCGCACCTACAGCACGGGCATGCGGGTGCGGCTGGCGATGGGCGTGGTCACCAGCATCGATCCCGAGATCCTGCTGCTCGACGAGGGCATCGGCGCGGTGGACGCCGACTTCCTGAAGAAGGCGCAGTCCCGGCTGCAGGGCCTGGTGGAGCGATCCGGGATCCTTGTCTTCGCCAGCCACTCCAACGAATTCCTGGCCCGCCTGTGCCGCACCGCGATGTGGATCGATCACGGGGTCATCCGCATGTCCGGCGGCATCGAAGAGGTCGTGCGCGCGTACGAGGGTGACGACGCGGCCCGCCACGTGCACGAGGTGCTGGCCGAGACCCGCTCCTCGGTGGACGCCGAACGGCCCATGGCGCAGAGCGCATCCGGGGATGAGTGACACCGTCTGCGCCGTCGTCGTCACCCATCGACGCCCCGACGAGCTGGCCAAGTCCCTGGATGTGCTGAGCACGCAGACCCGCCTGCCCGATCACCTGATCGTCGTGGATAACGATGGCTCGGCGTCGGGTGACGACCGAGTCCGGGACCTCGTTGCCGGCCAACCGATTCCGACGACCTACCTGGCCTCGCGGCGAAATCTCGGCGGCGCAGGCGGTTTCGCGCTCGGCATGCTGCACGCCCTGGCGCTGGGCGCCGACTGGGTGTGGCTGGCCGACGACGACGGGCGCCCCCAGGATTCCAATGTGCTGGCGACGTTGCTGGCCTGCGCCGAGAAGTACGGCCTGGCCGAGGTGTCACCGATGGTATGCAACATGGACGACCCCGAGCGGCTGGCATTCCCGTTGCGCCGCGGCCTGGTATGGCGCAGGCGCGCAAGCGAATTGCGCACCGAGGAGGGGCAGGAACTGCTGCGCGGTATCGCGTCGCTGTTCAACGGCGCGCTGTTCCGGGCATCGACGCTGGAAGCGATCGGCGTCCCGGACCTGCGGCTGTTCATTCGCGGCGACGAGGTCGAGATGCACCGCCGGCTGGTGCGCTCCGGCCTGCCGTTCGGCACCTGCCTGGACACCGCCTACCTGCACCCATGCGGATCCGACGAGTTCCGGCCCATCCTGGGCGGCCGGATGCACACGCAGTATCCCGACGACGCGTTCAAGCGGTTCTTCACCTACCGCAACCGCGGCTACCTGCTGGCGCAACCCGGGCTGCGCAAGCTGGTGGCCCAGGAATGGCTGCGGTTCGGCTGGTTCTTCCTGGTGACCCGGCGCGACCCCAAGGGCCTGCGGGAGTGGATCCGGTTGCGGCGCTTGGGGCGTCGCGAGCACTTCGACAGGCCCGGGGCGGGAGGAGCACCATGACCTTCATTGACGCCGCGGCGCAGTCCAAGACGCTGGCCCGCGCGCGCGCCGACCTGGTCGACGGCTTTCGCCGGCACGAGCTGTGGCTGCACCTGGGCTGGCAGGACATCAAGCAGCGCTACCGCCGCTCGGTGCTGGGCCCGTTCTGGATCACCATCGCGACGGGCACCACGGCCGTCGCGATGGGGGGCTTGTATTCCAAGCTGTTTCACCTCGAGCTGTCCGTGCACCTGCCCTACGTCACGCTCGGCCTGATCATCTGGAACCTGATCAACGCCGCCATCCTCGAGGGCGCCGACGTGTTCGTCGCCAACGAGGGCCTGATCAAGCAGCTGCCGACCCCGCTCTCCGTGCACGTCTACCGGTTGGTGTGGCGGCAGATCATCCTGTTCGCGCACAACATCGTCATCTACGTGGTGATCGCGTTCATCTTCCCCAAGCCGTGGTCGTGGGCCGACCTGTCGGTGCTCCCGGCGCTGGGACTGATCGTGCTCAATTGCATATGGGTGTCGCTGTGTTTCGGCATCCTGGCGACGCGCTACCGCGACATCGGCCCGCTGCTGTTCTCGGTGGTGCAGCTGCTGTTCTTCATGACCCCGATCATCTGGAACGACGACACGCTGCGGCAGCAGGGCGCCGGGCGCTGGTCGAGCATCGTCGAGCTCAATCCCCTGCTGCACTACCTCGACATCGTCCGCGCCCCGTTGCTGGGCGCGCACCAGGAAATGCGGCACTGGGTGGTGGTCGTCGCGCTGACCGTCGTCGGGTGGCTGCTGGCGGCCTTCGCGATGCGGCAGTACCGCGCCCGGGTCGCGTACTGGGTATAGGTCCCCGCCGACCGTCGAGTTGTTGCGGCGCAACGGCGCGATTTCACGCAACAACTCGACGGTCAGCCGACTGCAGCGACAGCCGGCGCAGCAGCGGATGCCCCCGCAACCGCCGGCGGGAACGGAACCATGATCGCCGCCGCACTGGCGCGTAACGCCGCCCCGTAGGCCGTTCCGGCGGCGGCATTGCACGGCCGCATGTGGCCGTGATACTGCATGTCGAGCGCAGTGATCGCGGGGTGAACGCCCCCAACAGCACCGGGTTGATCTGCGCAGCGGTGTGCTCCTCGACCCGGTTCACCGCCTGCTCGGCAGTGACCATCGGCGCCAGCGCCGTCTGGTGGGCAACCGCCGCCGCCACATGTGGCACCTTTTCCAACACCGCCGCGATCAGGACTTCGTGGTGAACGTTCAACGCGGTGTGTGTAGTGGCGGCGGCCGTAGCACCCTATCCCCTGCCAACTGCTCCCATATGTCGCCTCGCCGGGACGTGCGCATGGCCCTTCGAAGGAGGAGTATGCGAGCGTGAGCGATGTCTCGGCAATCGGCTGCGTCGGGACGCTGACCGTGGCGACCCGCGGTGACCGCGGCGCGGGCGAAGTGCTGGTGACCGTGCGCGGATCCAAGGAGACCTTCCTGGCCTGGTCCGAAGAGCCGTTGCCCAGGGGCTCTTCCGTGCTCGTGGTCGACGTCCGGAGCGCCCGCGCCGTGGTCGTCGAGCCATGGCAGGACCACCTCGCCCCGCGGTGAATTGACGACCGAAAAGGCTTGGGATACAACAGCGAAACCCATTAAGGAGTCGAAAATGCTCGGTTACAAGGTTCCCGCCCCCGACGAGGCGATGCTCATCGCCGGCGGCCGCGCCAAGGGCAGCGCCCCGTTCCGCGTCGTGACCGGCCACGGCGCCTTCATCATGCCGTTCTTCCGCAAGGTTCGGTTCCTCACGCTCTCCATGTGCGAGGCCGAGGTCGCCGAGAAGTGCGTGACCCAGCAGGGCATCACCCTCAACGTGCGCGCGGTGATCGCCTTCAAGGTCGGCAACGACACCGAGAGCATTATCAGTGCGGCACAACGGTTTCTGTCCGAGCAGGACCAGATGTCGGTGCTGACCGGGCGGATCTTCGCCGGTCACCTGCGCTCGATCATCGGCTCGATGACCGTGGAGGAGATCATCCGGGAACGGCAGAAGCTGGCGACCGAGGTGCTCGACGGCTCCAAGGAGGAGATGGCCCGGATCGGCCTCACCGTCGACGCCCTGCAGATCCAGTCCATCGACGACGGCGGGCTCGGCTACATCGACGCGATGTCGGCTCCCCACAACGCGGCCATCCAGCAGATGGCGCAGATCGCCCAGGCCCAGGCGAACCAGGCCGCGGCGGAAGCCGAACAGGAGTCGCAGCGCAAGCAGGCCGAATTCGCGCGTCAGACCGCGATCGTCAAGGCGCAGTACAAGGCCGAGGTGGACAAGGCCCAGGCGCTGGCAGCCCAGTCCGGCCCGCTGGCCGAGGCCCAGTCCCAGCGCGAGGTGCTCGAGATGAAGACCGAGCTGGCCGAGCGCGCCGCCGAGCTGCGCCAGCAGGAGCTGGTCGCCGAGGTGATCAAACCCGCCGAGGCGGAGGCCGAACGCGTCCGCATCATGGCCGTCGCCGACGCGGAGAAGATGAAGATCCAGGCCGAGGCCGCCGCCTCGCACAACCGGGTCGCCCTGGACAAGATGCTCATCGACCAGCTCCCCCAGATCGTCGAGAAGGCCGCGCTCGGCCTGTCGAACGCCAACCTCACCGTGCTCAACGGCGCCCAGGGGCTCAGCGAGGTGGCCACCGGGCTGGTGTCTCAGGGCAAGGCCATCTTCGACGCATTACGGGGCAGCGGCTTCGACTACTACGACGACGAGGACGCGGCGCCGGTCCACACGAATTCTGACTCCGGCCACCCGACCCGCTGAGGGTGTCGCCTCGCGAGCTGATCGTGCTCGGCACCGCCAGCCAGGTGCCCACGCGGCACCGCAACCACAACGGCTACCTGCTGCGCTGGGACGACGAGGGGCTGCTGTTCGATCCGGGCGAGGGCACGCAGCGACAGCTGCTGTTGGCCGGGGTGTCGGTGAGCGCAGTGACCCGGCTCTGCCTCACCCATTTCCACGGCGACCACTGCCTTGGCGTGCCCGGCATCGTGCAGCGCTTGTCGCTCGACGGGATGCCGCGCCCGGTACCCGCCTACTTTCCGGCGTCGGGCCGGGAGTTCTTCGCGCGGTTGCGCCATGCCAGCATCTTCTACGACCTGGCCGACATCCCGGAGCACCCCGTCGCCGCGGACGGATCGGTCGCGTCGGGCGCGTTCGGGGTGCTGGAGGCCCGGGCGCTCGACCATTCCGTCGACGCCTTCGGCTATCGCCTGATCGAGCCCGAGGGTCGCCGCTTCGTGCCCGCGTTGCTGGCCCGGCACGGCATCGCCGGACCCGCCGTCGGCGAACTGCAGCGCGCCGGCGTGGTCGAGGCCGGCGGGCGGACCGTCGCCCTGTCCGAGGTGACCGCGCCGCGCCGCGGGCAGCGCTTCGCCTTCGTCATGGACACGCGTCTGTGCGACGCCGTCTACGCCCTGGCCGACGGCGCGGATCTGTTGGCGATCGAGGCGACTTTCCTCGACGAGGACGCCGACCTGGCGGCGCGGTACGGGCACCTGACCGCCCGCCAGGCGGCGGGGGTGGCCGCCGAGTGCGGGGTGCGCCGGCTGGTACTGACCCATTTCTCCCAGCGCTACACCGACAGCCGCCGTTTCCACGACGAGGCCGCCGAGGCGTTCGGCGGAGACATCGTCGTCGCCGAGGACCTGGCGCGCATTCCGGTGCCCACCCGGCTCGACGAATAGGATGGCGGGCACCTCGTGGCGGTGTCACACTGATACGCCATTCGGGCAAAACCGGGCGAAAGGTCGAGCGACGTGAGCGACGAAGTCGGATCAGCGGCGGACGCGGCGCGCGCCAACCTCGCCGCGGAGCTGGAGCGGCTGAGGCAGCGGCGCGCTCGCCTGGAACTCGAGGTCAAGAACGACCGCGGCATGATCGGTGACCACGGCGACGCGGCGGAGGCCATCCAGCGCGCCGACGAACTGGTCGTCCTCGCCGACCGGATCAACGAACTCGACCATCGGCTGCGGGAGGGCCCGTCGCCCGAGGAATCGACGTCGCTGCCCGGCGGCACCGAGGTGACGCTGCGGTTCTCCGACGGCGAGGTCGTGACGATGCAGGTGATCTCGATCGTCGAAGAGACCGCCGCCGGCCGGGAGGGCGAGACGCTCACCGCCCGCAGCCCCCTGGGACAGGCGCTCGCCGGGCATCAGCCGGGCGACACCGTCACCTACTCGACGCCACAGGGCGAGAACCGGGTCGAGTTGATCGCGATCAAACTGCCCGGCTAGCGCCCCGTGGGGCGCCCCGCGCCCCCGATAGACTCCCCGCAATGGTTGCCTCGCCGCCCGACCCCGCGCCGCACAACCCACCACTGGGCGCACCGCTGAGCCTGACGACGCAGGTGTGGCGCTTCGTGGTCACCGGCGGCCTGGCCGCGATCGTCGACTTCAGCGTCTACGTCACCCTCTATAAGGCGGTGGGCCTGCAGGTCGACCTGTCCAAATTCATCAGCGTCGTCGTCGGGACCATCACCGCCTACCTGATCAACCGCCGGTGGACGTTCCAGGCGCCGCCGAGCACCGCCCGGTTCGCCGCGGTGATGGGCCTCTACGCCGTCACCTTCGCCGTGCAGGTCGGCCTCAACCACCTCTGCCTTGCGCTTTTGCACTACCGGACGTGGGCCATCCCGGTCGCGTTCGTGATCGCCCAGGGCACCGCCACGGTCATCAACTTCATCGTGCAGCGAGCCGTCATCTTCCGCATGCGCTGACCCGCCGTCCGCAGGCGGTACCCTCTTTGACGATGTCGAGCACCCCCGAGCACACCACCGCCACCCGGCTGACCGGGTGGGGCCGCACCGCCCCGTCGGTGGCCGACGTGCTGCGCACCCCCGATCCCGAGGTCATCGCCAAGGCGGTGGCCAAAGCCGCCGACTCGGGCGGCCGGGGTGTGATCGCGCGCGGGCTGGGCCGGTCCTACGGCGACAACGCGCAGAACGGCGGCGGCCTGGTCATCGACATGAACGCGCTGGACACCATCCACTCGATCAACGCCGACACCAGGCTCGCCGATCTGGACGCGGGCGTGAACCTCGACCAGTTGATGAAGGCCGCCCTACCGTTCGGCTTGTGGGTCCCGGTGTTGCCGGGCACCCGCCAGGTCACCATCGGCGGAGCCATCGCGTGCGACATCCACGGCAAGAACCACCACAGCGCCGGCAGCTTCGGCAACCATGTGCGCAGCATGGACCTGCTCACCGCGGACGGGCAGGTGCACCACCTGACCCCCACCGGCGACGAGTCCGAGCTCTTCTGGGCCACGGTCGGCGGCAACGGACTCACCGGCATCATCCTGCGGGCGACCATCGAGATGACGCCCACGGAGACGGCGTATTTTATCGCCGACGGCGACGTTACGGCGAGCCTCGACGAAACCATCGCCTTCCACAGCGACGGCAGCGAGGCCAACTACACGTATTCCTCGGCCTGGTTCGACGCCATCAGCGCGCCCCCGAAGCTGGGCCGCGCGGCGATATCGCGCGGCTCGCTGGCCCGGCTCGACCAGCTGCCCAAGAAGCTTCAGCGCAATCCGTTGAAATTCGATGCGCCGCAACTACTTACGATCCCCGACATCATTCCGAACGGCCTGGCCAACAAGTACACCTTCGTGCCGATCGGCGAGCTGTGGTACCGCAAGTCCGGCACCTACCGCGGCAAGGTGCAGAACCTGACGCAGTTCTATCACCCGCTGGACATGTTCGGCGAGTGGAACCGCGCCTACGGTCAGTCGGGCTTCGGCCAGTACCAGTTCGTGGTGCCGACCACCGCCGTCGAGGAATTCAAGGGCATCATCCGCGATATCCAGAAGTCAGGGCACTACTCGTTTCTCAACGTGTTCAAGCTGTTCGGCCCGGGGAACCAGGCGCCGCTCAGCTTTCCGATCCCGGGTTGGAACGTGTGTGTCGACTTCCCGATCAAGGCGCGGCTCAACGAGTTCCTCAACGAGCTCGACCGCCGGGTGCTCGAGTTCGGCGGGCGGGTCTACACCGCCAAGGATTCCCGGGTGAGCGCCGACACCTTCCACGCCATGTACCCGCGCATCGACGAATGGATCGCCCTGCGCCGCAAGGTAGATCCGATGCGGGTGTTCGCCTCCGACATGGCCCGACGCTTGGAGTTGCTCTAAATGGTGCGCCAATGGTTCTAGACGCCGTGGGAAACCCGCAAACCATCCTGCTGCTCGGCGGCACCTCGGAGATCGGGCTCGCCATCTGCGAGCGGTATCTGCAGAACGCGCACGCACGGATCGTGCTGGCCGCCATGCCCGGCGACCCGGGCCGCGACGCCGCCGTAGCCCAAATGAAGGCGGCGGGCGCGCGGTCGGTGCAGCTGATCGACTTCGAAGCCACCGATCCCGACAGCCATCCGAAGATGATCGAGGAGGCCTTTGAGGGCGGCGATGTCGACGTCGCCATCGTCGCGTTCGGCATCCTCGGTGACGCCGAAGAACTCTGGCAGAACCAACGCAAGGCCGTGCTGGCCGCCGAAATCAATTACACCGCGGCGGTTTCGGTGGGCGTACTGCTGGGCGAGAAAATGCGCGCCCAGGGGTTCGGGCAGATCATCGCGATGAGCACGGTGGCCGGTGAGCGGGTGCGGCGGTCCAACTTCGTCTACGGCTCCACCAAAGCCGGCCTGGACGGCTTCTACCTCGGGTTGGGAGAGGCGTTGCGTGAGTACGGGGTTCGCGTGCTGGTGATCCGACCCGGCCAGGTGCGCACCCGGATGAGCGCCCACGTGAAAGAAGCCCCGCTGACCGTCGACAAGGAGTACGTCGCCAACCTCGCGGTGACCGCGGCGGCCAAGGGTAAGGAATTGGTTTGGGCACCAGCAGCATTCCGCTACGTGATGATGGTGTTGCGGCACGTCCCGCGGAGCATCTTCCGTCGGCTGCCAATCTGAGCATGCGGAACGCGCTGGCCACCCTCGGCCAGGTGCTGCTTGCGGTCGCGGTGTCCGTCGTCGTCGCGGTGGTGTCGCTGATCGCCATCTCTCGCGTGCAGTGGCCGGCGTACCCGTCGTCGAACCAACTGCACGCGCTGACGACCGTCGGCCAGGTGGCCTGCCTGGCCGGGCTGGTCGCCGCGGGGTGGGCGTGGCGCTCGGGCCGGCTCCGCTGGCCGGCCCGGCTGGCCGGGCTGGTGTTCGTGTCGGCATTCACCGTCGTGACCCTGGGCATGCCGCTGGGGGCCACCAAGCTGTACCTGTTCGGTATCTCCGTCGACCAGCAGTTCCGCACGGAATACCTCACGCGGCTGGCCGACAGCCCCCAGCTGCGCGACATGACCTATCTCGGGCTGCCGCCGTTCTACCCGCCGGGCTGGTTCTGGATCGGTGGCCGGGTCGCCGCGCTGACCGGAACGCCGGCCTGGGAGGTCTACAAGCCGTGGGCCATCACGTCGATCGCCATCGGCGCGGCGGTCGCGCTGGTGCTGTGGTGGCGGATGATCCGCTTCGAGTACGCGCTGATCGTCACGACCGCGACCGCGGCGGCGACGCTGGCCTACGGCTCGCCCGAGCCGTACGCGGCGATGATCACGGTGCTGTTGCCGCCGGTGCTGGTGCTGACGTGGTCGGGCCTGCGGGCCGGGGGGCCCGAGCGCAGGGGCGGGTGGGCGGCGGTCGTGGCCGCCGGTCTCTTCCTGGGCTGGGCCGCCACCTGGTACTCGCTGCTGGTCGCCTTCAGCGGGTTCACGATGACGCTGATGACGCTCCTGCTGGCCGGGACGCGGTGGCGGCGAAGCGGCTTCCGGAGCGCGCTCGATCCCCTGCGCCGGTTGGGAGTCATCGCCGTCATCGCGGCGGCGATCGCGAGCACCACCTGGCTGCCGTTCCTCCTGCGGGCGGCGCGCAACCCGGTCAGCAACAGCGGCAGCGCCTTTCACTACCTGCCCGCCGACGGCGCCGAGCTGACGTTCCCTATGCTGCAGTTCTCGCTGCTCGGCGCGATCTGCCTGATCGGTGCCCTGTGGCTGGTCATCCGCGCCGGATCGTCGGTGCGGGCGGGCGCCCTGGCCGTCGGCGTGCTGGCCGTCTATCTGTGGTCACTGCTGTCGATGCTGACCACGCTGGCGCGGACCACCCTGTTGTCGTTCCGGCTGCAGCCGACGCTGACCGTGCTGCTCGTCGCCGCCGGGGCGTTCGGGTTCGTGGAGGCCACCCGGGCGCTGGCCGCGCGCGGCCGGGCGGTCGTCCCGGTGGCCGGCGCGACCGGCCTGGCCGCCGCCATCGCATTCAGCCAAGACATCCCCGACGTGCTGCGGCCGGACCTCACCATCGCCTATACCGACACCGACGGCCACGGCCAGCGCGGTGACCGCCGGCCGCCGAGTTCGGAGAAGTTCTACGCCGACATCGACTCGGCGATCGTGCGCGTGACGGACAGGCCCCGCGACAAGACGGTGGTGATGACGGCCGACTACAGCTTCCTGTCGTACTACCCGTACTGGGGGTTCCAGGGGCTGACCTCGCATTACGCCAACCCGCTGGCCCAGTTCGACCTGCGGGCCGCGCAGATCGAGAAGTGGTCGACGCTCAAGACGGCCGACCAACTCATCCACGCGCTCGACGCCTGCCCGTGGCCGCCGCCGACGGTGTTCCTCATGCGTCAGGGGGCGAACAACAACTACACGCTGCGGCTGGCTCAGGACGTCTATCCCAACCAGCCGAACGTGCGCCGCTACACGGTCGACCTGCGGGCCGCGCTGTTCGCCGACCCACGCTTCGTCGTGCAGAGCATCGGCCCGTTTATGCTGGCCATTCGTAAGCCTGGGACGTGACAGCTGATGAGTACCGAGACGTCGCCTGAAACGGGGCCGAAGACGGCCGAAGAACTACCATCTACCTCCGTGAACGGCACGGGAGGCAATTACCGGATCGCCCGGCTGGTCGCCACCGTTGCCGGTCTGCTGGGGGCACTGCTGGCGATCGCCACCCCGCTGCTGCCGGTCAACCAGACCACGGCCAAGCTCAACTGGCCGCAGAACGGCGTTTTCGGAAGCGTCGATGCCCCGCTGATCGGCTACGTGGCAACCGATTTGAACATCACCGTGCCGTGCCAGGCCGCCGCCGGGCTGTCCGGGCCGCAGAACGGCGGCAGGACGGTCCTGCTCTCGACGGTCCCCAAGCAGGCCCCCAAGGCCGTCGACCGTGGCCTGCTGATCCTGCGCGCCAACGACGACCTGGTGCTGGTGGTGCGCAACGTGCCGGTGGTGACCGCCCCGATCAGCCAGGTCCTCAGCCCGGCCTGCCAGCGGCTGACGTTCACCGCGCACGCCGACCGCGTCACCGCCGAATTCGTCGGCCTAACCCAGGGGCCCAACGCCGAGCACCCGGGCTCGCCGCTGCGCGGCGAGAAGAGCGGCTACGACTTCCGCCCGCAGATCGTCGGCGTGTTCACCGACCTGAGCGGACCCGCGCCGCCGGGCCTGAGCTTCTCGGCGACCGTCGACACCCGCTACAGCAGCAGCCCCACCACGCTGAAGATGGCGGCGATGATCCTCGGGGTGGTGCTGACCGCCACCGCGCTGGTCGCGCTGCACGTCCTGGACCGCGCCGACGGCATCCGGCACCGGCGCTTCCTGCCGCCGCGCTGGTGGTCGGTCGGCGCGCTGGACGCCCTGGTAATCGCCGTGCTCGGGTGGTGGCATTTCGTCGGCGCCAACACCTCCGACGACGGCTACATCCTGACCATGGCCCGGGTGTCCGAGCACGCCGGCTACATGGCCAACTACTACCGCTGGTTCGGCACCCCCGAGGCGCCGTTCGGCTGGTACTACGACCTGCTGGCGCTGTGGGCGCACGTCACCACCACCAGCATCTGGATGCGGTTGCCCACCCTGGTCATGGCGCTGACGTGCTGGTGGGTGATCAGCCGCGAGGTGATCCCCCGACTCGGCCACGCCGTCAAGACGAACCGGGCCGCCGCGTGGACCGCCGCGGGCATGTTCCTGGCCGTCTGGCTGCCGCTGGACAACGGGCTGCGGCCCGAGCCGATCATCGCGCTCGGCATCCTGCTGACCTGGTGCTCGGTGGAGCGAGCGGTGGCCACCAGCAGGCTGCTGCCGGTGGCGAGCGCCTGCATCATCGGCGCGCTGACCCTGTTCTCCGGCCCGACGGGCATCGCCTCGATCGGGGCGCTGCTGGTGGCGATCGGTCCGTTGCGCACCATCCTGCACCGCAGGATCAGACAATTCGGTGCGCTTCCGCTGCTGGCGCCGCTGCTCGCCGCGGCCACCGTCACCGTCATCCTCATCTTCCGCGACCAGACCCTGGCCGGGGAACTGCAGGCCACCGCCCTCAAGCGGGCCGTCGGCCCGAGCCTGAGCTGGTTCGACGAGCACATCCGCTACGAGCGGCTGTTCATGGCCAGCCCCGACGGGTCGGTCGCGCGCCGCTTCGCCGTGCTGGCGCTGCTGCTCGCGCTGGGAATCACGGTAGCGATGTCGCTGCGCAAGGGCCGGATTCCGGGCACGGCGACCGGGCCGAGCCGCCGCATCGTCGGCATCACGATCATCTCGTTCCTGGCGATGATGTTCACCCCCACCAAGTGGACACACCATTTCGGCGTGTTCGCGGGCCTGGCCGGGTCGCTGGGCGCGCTGGCCGCGGTCGCGGTGACCGCCGGGGCCATGCGCTCGCGCCGCAACCGCACCGTCTTCGCCGCCGCGGTGCTCTTCCTCATGGCGTTGTCGTTCGCCAGCGTCAACGGCTGGTGGTACGTCTCCAATTTCGGTGTGCCGTGGTCGAATGCGTTCCCGCAGTGGCACTACGGCTTCGCCACCATGCTGCTCGGCCTGACGCTGTTGGTGCTGCTGCTGGCCGCCTGGTTCCACTTCGTCGCCACCGACAACCATCCACCACACACCCCGCGCGGAGCGCAATTGGCGCGAATCGTCCAGTCTCCCTTGGCGATTGCCGCGTGGGTGCTGGTGATCTTCGAGGTGCTGTCGCTGACCCTGGCGATGACCGAACAGTATCCGGCGTGGTCGGTGGGCCGGTCGAACCTGGAGGCGCTCACCGGCAGGACGTGCGGGCTGGCCGAGGACGTCATGGTCGAGCAGGATCCCAACGCCGGCATGCTCGCGCCGGTGACCGGTCCGCCGGCCGAGGCGCTGGGCGCCGGGTTGTCGGAAGCGTTCACGCCCAACGGGATTCCGGCGGACGTCCGCGCCGACCCGGTGATGGAGCGCCCGGGTGACCGCAGCTTCGTCAGCGACGACGGCCTGATCACCAACAGCGAGGCGGGCACCGAGGGCGGCACCAACCCCGCGCCGGGCCTCAACGGCTCCCGCGCCCAGCTGCCCTACTACCTGGACCCGGCCCGCACGCCGGTGCTGGGCAGCTGGCAGGCCGGCATCCAGCTGCCCGCGCGGCTGCGGTCCGGCTGGTACCGGCTCCCGCCGCGGGACACGGCGGGCCCCCTGCTGGTGGTGAGCGCCGCGGGTCGCTTCGACCCCCGGGAAGTCCAGTTGCAGTGGGCCACCGACGACGAAGCGGCCGCCGGACACCCCGGCGGGTCGTTCCAGTTCTTCGATGTTGGGGCATCCCCCGCCTGGCGCAACCTGCGGTTGCCGCTGTCGGCGATTCCCGCCGACGCCACGCAGGTCCGACTGGTCGCTGACGACGAGGATCTGGCGCCGCAGCACTGGATCGCGCTGACGCCGCCCCGGATACCCCAGTTGCGGACCCTGCAGGATGTGGTGGGTTCGGCCGATCCGGTATTCCTGGACTGGCTGGTCGGGCTGGCGTTCCCCTGCCAGCGGCCGTTCGGCCATCAGAACGGCGTCGACGAGACCCCGAAATGGCGCATCCTGCCCGACCGGTTTGGCGCCGAGGCGAACTCCCCGGTGATGGACAACAATGGCGGCGGCCCGCTAGGCGTCACCGAACTGCTGGTGAAGGCGACGACGGTGGCGACCTATCTCAAGGACGACTGGTCGCGGGACTGGGGCGGCCTGCAGCGGCTGACACCCTATTACCCGAGCGCCCAGCCCGCCCAGCTTCAGCTCGGGACGACGACGCGCAGCGGGCTGTGGAATCCGGCGCCGCTGCGCAAGACCTAGGGATCGAGTGAGCAGGTGGCCGCTCGTCCGCAGGCCGCTTCGCGGCCCTGCGTCCTCACCGCGCTAAGCCCCTTCCCTTACCATCGAGCCTCGTGCCCCACGACGGTAAAGAGCGATCGCAGCGGATTCCCCGGTTGATCGCCGTCGTCGCGGGCCTGGTGGGCCTGGCGCTGTGCGTGATCGTCCCGTTGCTTCCGGTCCGGCAGACGACGGCCATCGTGCTGTGGCCGCAGGGCACGGCCGACGGCAACGTCACCGAGGTCACCGCGCCGCTGGTGTCCGGTGCGCCGCGCGCGCTCGACGTCTCCATCCCGTGCTCGGCCATGGCCACGCTGCCGCCGGACGGCGGCCTGGTGGTCTCGACCCTGCCGGCCGGCGGGGTGGACACCGGCAAGAACGGGCTCTTCGTGCGGGCCGATAAGGACGTGATCGTCGTCGCGTTCCGGGATTCCGTCGCCGCCGTGGCCCAGCGCCCGGCGGTCGCGGCGGGGGCCTGCAGCGTGCTGCACGCCTGGGCCGACGCCGGTGGGGCAGGCGCCGACTTCGTGGGCATGCCGGGGGCCTCCGGGCGGCTCTCGCCGGAGAAGAAACCACAGGTGGGGGGCATCTTCACCGACCTGAAGGTGCCGGCTCAGCCCGGGCTCTCGGCCCGCGTGGACATCGACACCCGATTCATCACGGCGCCGACAACGCTCAAAAAGCTGGTGATGGTCGCGGGCGCGCTGTCGGTCCTCACGGCGATCATCGCGCTGGCCACCCTGGACCGGCGCAGCCGCGGCATCGACACGCTGATCAACTGGCGGTCCCCCATCGCCTGGCTCTCCCGCTATCGCACCGGTGGACACCGGCGCGTCGGGATCGCGACCTGGCTGGCCGACGCCGCCGTGATCGCGACGCTGCTGGTCTGGCACGTCATCGGCGCCACCTCGTCGGACGACGGATACAACCTGACCATCGCGCGAATCGCGCCCAAGGCCGGCTACATCGTCGACGCCTACCGGTACTTCGGGACGACAGACGCGCCGTTCGACTGGTACCTCGGCGCGCTCTCCAAGCTGGCGACAGTGAGCACCGCCGGCGTGTGGATGCGGCTGCCCGCCACCCTGGCCGGCATCGGCTGCTGGCTGATCCTCAGCCACTGGGCGCTGCGCCGGTTGGGCCCCGGCCGCGGCGGCCTCGGTGCCAACCGGATGGCCATCCTGACGGCGGGCGCGGTGTTCGTGGCGGCCTGGCTGCCGTTCAACAACGGCCTGCGGCCCGAGCCGCTGATCGCGCTCGGCGTGCTGGCGACCTGGGCGCTGGTGGAACGTGCGATCGCGCTGGGCCGGCTGGCGTCCGCCGCGGTCGCGATCGTGGTCGCGACGCTCACCGCGACGCTCGCACCCCAGGGACTGATCGCGGTGGCGGCGCTGTTGACCGGGGCCCGCGCCATCGCGCGCACCATCCGCCGGCGCGAGGACACCGATGGCCTGCTGGCACCGCTGGCGGTGCTCGCCGCCGCGCTGTCCCTGATCACCGTGGTCGTGTTCCGGAGCCAGACGCTGGCAACAGTCGCCGAGTCGGCACGCATCAAGTACAAGGTCGGCCCGACGATCGCCTGGTACCAGGACTTCCTGCGCTACTACTTCCTGACCGTGGAGAGCAACGCCGAGGGATCGATGGCGCGGCGATTCGCGGTGCTGATCATGCTGCTGTGCCTGTTCGGGGCGCTCGTGGTCCTGCTGCGCCGCGGCCGGGTCCCCGGCCTGGCGAGCGGCCCGACGTGGCGGCTGATCGGCACCACCGCCGTCGGGCTGCTGCTGCTGAACTTCACCCCGACAAAGTGGGCCGTGCAATTCGGCGCGTTCGCCGGCGTCGCGGGCGCCCTCGGCGCGGTCATGGCATTCGCCTTCGCTCGCATCGGCCTGCACAGCCGCCGCAACCTCACGTTGTACGTCACGGCGCTGCTGTTCGTGCTGGCGTGGGCGACGTCGGGGATCAACGGCTGGTTCGGGGTGAACAACTACGGGGTGCCGTGGTACGACATCCAGCCCGTCATCGCCAGCCACCCGGTGACGACGATGTTCCTCGCCCTGTCGATCCTCACCGGGCTGCTGGCCGCCTGGTACCACTTCCGGATGGACTACGCCGGCCACACCGAGGTCAAGGACAACCGACGCAACCGCGTGCTGGCGTCCACCCCGCTGCTCGTCGTCGCGACGATCATGGTCCTGGGCGAGGTGGGCTCGCTGGCCAAGGGCGTCGTCTTCCGCTACCCGCTCTACACCACCGGCAAGGCCAACCTGGCCGCGATCGCGTCCGGCCTCTCGAACACCAGCTGCGCCATGGCCGATGACGTGCTCACCGAACCCGATCCCAACGCCGGACTGCTGGAGCCTGTCCCCGGGCAGCAGTTCGGGCCCGCGGGCCCGCTCGGGGGGATCAACCCCGTGGGCTTCAAGCCCGACGGGGTCGGCGCCGACCTGAGGTCCGACCCGGTGGTGACCAAACCGGGCGTGGTGAACTCCGACGCGTCGCCCAACAAGCCGAACGCGGCCATGAGCGACTCCGCGGGCACGGCCGGCGGAAGGGGACCGGCCGGGGTGAACGGGTCGCGCGCGGCGCTGCCCTTCGGGCTCGACCCGGCCCGCACCCCGGTGATGGGCAGCTACGGCGAGAACTCCCTGGCCGCCACCGCGACCTCGGCGTGGTACCAGCTGCCACCCCGCACCGGCGACCGGCCGCTGGTCGTGGTCTCCGCGGCGGGCGCGATCTGGTCGTACAAGGAGGACGGCACCTTCACCTACGGGCAGTCGCTGAAACTGCAGTGGGGCCACCGCGACTTGGCCCGACCCGACGGCACCACCCAACCGTTGGGGGAGGTGCAGCCGATCGACATCGGGCCGCAGCCGGCGTGGCGCAATCTGCGGTTCCCGCTGGCCTGGGCGCCGCCGGAGGCCAATGTGGCGCGCATCGTCGCCTATGACCCGAACCTCAGCTCCGAGCAGTGGTTCGCGTTCACTCCGCCGCGCGTGCCGATACTGCAGACGCTGCAGCGGCTGATCGGATCGCAGACCCCGGTGCTGATGGACATCGCGACGGCCGCGGACTTCCCGTGCCAGCGCCCGTACACCGAACACCTCGGTGTCGCCGAGCTTCCGCAATACCGCATCCTGCCCGATCACAAGCAGACGGCGGCGTCGTCGAACGGGTGGCAGGCCAGCGAGACGGGCGGCCCGTTCCTGATTACCCAGGCGCTGCTGCGCACGTCGACGATCGCCACGTACCTTCGGGGCGACTGGTATCGCGACTGGGGATCGATCGAGCAGTACTACCGACTGGTGCCGGCCGACCAGGCGCCGGAGGCCGCTATCGAACAGGGTGTGATCACAGTGCCCGGCTGGAGCCGGCAGGGACCGATTCGGGCCCTCCCATGAGCGTCACGACCGTGCTGGACCGCGAGGACAAGGCCCGGCCTTCCGGGCCCCGCCAGGACGTGCGGCTGACCGGATGGATCGCGACGATCGCCGGGTTGATCGGCTTCGTTTTGTCGATCGCGACGCCGCTGCTGCCCGTCGTGCAGACCACCGCGTCGCTGAACTGGCCCCAGAACGGGCAACTGAACAGCGTCACGGCACCGCTGATCTCGCTGACGCCGGTCGACGTGACGGCGACCGTGCCCTGCTCGGTGGTGCGCGGCCTGCCGCCCGACGGCGGGGTCGTGCTGAGCACTGCGCCCAAGAAGGGCAAGGACGCCGCGCTCAACGCGCTGTTCGTCGTGGTCAACGGCCAGCGTGTCGACGTCACGGACCGCAACGTGGTGATCGCCAGCGTCCCCCGGGAGCAGGCCGCATCTCCCGAATGCCAGCGCATCGAGATCACCTCCACCCACGCCGGAACCTTCGCCACCTTCGTCGGGCTCAACGACCCGGCGGGCAGGCCGGTGCGCGGCGGCTTCCCCGACCCCAACCTGCGCCCGCAGATCGTCGGGGTGTTCACCGACCTGACCGGCCCGGCACCGGCCGGGCTGCGGTTCTCGGCGACCATCGACACGCGGTTCTCCACCACCCCGACGACGCTGAAGCTGCTCGCGATGGTGGGCGCGGTCCTGTCGACGATCGTCGCGCTGGTCGCACTGTGGCGGCTGGACCAGCTGGACGGCCGCCGCATGCACCGGCTGATCCCGACCCGCTGGAAGAAATTCACCCTGGTCGACGCAGCGGTCATCTTCGGCTTCCTGCTCTGGCACCTCATCGGCGCCAACTCCTCCGACGACGGCTACATCCTCGGCATGGCCCGGGTCGCCGACCACGCCGGTTACATGTCCAACTACTTCCGCTGGTTCGGCAGCCCGGAGGACCCGTTCGGCTGGTACTACAACCTGCTGGCCCTGATGACCCACGTCAGCGACGGCAGCCTGTGGATGCGCCTGCCGGACCTGGTCGCCGGGCTGGTGTGCTGGCTGCTGCTCTCCCGTGAGGTGCTGCCGCGGCTCGGGCCGGCGGTGACCGGCAGCACGGCCGCCAACTGGGCGGCCGGCATGGTCCTGCTCACCGCGTGGATGCCGTTCAACAACGGCCTGCGCCCCGAGCCGATCATCGCGCTGGGTTCGCTGATCACCTACGTGCTAATCGAGCGTTCCATGTGCGCCTCGCGGCTGACGCCGGCCGCGCTGGCCGTGATCACCGCCGCCTTCACCCTGGGAGTGCAGCCGACCGGCCTGATCGCCGTGGCCGCGCTGGTCGCCGGCGGCCGACCGATCCTGCGGATCTTGGTCCGCCGCCACCGCCTGGTCGGCACCTGGCCGCTGGTGGCGCCGCTGCTCGCCGCGGGAACCGTCATCCTCACCGTGGTCTTCGCCGACCAGACGCTGTCAACGGTGATGGAAGCCACCAGGATTCGGACCGACATCGGCCCCAGCCAGGCCTGGTACACCGAGAACCTGCGCTACTACTACCTGATCCTGCCGACCGTCGACGGCTCGCTGTCGCGCCGGTTCGGCTTCCTGATCACCGCCCTCTGCCTGTTCACGGCGCTGTTCATCATGTTGCGCCGCAAGCGGGTTCCCGGCGTGGCGCGCGGGCCGGCGTGGCGGTTGATGGGCGTCATCTTCGCGACGATGTTCTTTCTCATGTTCACCCCGACCAAATGGGTGCACCACTTCGGCCTGTTCGCGGCGGTGGGCGCGGCGATGGCCGCGCTGACCACGGTGCTGGTGTCGCACGAGGTGCTGCGCTGGTCGCGCAACCGGATGGCGTTCCTGGCGGCGGTGCTGTTCGTGATGTCGCTGTGCTTCGCCACCACCAACGGCTGGTGGTACGTGTCGAGCTACGGCGTGCCGTTCAACAACGTCATGCCGCGGTTCGCCGGCATCAGCGTCAGCACGGTCTTCTTCGTGCTGTTCGCGATCGCCGCGCTCTGGGCGATCTGGCTGCACTTCGTGTCCCGCGACCACGGCGAGGGCCGGCTGGCGCGGGCGGTGACGGCCGCCCCGGTGCCGCTCGCGGCCGGCTTCATGGCGCTGGTGTTCATCGCGTCGATGGTCGCCGGAATCGTGCGCCAGTACCCCACCTACTCCAACGGCTGGGACAACCTGCGGGAATTCTCCGGCGGCTGCGCGCTCGCCGACGACGTGCTCGTCGAACCCGACAGCAACGCCGGCTTCATGACGCCGCTGCCGCCCGAGTCCGGCGGCTACGGCCCGCTGGGCCCGCTGGGCGGCGTCAATCCCGTCGGGTTCACGCCCAACGGCGTGCCGGACCACACCGTCGCCGAGGCGGTGCAGGAGACGGCGGTGCCGCAGCCCGGAACCGACTACGACTGGTACGCATACGACTGGCGCGCGCCGACCAAGCTGAAGGCGCCCGGCGTCAACGGGTCGCTGGTGCCGCTGCCCTACGGCCTCGACCCCGACCGGGTCCCGCTGGCCGGCAGCTACACCACCGGCGCGCAACAGCAGAGCAGGCTCACGTCGGCGTGGTATCAGCTGCCCAAGGCCGACGACGGGCACCCGCTGCTGGTGGTGACCGCCGCGGGCACCATCGCCGGCAACAGCGTGCTGCACGGGCACACCAACGGACAGACCGTCGTGCTCGAATTCGGCCGGCCCGGCCCGGGCGGAAGCGTCGCCCCGGGCGGGCGGCTGGTTCCCTATGACCTCAACGGCGAGCAGCCGAAGGCGTGGCGCAACCTGCGCTTCGCCCGCTCGCAGATACCCGCCGACGCGACCGCCGTTCGGGTGGTGGCCGAGGATCTGTCCCTGACCCCGGACGACTGGATCGCCGTGACCCCGCCCCGGGTACCCGAGCTGCGCTCACTGCAGGAATACGTCGGCTCCACTTCTCCGGTGCTGATGGACTGGGCGGTCGGCCTGGCCTTCCCATGCCAGCACCCCATGCTGCACGCCAACGGCGTCACCGAGATCCCCAAGTTCCGCATCACGCCCGACTACAACGCGAAGAAGCAGGACACCGATACCTGGGAGGACGGCGTCAACGGCGGCCTGCTGGGGATCACCGACCTGCTGCTACGCGCGCACGTGATGTCGACCTACCTGTCTCGCGACTGGGGTCGCGACTGGGGTTCGCTGCGCAAGTTCGACACGATTGCCGACGCGCAACCAGCCCAACTCGAATTGAGCACGGCGACGCGCAGCGGCTTGTGGTCGCCGGGCGAAATGAGGATCAAGCCGTGAGAGGCGAATTACGACGTTTGTCACTGATGTGACCCGGTAATTTGTCATTAGTCTAATAAATGGCTATTTATTGACAGTTGAGTAATTCCGCAGAAAAAGTTTATTTCCGCCGCGCTCGGGTCAATCTCTGTGCCACTGTGATCTAGTTAACAGTCAAGGCAAGGGGTGGCCCATGCGCACAGACCCGGCCCTCACGGCACGCGTAGCAACCTGTTCGGCGGTCCTCGCGGTGACGGTGATCCCAACCGCGACCTGGGGCGTCGCCGGCGCGGCCGCCGAGGGCGGCACCCGGGTCGTCCTGGACAACAAGCTGCATCGATGCGACTTCAGTCTGATCACCGAGGCGGCAATGGTGCCCCGTACGGCGCTCGCCACGGGTTCGGCGATCATCCGTCGCAACGGGTCCACCGCAACCGCGGAAGTTCACCTGGTGGATGCCCCGGAGCCCGGCACACACTTCGACGTCGGCCTCATCCAGGAGCCCCGACCGGCGTCGGCCACGTGCGGCCCCGGTGACCCGGGCACGGCTTTCGGTGGCCTGGACACTGACGGCGCGGGCAGCGGGACGACGACCGTTCAGGACACGATTCGGCCGGGCACGACGGGCGTCTGGGTGATTATCGAGCGACCGAACGCGCATTCCCAAAATCCAGGCGAATACTACACATCGGAGTTTCTTGCGCCGGTATGACCGCCATTCGCTGACCGTTTGCCACCGCCGTACCTCGGTTCGGCCTGCCCGTTCGTCGACCCGCCCCCCGATCCGCCCGGGGCCAAACGCCCCAGCCGGGACGGGACTTCCGTCCCTATCTCGGTGGACCGGCGCAATGGTCCGATAAGAGGGGTCGATGACGACCGGTGTCAGACGGAGGCACGACAATGGACGCTTCACCCCTCACCCGGCACGCGACACGTATGTTCTCCCGCGTGCTCGGCCCCTTCCTTGTGGTCGTCGACGTCACCGCCATCGCCCGCGCGTCGGAGATGCAGGGACTCCTCTCGCAGTTCGAGGCGAACTCGATGTGGACGTTCGTCGCCGGTGCGTTCATCCTGCTGTTCGGACTTGTAATCGTCGCCGGTCACCAGTACTGGCGGGGTGCGGCCGCGATCATCGTGTCCCTGCTGGGCTGGCTCATCGTGCTGCGCGGCCTACTGCTCGTGTCCTTTCCCCAGATCTTCGTTTCGGTGGCCGCCAGCATGATCGGCCCCAAGGGCTGGTGGGTGTCCCTGTGCGCTCTGTTCGCGCTCGTGGGGCTCTACCTCAGCTACGTGGGTTGGGCCCCCGCGCCCGACCGGCCAATCACGACGGCGGCGACCGCGTCGCCGGACCTGCCCCGGGCCGCGTGATCGGGCATCCATGTCGACCTCACAACCTCCTGCTCCGAGTCCCGCCCCCAGGCCCGCTCCCACGCCCCCGTGCGACGACAGCACCGCGAACCTCGGCGCAGCGTTGCGCACCGGGTTCGCCGAGGATTTCGACTTGTCGGCGGCGATCGCGGAGGACGCCGTGGAGGACATGGCGACGATGTCGCGCGGCCTGGGCGTTCTGGTCGTCAAGCGCGGGCCCAACGCCGGAGCGCAGTTCCAGTTGGATCGACCCGTCATGTCAGCGGGCCGGCATCCCGCGAGTGACATCTTCCTCGACGACATCACCGTGAGCCGTCGGCATGCCGAATTCCGCAGGGACAATGGCGAATTCCGCGTGGTCGACCTCGGCAGCCTGAACAGCACCTACGTCAACCGTGAACCCGTCGACTCGGCGGTGCTGGGCAACGGTGACGACGTCCAGATCGGCAATTTCCGCCTGGTGTTCCTCACCGGGCCCATAGCGCGTTGAGACCGACCGGGAGGATTCCTTGAGCGCAGCAGCCAACGCCGAGCGTCGCGGCGTCGATCACATCCTGACCCGGGCGGGGATCTTGCGGCACGTCGAGCCGGCCGCCGCCGCCGCCTTGATCGAACAGCTTCATCCGGCGGAATTCGCTGCCGGCGAAATGATTTTCGCCGAAGGCGACCCCGGTGACCGGGTGTTCATCATCGTCGCGGGCAAGGTCAAGATCAGCCTGCGCGGCCCCAGCGGCCGCACCAACCTGCGGGCGATCATGGGCCCCACGGACGTCTTCGGCGAACTGGCGGTCTTCGACGCGGGCCCCCGAACCTGCACGGCCACGGCGATCACCGACGTGCGCACGATGTGGTTGGACCGGGCCACGCTGCGGGCCTGGATGACCGAGCGGCCGACGATCGCCGAGCAGCTGCTGCAGGTGTTGTCCCGGCGGCTCCGGAACACCGACGACGAACTGGTCGAGCTGGTATCCAGCGACGTGGCCGCCCGGGTCGCCCGTCAACTGCTGCTGTTGGGCGGGCGGTTCGGCGTCCCAGACGGCGACGCGCTGCGGGTCGCTCACGAGCTCAGCCAGGACGAGATGGCGCAGCTCGTCGGGGCGGACCGCACGTCCGTCAATCGGGCGCTGCGCAACTTCGCGAGCCGCGGCTGGATCGTCCTGGAAGGCAAGGCAGTCCTGATCGTCGACCCCCGGGCACTGGCCCGCCGGGCCGCCGTCCGGGGCCGCGCGGGCGCCCCGTCGAGTCGGCGCAGGCGCCCGTTGCGCGCCACCGCGTAACGCCCGGGACGGTATACCGTCGATCCATGAGCGACTACGCCGTCGAGTCCGTGGATCGTCTGCCGTTCTCCACTCCGGAAAAGTCGCAGCGTTACCAGACCGAGAACTACTCCGGAGCCGCCGGTCTCAATTGGTACCTGACCGACCCGAGCCTGCAGTTCACCATGGCCTACTACCTGGAGCCGGACGAGCTGGATCTCGCCCACCGGCATCTCACTCGCATCGGCGAGCTGATGGGCGGGCCGGTGGCGCGGTGGGCCGACGAAACGGACCGCAATCCACCCCGGCTGGAGCGCTACGACCGGTGGGGTCACGACATCAGCCAAGTCGTCATGCCGGCGTCGTTCACCCAATCCAAACGCGCGGTGCTGGACGCCCAGCGCGCGCTGCGGGCCGACGCCAAGGCCGCCAAGGTGAGCTCCGGCCTCACCTTGTTTGCGTCGAACTATCTGCTCGACCAGGCCGACATCGGAATGGGCTGCGCGCTCGGCACCGGCGGTGGCATGGTGCAGTCGCTGGTGTCCGCGTACGCGCCCGCGGACGTGCGCGACCATGTGCTCGCGAAATTCGCCTCCGGCGAATGGGCGGGTGAGACCGCCCAACTGCTGACCGAACGCACCGGCGGCTCCGACCTCGGCGCGCTCGAGACCACGGCGACCCGGCACGGAGACGCGTGGCTGCTCAACGGGTTCAAGTGGTTCGCCTCCAACTGCGCCGGCGAGGCGTTCGTGGTGCTGGCCAAACCGGAGGGCGCCCCCGACTCGAGCCGCGGTGTCGCCAATTTCCTCGTGCTCCGCACCCGGCGCGACGGGTCCCGCAACGGTGTCCGGGTGCGACGGCTCAAGGACAAGCTCGGCACCCGGTCGGTGGCATCCGGCGAGGTCGAGTTCGTCGACGCCGAGGCGTTCCTGCTCTCCGGTGAGCCGACCTCGGAGGGCGCCGCGTCCGACGGCAAGGGGCTGGGCCGGATGATGGAGCTGACCAACGCCGCGCGCCTGGGCATCGCACTCTTCGCGCTGGGCAACGCGCGCCGCGCCCTGGTGGAGTCGCTCTGCTACGCGCGGCAGCGCCGGGCGTTCGGCGGGGCGCTGATCGACAAGCCGCTGATGCGGCGCAAGCTCGCCGAGATGATCGTCGACGTCGAAGCGGCCCTGGCGCTCGTCTTCGACGGCACCGGCGCCACCAACCATCGGCAACCGCGCGCCTTGCGGCAGCGCATCGCCGTGCCCGTCACCAAGCTCAAGGTGTGCCGGCTGGGAATCACCGCGGCGTCCGACGCCATTGAAATCCACGGCGGCAACGGCTACATCGAAACATGGCCGGTGGCAAGGCTTTTGCGAGACGCTCAGGTGAACACCATCTGGGAGGGCCCGGACAACATCCTGTGCCTCGACGTGCGCCGCGGCATCGAGCAGACGCGTGCGCACGAGACGCTGCTGGCCCGGCTGCGTGACGCGGTGTCGGTCTCCGACGACGACAGCACCACCCGGCTGGTGGCCGACCGCATCGAGGACCTGGACGCCGCGATCACGGCCTGGGGCAAGCTCGACCGGGAGGTGGCCGAGGCGCGGCTGTTCCCGCTGGCGCAATTCATGGGCGACGTCTACGCCGCGGCCCTGCTCACCGAGCAGGCCGCCTGGGAGCGGGCCACCGGCGGCGGTGAACGCAAGGCGCTCGTCGCCCGGCTCTACACGCACCGCTACCTCGCCGATCGCGGCCCGCTGCGCGGCATCGACGCGGAGCCCGACGAGGCGCTGGAACGGTTCGACGAGCTGGCCGACGGGTCGCTGAGGCCGTGAAGCGGGTCCGCGTCCTCTCGCCTTAAAGTGATGCGAGTCCGACAACGCAGAGCCGCAGAGCGACTCGACGGCCTGCCTCGCACACCACGCGGGCGGGGTCGAGGAAAGGCGACACCACATGGCTGACGAGCTGACGCCGCATTTCGAGGATGTGCAGGCGCACTACGACTTATCTGACGACTTCTTTCGGCTGTTCCTCGACCGCACCCAGATGTACACGTGCGCCTACTGGCTTGGTGGCGACGACATGACTCTGGAACAGGCGCAGATCGCCAAGATCGACCTCTCCCTGAGCAAGCTGGGCTTGCAACCCGGCATGACGTTGCTGGACCTGGGCTGCGGCTGGGGCGCGGCCATGATGCGAGCCATCGAGAAATACGACGTCAACGTCGTCGGCATCACGCTGTCCAAGAACCAGGTCGCCCACGTCGAGCAGCTGTTCGCGGCATCCGACAGCCCGCGTTCCAAGCGGGTGTTGCTCGAGGGCTGGGAGCGCTTTCACGAGCCGGTGGACCGGATCGTGGCGATCGGCCCGTTCGAACACGTCGGCTACGACCGCTACGACGCCTTCTTCGAAAGAACCTATGAGCTATTGCCGAGCGGCGGCACGATGCTGCTGCACACGATCACCGTCCTGTCGGAGAAGGAGATCATCCAGTCCGGCTTGCCGCTCACTCCGGCGATAGTCGAATTCAGCGACTTCATGAAAACCGAGATCTTCCCCGGCGGGTTCCTGCCGACCATCGACATGGTCAAGGGGTTCTCGGCGAAGGCCGGGTTCAAGCTGAAGCGCCGCCAATCGCTGCAGCGGCATTACGCCAAGACCCTGGACGTGTGGGCCGCGGGTCTCGAGGCGCACAAAGCCGAGGCGATCGAGATCCAGTCCGAAGAGATCTACGAGATGTACATGAAGTACCTCACCGGCTGCGCGAACCTCTTCCGCAAAGGCTACATCGATCTCAACCAGTTCACGTTGCGCAAGTAGCAAGCTGCCTAACGCCGCGCCGAGTCGAGCAACTCGGCCGTGGCCTGCCACAGCCGAGCCTCGCGGGACGGGTCGTGAGCGAACGACTTCACCTCTCGCTCTTGGTCTTTGACGACGAAGGCGCCGCCTCTCAAGTGCGCCCAGCGGTCGTCGAGGACGACGGAAGCGAGCGCCGGACCGGATCTGGCCGGTGACGAGACGCCGGGGATTCGCTCGATGATGCGCCCCACTCGTTGCATGCCGGGCCCGTGCGCCCTGCTGAGCCCGGTGCCCGGCATGAAGCCCGGCTCGAACACCGTGACCGATACGCCCGGATTGTCGACGTCGACGCGGCGCTGCAGTTCGTGCGCGTAGTACAGCAGGGCGAGTTTGGAGTTGGAATAGGCGATCCCGCACCGTTCGAGCGTCGATGGGACGTCGCTTGCTGTGGGTCGGGCCAGCTCGATCGGATCGGTCCAGCGCGCCGGGGGCACATGCAATATCCGGCGAAAGATGTTCTGGTGGTAGGTGTTCGAGCCCAGCAGCACGATGCGGGCGGGAGGGTCGAACGCGTCGAGGAGGTCGCCGATCAGCTGCGCGTGCGCGAGGTAATTCACGGCGAAGGTCAACTCGTACCCGTCCTCGGACGCCTGGTGGACGTCCCCGACGCCGAGCCCTGCGTTGGCCACCAAGCCGCGCAGCGGGCGCACCGAGCCCGCCGTCAACAGGCCCCTGGCGGCCTCCGCGGCGCTGCGCACGTCGGCCAGGCGGCCCAGGTCGCAGCCGATCTCGTGTGCGGTCGCACCGGCCGCTCGGGTCTCTTCGGTGACGTCGGTGAGCGCGTCGCCGGGCCTGCCGACGAGCAACAGGTCGGGCCGTTGGGGCGCAGGGCGACGGGCCATCGCGAGCGCCGCGGCCCGTCCCAACCCGCCTGTCGGCCCGGTGAGCAAGACGGTGCCGGATGCGATCGAATTCATGGCAGCCAGTTTCGGCCGGTTTCTTCGGCTCAGGGAGCCGTCCGGTTGTCGTAGGACTGCCAGTACCAGGACAAACCCTTTCCCTCCGCTGGCGTATCGCGCACAGTGAGGGGATGACGTCGTGGGAGTTCGGCCGGACGGTGCGCCGCTGGCGCGATCGCGTCGCGCCCACGGCCGTCGGCGTCCCGGTCGGCGGGCGGCGTCGGGCGTCGGGCCTGCGCCGCGAAGAGCTTGCCGCCCTGGCCGGGATCTCGGTGGACTACCTAACGAGGCTCGAACAGGGCCGAGCCACGTCGCCGTCGATTCAGGTCGTCGAGGCGCTCGCGCGCGCATTGCGGGTATCCGACACCGAGCGTGACCTCCTTTTCCGGCTCACCGGGCGTGCCGCCCCCGGACCCGGTGTGGTGTCCTCGCGGGTGACGCCGAGCGTGCAGCGCATCCTCGACCGCCTCGCCCACACCCCGGTCGCCGTCTATGACGCGACCTGGACCCTGCTGATCGCCAATGCGCCGTACGACGCGCTGATGGGCCCGACGACCACCTGGCGAGGGAACGAGCGAAACAGTTTGTGGCGCAACCTGATCGGCCCCGGCACCCGGACCGTTCACACCGCCGAACAGCGGGCCGAACTCGAGGCGGGATTGGTCGCCGACCTGCGCCTGACGGCCGCCCGGTATCCCGCCGACCAGCGGTTGAAGGAGCTGACCCGCGACCTCGCCGCGCGGAGCCCGCGCTTCGCCGAGCTGTGGGAATCCGGGCCCCCGCTCCCGCACGGAGATCCGGGCCGGCACAAGGTGATCGACCACCCCGCCGTCGGGCGCATCGCCCTCGATTGCGACACGCTCATCGTCGCCGCCGACGACATCCGCATCATGATCTACACCGCCGAACCCGGCAGCGAGGACGCCGAACGCCTCGCGCTGGCAACCGTTCTCGGCACACAGTCGTTGGCCGACGGCACGTTTGCCGGCGAGCAGACATAAAAGCCCGCGACACGCCGAAGAACTGGACGAGTGTGCGTCTGCTCGCGGTGGAACTAGACCGGGATCAGCCCGTGCTTGCGGGCCGTGCGCCACCAGAGTTGCTTGTCACGCAACAGGCGCATCGACTTGCGGATCAGCAGCCGGGTCTCGTGCGGGTCGATGACCGCGTCGATGAACCCCCGCTCGGCGGCGGTCCACGGGATCGCCATGTTGAGGTTGTAGCCCTCGATGAAGTCCTTCTTGATCTTCTGCGCCTCGGGCGTGGTCGGGTCGGGGAAGCGCTTCATCAGCAACTGCGCGGCGCCTTCGGCGCCGATCACCGCGATGCGCGCGGTGGGCCACGCGAAGTTGAAGTCGGCGGTCAGCTGCCGGGAGCCCATCACGGCGTAGGCGCCGCCATAGGACTTACGCACGGTGATGGTGACCTTCGGCACGTCGGCCTCCACGACGGAGTACAGGAAACGCCCGCCGCGCTTGATGATTCCCCTCTTCTCCTCTTCGGCCCCCGGCAGGAACCCGGGCGTGTCCACCACGAAGACCAGCGGAATGTTGAACGCGTCGCAGAACCGGATGAACCGCGCCGCCTTGTCGGACGCCTCGTTGTCGATCGCCCCCGACATGTACATGGGCTGGTTGGCGATCACGCCCACCGGGTGGCCGTCGACCCGGGCGTAACCGGTGATGATGGCCGGCCCGTGCTGTGCGGCGACGTCCAGGAAGTCACCGTCGTCGAAGATGCGCAGCAGGATCTCGTGCATGTCGTAGGCCGCATTGTCGGAGTCCGGCACGATCGCGTCGAGTTCGAGATCGGTCGGGGTGATCTCCGGTTCCAGCCCGGGGTTGACGATCGGCGCCTTGTCGAAGCAGTTGGACGGCAGGAATGACAGGAATTCCCGCACGTACTGAAACGCCTCGGCCTCGGAGTCCACCACCTGGTGGATGTTGCCGTACCGAGCCTGCACGTCGGAGCCGCCGAGCTCGTCGAGGGTGACCTCCTCGCCGGTGACCTCGCGGATCACGTCGGGCCCGGTGACGAAGAAGTAGCCCTGGTCGCGCACCGAGACGAGCAGGTCGTCCTGGATCGGCGAATACACCGCTCCCCCAGCGCATTTCCCGAAGATGAGGGAGATCTGCGGCACCAGCCCGGACAGCGCCTCGTGGCGACGACCCAGCTCGGCGTACCACGCCAGCGAGGTGACGGCGTCCTGGATCCGGGCGCCGCCCGAGTCCTGGATGCCGATGATCGGGCAGCCGACCATCGCGCACCACTCCATTAGCCGGGCCACCTTGCGGCCGAACATTTCGCCGACGGTGCCCTGGAACACGGTCTGGTCATGGGAGAACACGCCGACGGGCCGGCCGTCGATCATGGCGTGCCCGGTGACGCACCCGTCGCCGTAGAGCGCGTTCGGGTCGTTGGGAGTCTTGGCCAGCGCCCCGATCTCGAGGAAGGTGCCCGGGTCGACCAGCGCGTGGACGCGGGCGCGCGCGCTGGGGATGCCCTTCTTGTCGCGCTTGGCGGCGGCCTTCTCGCCGCCTGGCTCCTTCGCCAACTCCAGGCGAGCGTGCAGCTCGGCCAGCTTCTCGGCGGTGGTGTGCTGAACGGGGGCGGCCCCCGAAGCTGGCAGAGTTTCCGTCACTACGTGCCTACCTCACTCGTCCGGCGGTTGCCTCGATCTCGTTCAGCGCCCCGGTCAAGTGGGCGCCCACCTTGGCGATGTAGGGCTCGTCGATGGCCTGGATGTGCTCGCCACCGATCGGCACCACCTCAAGGTCGGCCACGTACTCACCCCAGCCGCCGTCCGGCTTACGGGTGGCGTAGGCGGGCTCGAACGTGATCGCATCGTCATGGTAACGATCGGCCATGTACAGGGTGACGTGACCGTCGTAGGACTGGTACTCCGCGGTGTCGATCGCCCGCTGGTCCAGATACGACGTCCGCTGGTGCTCGATGATCCCACCCGGGATCTGCACCCCGCTCGCCTTGATGGCCTCCAGGACGAACGTGACCTGCCCCTCGTCGTCGAGCTCCTCGAGCTGCTCGTAGGGGATCTCCGGGACCGTGACGTTGAAGGTCCGCTCGGCGAACCGCGCGTAGCGGTCCCAGCGCTTGCGGGTCTCCTCCTTGGTCTTCAGGATCGGCTCTCCGGGCATCACCGCGTCGATCAGCCCGACGAACCGGACGTCCTTGCCGAGCCGCTTCAGACCGATCGCGCAGGCGTAGGCCAGCGCGCCGCCCAGTGACCAGCCGGCCAGGATGTAGGGCCCGTCGCCCTGCATCTCGATCAGCTTCGGCACGTACTGCTCGGCACGCTCCTCGATCGAGCCCTCGACGCGCTCGAACCCGTACATCGGGGTGTCGGCCGGCAGGCGGTTGAGCAGCGGCTCGTACACCACGGTCGACCCGCCGGCCGGGTGGAACACGAACACCGGCACCTTCGAGCTGCCCTCCGGACGCGCCCGCAGCGTGCGGACGAACCCGTCGACCACGCCGGCCTCGAGGTACTGACGCACCTTGTCGGCGAGCGCCTCGATGTTCTCCGACGTGAGCACGTCCTCGGCGGTGATCGGGCCTTCGGCCCGCTCGGCGAGCCGCTGCGCCATCTTGGCGGCCGTGTCCTCGTCCAACTTGGGCAGCGGGTTGAAGATGCCGCCCGGCGACTTACCCGTGACGATCGCCCACGTGGCGAAGGTGACGCGCTCGGCCGCGTCGCGCGGCGGCACGTCCGAGCTGAGCGCCTTGGCGATCGCCTCCTGGTTGAGCGCCTCGGCGGCGCCCTTCAGGTTCGGCTGACCATTGGACTGGCCGTTGGCTGGGGGGCCCGACGGATTCGTCGGCGGAGGCGGGATCGGCACCTCGGAGGCTGGCGCAGGGGCCGCCGGCTCGGCCTGTGTTTCCGGCTCAGCTCCCCCGCGAGCGGGAGGTGGCCCCTGCGGGTCGGGCGCCGGCGCGGTGACGTTGGCCAGCGTCGCCCCGCTCACCAGCGCCGCCTGCGCCCGGGCGATCTCCTCGGGCGTCTGCGTCCGCTGGTACTCGTGCAGCTGCGAGACCTCGTCGCGGTGCTCGACCGCGTACTTGATCAGCTCTTCCACGTTGTAGAGGTTGGCGTCGCGGACCGCAGTCAGCTGGATCGGCGGCAGGTCGAAGTCGTATTCGACGCGGTTCTTGATCCGCACGGCCATGAGCGAGTCCAGGCCCAGCTCGACCAGTGGCACCTCCCAGGGCAGGTCCTCCGGCTCGTAGCCCATGGCCGCCCCGACGATCGCGCCGAGCCGCTCGGCGATGCTCTCGCCCGAATCCGGGGACCACTTGGTGAAGCCGGCCGGCATGTAGCGGTTGGTCAGGCTGTCCTCGAGAGTCTCGGATCCCGCCTCGTCGACCGGCGCGGTCTCCGAGCCGTCGGCACCCACACCGGCCGGGGCGGCGATCGCCGTGCCCGCGCCGACCGCCGCCGGCAACACCGACTGCGCCCCGCCGCGGGTGACCAGGGCGTCGTACACGAGGGTGAACGACTCGTCGATGCGCGCGTGCACCTGGACCGAGGCGCCGCCCGGGTGCCGGGTCAGCGTCGTCACCAGCCGCGCGCCCTGGCCGGGCGCCGCGCGCTGCTCGGACGCGGTCAGCTGCGCGTCCGGGATCACCTCGGCCGCAGCGGCTTTCACCAGCGCGGGCAGGTCCGTCAGGCCGCGGGGGTTGTACTCCCACACGTGGCGGCCGTCCGGCAGCGCGACGTGGTTGCCCGGCATCAGCACCGAGCTGCTGCCGTGCGAGAAGTGGACGTCCAGCCAGTGCTCTTTGCGCTTGAACCGGGTCGGCGGGATGTTTGCGTAGTCCTCGGGTCGCGGCGGCCCGTCGGGGCGGGTGAACAGCGTCCAGATGTCCAGGTCGTGCCCGTAGACGTAGAGCTGCGCCATGGTCGAGATCATCGACTCGACCTCGTCCTGCTTGCGGGCCAGCGTCGGGATCAGCTGCGCGTCGTGCAGACCGGCGCTGGCCGTCGTCAGGCCCACCTGCATCAGCGCCACGGGGTTGGGCGCCAGCTCCAGGAAGGTGGTGTGCCCGCTGTCGACGGCGTTGCGGATGCCCTGGGTGAAGTAGACGCTGTGACGCAGTCCCTTCTTCCAGTAGTCGACGTCGTGGAACGGCTCACCGCCGGGCTTGATGTAGCTGCCCTCGTGCACGGTCGAGTAGATGCCCACGGTCGGGCTCAGCGGCTTGATGCCCTGCAGCTCCGCTGCGAGCTCGCCCAGCAGGGGGTCCATCTGCGAGGTGTGGCTGGCGCCCTTGGTCTGGAACTTGCGGGCGAACTTGCCCTCCGATTCGGCGCGGGCGATGATCGCGTCCACCTGTTCGGGCGGGCCGCCGATGACGGTCTGGGTGGGTGCGGCGTAGACGCACACCTCTAGGTCGGGGAAGTCCGAGAACACGGTCTTGATCTCGTCGGCCGAGTACTCCACCAGCGCCATCAGCCGGATGTACTCCCCGAACAGCATCGCCTCGCCCTCGCCCATCAGGTGGGAGCGCGAGCAGATGGCCCGGGTCGCGTCGCGCAGCGACAGGCCGCCCGCGAAGTAGGCGCACGCGGCCTCGCCCAGCGACTGCCCGACCACCGCGGACGGCTTGGCGCCGTGGTGCTTGAGCAGCTCACCCAGCGCGACCTGGATCGCGAAGATGGTGACCTGGGTGGTCTCGATGCCGTAGTCCTGCGAGTCGTCGAGGATCAGTTCGAGGACCGAGTAGCCCAGCTCGTCCTGGATCAGCGCGTCGACCTTCTCGATCCACTGGGCGAACACCGGGTTGCGCAGGTACAGGCTCTTGCCCATCTTGCGGTGCTGGGCGCCGAATCCGGCCAGCACCCACACCGGCCCGTTGCTCACCGGCCCGTCGACGCTGAACACGCCCGGGCGCTGCTTGCCCTCGGCGACCGCCCGCAGGCCCTTGATGGCCTCCTCGTGGTCGTGGGCGAGCACCACCGCGCGGGACCGGCCGTGGTTGCGCCGGGACAGCGACCGCCCGACCGACTCCAGCGACGACGCCTGGCCCTCGGGGCTTTCCAGCCAGTCCGCCAGCTCGGCGGCGGCCGCCTTCTTGCGCGACGTCAGGAACGCCGAAACCGCCAAGGGCACAAGTGGCTTGGCAGGACCTTCAGCTTCCTCTTGCGCCGCAAGTTCTTCCAGCGCCGCTTCCTTGAGGCGCAGTGCCTCCTCGGTGACGCCCGGCAGCTCGTAGTCGTCCTCCTCCGCGGAGGGCGCATCGGTGAGGATCTCGCCGAATTCGTCGAACCGCAGGGAGTGGCCCTCGAAGCTCGGCGCCTCGACGGCCGGGGCCGCCTTCGCCTCGGGTTCCGCTGCCGGCTCGGCCGTCTCCACGACGTCGCGCGGCAGCACCTCACGCACCACCACGTGCGCGTTGGCCCCGCCGAAGCCGAAGCTGGACACGCCCGCCAGCGCGTAGCCGCCGTAGCGCGGCCAGTCGGTGGGCTGATCGACCACCTTCAGGTGCGTGGCGTCCCAGTCGATGTAGGGGCTCGGTCCGGCGAAGTTGATCGACGGCGGCAGCTTGTCGTGCTGCAGCGCCAGCACCACCTTGGCCAAGCTGGCCGCGCCGGCCGCCGACTCCATGTGGCCGACATTGGTTTTCACCGCGCCCAGCAGCGCCGGCCGATCGGCGGGACGGCCCCGGCCGACCACGCGGCCCAGCGCCTCGGCCTCGATCGGGTCGCCCAGGACGGTCCCGGTGCCGTGCGCCTCGATGTAGTCGACGGTGCGCGGATCGATCCCGGCGTCCTTGTAGGCCCGGCGCAGCACGTCCGCCTGCGCGTCCTGGTTGGGCGCGATCAGGCCGTTGGACCGGCCGTCGTGGTTGACCGCGCTGCCGGCGATCACGGCGAGGATCTGGTCCCCGTCGCGGCGGGCGTCGTCGACCCGCTTGAGCACCAGCATGCCGCCGCCCTCGGAGCGGGTGTAGCCGTCGGCGTCCGAGGAGAACGACTTGATCCGGCCGTCGGGGGACAGCACCGCGCCGATCTCGTCGAAGCCGAGCGTCACCGCGGGCGTCAGCAGCGCGTTGACGCCGCCGGCGACGGCCACGTCGGCTTCGCCGTTGCGCAGCGCCTGCACGGCCTGGTGGACCGCGACCAGCGAACTCGAGCACGCGGTGTCGACCGCGACCGAGGGTCCGCGAAAGTCGTAGAAGTACGACACCCGGTTGGCGATGACCGACATCGCGTTGCCGGTGATCGCGTAGGGGTGCGCGACGGTGGGGTCCGAGATCGCCAGGAATCCGTAGTCGTGGTTCGAGACGCCGACGTAAACGCCGACGGGTTTGCCGCGCAGGCTGGACGCCGGGATGCGGGCGTGCTCCAGCGCCTCCCAGGTCAACTCCAACGCCATCCGCTGCTGCGGGTCGATGTTGTCGGCCTCGGTCTTCGCGACGGCGAAGAACTCGGAGTCGAAGCCCTTGATGTCCTTCAGATAGCCGCCGCGGGTGCGGGCCTTCGCGACTCGCTCGGCCAGCCGCGGCTCTTCGAGGAATTCCGACCAACGGCCCTCGGGCAGGTCGGTGATGGCGTCGCGGCCCTCGATCAGCGCCTGCCAGGTTTCGTCCGGGGTGTTCATGTCCCCGGGCAGCCGGGTCGACAGGCCGACGATCGCGATGTCGACGCGCTCGGCGGGGCCGGTGCGGGTCCAGTCCGTGTTGTCGTCGCCCGTGGTGTCGGGCTCGGGCTCGCCCTCGATGATCCGGGTCGCCAGCGACTCGATGGTCGGGTGCTGGAAGGCGACCGCGACCGACAGGGTGACGCCGGTCATGTCCTCGATGTCGGCGGCCATCGCCACCGCGTCTCGGGACGACATCCCGAGTTCCACCATGGGCACCGACTCGTCGATGGCGTCGGGCGACTGCCCGGTGCACTTCGCCACGTAGTTGCGCAGCCACTGCCGCATCTCGGGGATCGTCATGTCGGTCTTCGCGGGGGTACGCGTCACCTCGGCGGAGCCTTCGGGGAGTGAGTTCACGTCGAATTCTGTGTCAGCCATGGTCGTAGACAGTCGATTAGTTGCCGGTGGCGAAAACGGTCGGGGAGCCGATGCCGCTGCGCAGACTGCCGTCGAGGTAGGCGGTGCGGCAGGCGCGGCGGCCGATCTTGCCGCTAGAGGTGCGCGGGATCAATCCGGCCTGCACCAGCAGCAGGTCGCGGACGGTCACGCCGTGGCGCACGGCGATCGCGGCGCGGATGTCGTCGGCGATCGGCTGGTAGTCGAGCTTGTGCGCCCCGGCCGCGCGCTCGGCGACGATGACGAGCTGCTCGGAGGTGTCCTCGGGGTCGTACTTCACCCCGGCGTGCGGGTTGTCGAACACCTCCTGGGGCAGCTGGTTGGCCGGCACCGAGAAGGCCGCGACATACCCGGTCCGCAGCGCCTTGTTGGCCTCCTGCGCGGAGTACTCGAGGTCCTGCGGGTAGTGGTTGCGGCCGTCGATGATCACCAGGTCCTTGATCCGGCCGGTGATGTACAGGTTGCCCTTGTAGAAGGTGCCATAGTCACCGGTGCGGACCCACAGCGCGTCGTCGGCCGCGCCCTCGGCGTGCGAGGGGTTGGCGCGCGACTTGAGGATGTTGCGGAACGTCTCCTGGGTCTCCTGCTCCTTGTTCCAGTAGCCCAGGCCCATGTTGTTGCCGTGCAGCCAGATCTCGCCGATCTGCCCGTCCGGCAGTTCCGTGGCCGTGTCGGTGTCGACGATCACCGCCCATTCGTCCACGCCGACCACCCCGGCGGAGACCTGGGCGACGGCGTTCGGGTCGTCTGCTGGTACCTCGACGAAACGATGGTCGTTGAGCGCATCGCGGTCGACGTGGAGGACCAGCGGCGCCTCGTCCATCGGCGTGGTGGAAACGAACAGCGTCGCTTCCGCCAGCCCGTAGGACGGCTTGATGGCGGCCTCGCGCAGGCCGTACGGCTTGAACGCCTCGTAGAACTTGCGCATCGACGCCGGGGATACGGGCTCGCTGCCATTGAGGATGCCGCTGACGTTGCTCAGGTCCAGCGGCGGTTCGCCGTCCCGGGGCGCCCCGCGGAGCGCGGCGTGCTCGAACGCGAAGTTGGGCGCCACCGAGTAGACTTCGCCGTCCTCGTCGTCGGTGCGCGCCATGGCGCGGATCCAGCGGCTGGGCCGGCGCACGAACGCGGCCGGGGTCATGAAGGTCATGTGGTGGCCGAACACCGGCGACAGCATGACGGTGATCAGGCCCATGTCATGGAAGAACGGCAACCAGCTGACGCCGCGGTCGTTCTCACGTCCCTTCATGGCCAGCGCGTCCAGCACCTGCACGACGTTGGTGGGCAGGTTGAGGTGGCTGATCTTGACGCCGGTGGGCGTGCGGGTGGACCCGGACGTGTACTGCAGGTAGGCGATGGTCTCCTTGTGGGATGTCGGCTCCTGCCACGTCGAGGCGACCTCGTCGGGCACGGCGTCGACGGCGACGACGCGGGGACGTTCCTTGGCCGGGCGGCCGCGGAAAAACTTGCGCACGCCCTCGGCGGAGTCGCTGGTGGTGAGGATCGTCGACGGGGTGCAGTCGTCCAGGACGGCGTGCAGCCGCCCGACGTGGCCCGGCTCGGCGGGGTCGAACAGCGGCACCGCGATCCGGCCGGCGTAGATGGTCCCGAAGAAAGCGGTGAGGTAGTCCAGGTTCTGCGGGCACAGCAGGGCGACGCGGTCGCCCGGCTCGGTGACCTGTTGCAGGCGGGCGGCGATCGCCCGGTTGCGCTTGCTGAAGTCACGCCAGGAGATATCGCGGGCGATGCCGTCGCGTTCGGTGGAGAAGTCCAGGAAGCGGTAGATCAGCTTGTCGCCGCGCACCGATGCCCACCGCTCGATGTGGCGAGCCAGGTTGAGATTGTCGGGGAACCGGATCTTCCCGTTCACGATGAACGGGTTGTGGTACGCCATTACGCTCTCCTGTCACAACAGTGTTCGGTCGGCCAGGCCGACGGTTGCCTCTGGTGCCAGCGGTGCCGACATTGATCCTGTGCCCGGGTCAGCCTACGCACGTCACCGAGTCGCGAGCGGTGGTCGCTACCCGGGCCGGGTCGCAACAAACGTCTAGATGCTCTTAAATTCTTCTTAATGTTACGGGGCGGCCCGCGGCACACCAAATCACAAGGTACCGCTGATTTCTGTTGGGAAGCCGCTAGCTAACGCCTGTGTCCAGTGTCGGTTAACCATGTTTGGGGTGCGGCGCGTTCGCGATGAGGCCCTCGGCCCAATTCAGCGTCCAGTCCGTCGCCGGCGCGCCGTCGAGGCTCCAGCACTGCGTGGTCGCGTACAGCGCGTGCACCGGCTGCCCGGCGCCGCCGGCCAGCGTGTTCAACGTATTCGGCAGGCTGGCGACGCTGAACGCCTCCTGGGGCGCGGCGCAGATGAGGTCGCCCGGCGCGCAGATCTCATTCGTCTTGCCGTTGAGCGCCCCGAAACCACCCGGCCGGGCGCCGGTCATGGTCAGTCCCAGCCCGGAGAGCATCGGGATCTCGTGCAGGGTCACTTCGGCACCCTCGCCGGGCGGGTTGGGTCCGATGTCGTTGCCAACGCCCTGCTGCCGGCGGCCGTCGGCGATCAACGTCACGCCGAGCACAAGGTCGTCGTCCACGGGGCCGCGGCCGTTGCCGATGTCGCTGGCGATGTCACCGGCGATCACCGCGCCCTGGGAGAAGCCCATCAGCACGTAGCTGGTCAGCGGGCATTTGGTGTTCATGTCGGTCATCGCCTGGACCGTCGCGCGGGTGCCCTCGGCGCGGCTTTCGTTGTAGGACATCTGCGGATCGCCGGCCAGCGGATTGTGGAACTGAGCCGTGTACGGGGTGGTGTACGTCTGTGCCCGCGACGACGGGAATTGCTGGGCGATCGCTACGGTGACCCGGTGCAGCAACGCATTGGGGAATAGCGTGGGGTTGACCGGATCGTCCTGCGGCGAGGACTCCCAAGTGCCGGGAACGACGACAACCTGGACATCCGGGCAGGACGCGTCCTGCGACGAGGGCCTGGGCTTGTGCGGGTGGATCGTCGTCGAGGCCGGCGGAAGCACGCCCGGCGGCACCGCGCTGGGCGGCGCTTCGCGACTGCGCAGCAGTAGCACCGCAGCGGCAATGACAAGCAGCACCACGACGGCCACCGTCAGGGCGGCCACCCACGCGAGAATCCGGTGGCGCTTACGCCGGGCGTTGGTGGCCATCTTCTCCTGCCAGCAGATTCGGTCGGTTCGTCGGTGTTGGGTGCGGGTCCACGGCGGGGCGGCGCGGCCCTCCCCGCCTGCGCTGCACCCCTACACGGTACCGGCATTTCGGGCGGGGCCATCCGGCCCGAATGCCGCCCGCTTGGGTGCCGAACTGTTCGTCGGGCACCCATCGCCGAGATGGCGGCGAAGGTCGCGCTTTGTCGCGGACCGCGACCGCCGCGGCAATCTCGGTGCCGAATCAGAAGACGGGAACTAGCGGATGGCTCCGACGATGTCGCCCGACATGGCGCCCAGCTGGCCCGACCACGGGCCCCAGCCGTTGTCGCCGCCGGGGAAGTCGAAGTGGCCGTTGTGGCCGCCGACGCTGCGGTACTGCTGGTAGAACTCCAGGGCCGTCCCGGTGGCCTGGTCCGGAACACCCAGCACGGCCGCTGGGTCGCTGGCGCCGCCCTTCGCCGACCAGATCCAGACGCGGGTGTTGTTCTGCGCCAGCAGCGACGCGTGCACCCACGGGTCGTGCCACTTCCACCGGCCCAGCTGCGGGGCGCCCCACATGCCGTTGCCGTCGACCCCGCCGAACTGCTGCAGGCCCGCGAGGATGGCGCCGTTCACCGTGGTCTCGGACGGATAGAGGAAGCCCGACAGGGAACCCGCGAACCCGAAGCGATCGGGGTGGAACGTGGCGAGGGCCAGGGCGCCGTAGCCGCCCTGCCCGGCGCCGACCGCGGCGTGCCCGCCGGGCGCCAGGCCCTTGTTGGCGGCCAGCCAGTTGGGCAGCTCGCTGGACAGGAAGGTGTCCCACTGCTTGCTGCCGTCCTGCTCCCAGTTCGTGTACATGCTGTAGGCGCCGCCGGCCGGGGCCACCACGGAGATGCCCTTGCCACCCAGTGTGTTCATCGCGTTGCCGGCGGTCACCCAGTTGCTGACGTCCGGGGCCGCGTCGAAGGGATCGAGCAGATAGACGGCGTGGGGACCGCCGGCCAGGAACGCCACCGGGATGTCGCGGCCCATCGCGGCCGACGGGACCATGAGGCTTTCGTATCCGGCGGCACGGGCCTTTCCGGGGGCTCCCGCCAGCACCACGACACCGCCCAAGCCGATCGCCAGCGCCACTACACCCCACATCCGCACCAGCGCCGAGACACCCCGTACGACCCTCATGTCCACCCTCCATCGTCTAGCCGCTGTGAGCACATTAGCCAGCGCCGGATAGGCCCCGGCCCGCAGGGTAGTGAAATAGACCACACCGCGGGGCCCCCTAAACAGACCGACGGCGGCGCCCCAGGGGGTCGCCGCCGTCGGTCGCGTTGGTGCGGGTTAGGTGCCCTGGCCGTTGCCGGCAGCCGCCGCGGTTGCCGGACCGGCGCCCGGGGTCGCACCCAGGGTCCGCTGGAGGTCGGGCTTCATCGCGTTGAGCTGCGCGCCCCAGTAGGGCCAGTCGTGCGTGCCGTTGGCGTCAAAGTTGAACACCGCGTTGTGTCCACCGGCCGCGTTGTAGGCGTCCTGGAACTTCAGGTTGCTGGTCCGCACGAAGCCCTCGAGGAACTTCGCGGGCAGGTTGTCGCCACCGAGGTCCGACGGCTTGCCGTTACCGCAGTACACCCAGATGCGGGTGTTGTTGGCGACCAGCTTGCCGACCTGAAGCGAAGGGTCGTTGCGCTGCCAGGCCGGGTCGCTCGACGGTCCCCACATGTCGTCCTTCTTGTAGCCACCGGCGTCACCCATGGCGAGGCCGATCAGCGACGGACCCATGCCCTGCGAGGGGTCCAGCAGCGCGGACAGCGAGCCCGAGTAGATGAACTGGTCCGGGTGGTAGGCCGCCAGGATCAGGGCGGACGAGCCGGCCATCGACAGGCCGACGGCGGCGCTGCCGGTCGGCTTGACCTGCTTCTGCGAAGACAGGTACTGCGGCAGCTCGCTGGTCAGGAACGTCTCCCACTTGTAGGTGGTGCAACCGGCCTTACCGCAGGCGGGCTTGTACCAGTCGGAGTAGAAGCTGGACTGGCCGCCGACCGGCATGACCACGGCGATGCCCGACTGGTTGTACCACTCGAACGCCGGGGTGTTGATGTCCCAGCCGTTGTAGTCGTCCTGCGCGCGCATGCCGTCGAGCAGGTACAGCGCGGGTGCGTTGGCGCCACCGCTTTGGAACTGGACCTTGATGTCGCGGCCCATGCCCGCGGACGGAACCTGCAGGTACTCCACCGGCAGACCCGGGCGCGAGAACGCCCCAGCCGTCGCGGAGCCCCCCACGACGCCGATCAGACCCGACAGCAGGGCCGCGCCGGCGGCGCCCACCACGAGCCGTCGTGGCATACGTGCCACGGCGCCGCGCAACCTGTCAACAAGCGTCATCCTTGCTTCCTCATCCTTTCGGCGCATCCTTCATTCGAAGGTGCATGTCGAAATTGGTCGTACTGCATACGCTTTCCCATTGCCCGGCTCCTCCTCGGACCTGCAATGTCCGGATCGTCGCCGCGCTGAACGCAGCAGTGCTCGTGTAGTCAACCACACCATGCGCCCTTCGCTCTCATCGAGCCCGCCCCCGCACGGGCCGTTCGGCCCGCGTTACCCAGCGATTTCGTGATCAATCACAGGTCGAAGAAAAGGCGTTTCTGCATGTACTGAGGCGTTAATGGCCGCTGGTGAGCGCCCAATTGTGATGTTGCTGTGAAAGTTTGGGGCACAGCGAGCCGTGATTGTTTCGAGATCTGTCGAAAAATCTTCTGCTCAGCGTTCACTCGTGCGGGGGCGGCGGGATGGCGGCCGGGACCGGCAGCCCGCACCGGGCCAGCTCGTACAGCGGGACCCGGTCGATCCGGTATCCGGTGAACTCGAAGGCGTGCAGCAGGTTCGAGACGAACCGATGCGGTGTCATCGGGGCGCGCACGGACGCCAGAACGGCCTGTGTCTCCGGGCATTTGAGCGCCTCGACCGCCTGTGCGACCCAGTTCACATCCAGATAGCCGGGAATGCCCGGATACACCTTCACCCAAGGGCCGTCGGCGATCACCCAATCCGGAAAAAGGTTCTTGTCGTGCCCGATCCGGCCGTGCTTCAACCGCTCCGTGTGCTGGGCAAGCGGATTCGCCAGGCCGATCTGGTCGATCACCCGCACGTCGAGCCCGACGTTCATGCCGACCATGCCGAGGTTCGTGAAGAACACCGTGTGCTGCGGCTTTTGGGGCGCCGCGCCCGGCGCCGGCGGCAACATCGGCACCAGGTCCCACTGGGTGTAATTGCCCGACGGCAGAAGCAGGGCCCCGTCCGGCGTGTTGTCCAGCGCGGTCAGAATGGCGGCCATTCGCGGGTAATCCAGGTAGTCGGCCGCGGTCAGCGGGTGCGCGTGGCCGGTCGCCTGTGCGTAGAAGCGGCGCTCGTCGACGATGCCGGAGTAGCTGACGTGGGTGGCGTCGTCGCCCATTCCCGGCGAGTTCGCCGCCCACAGCGACCAGCCGGCGATGCCGACCCACAGCAGGCCGACCGCACCGGCGACCCAGTAACCCGTCTCGCGCGAATAGTCCTTGCCGTCGGGCATCTGCACCGGGATGACGGCCACCGGGGCCAGCAGGCAGAAAAGCGGCGCCAGCAACACCCGTCCGTGCATGAAGTCGCCGCCTTGGCGAATCCAGTAGAGCGCCTGCAATAACCCGCTGACGAGCATGAAGGCCACCACCGCCGGCGGGCTTTGCACCGCCCGGGCCGCCCGGCCGTAGTCGGGGGTCAGCAGCGGCCGCAGGAACGACGGCCGGCGCCGCGCCGCCGCCGCCAGCACACCGAGCGGGGCCAGCAGCACGAGCGGCACCCACACCGCATACGGCGCGTCGAAATTCGCGAGGTAGGTCATGCCCTGCGACCACTTGTCGCCGGCCGCGTCCTTGGCCAGCGCGGTGCCGGGCACCAGCAGTCCGTAGTAGCCCATCCGGAACAGCTGGTAGGCGACGGGCAGGAACCCGCCGGCCAGCACGATCAGCGCGCGGCGGCGCCAGGTGCGCCCCGCGATCAGCATCATGATCAGCGCCAGCCCACCCATCAGCGCCAACTCCGGCCGCACCAGGACGCTGAAACCAGCGACGAAGGCGAGCGCACCGGTGAACGTCCGGCTCTCCGGGCGGTTCCGTACCGGCTGCGACCAGCACACCATCATCCACCACAGCAGGCCCAGGTACGCCAGCGTCAGACCGCTTTCCAGCCCGGACGTGGCGAAGTCACGCGCCGGGGGCAGCGCGATGTACACCAGCGCCCCGGCGGGCAACATGATGGCGCGCCGGCCGCGCAGGCTCGGCGCGAACAGCCGGCCGGTACCGAACATCAGCAGCGCCACGCCCAGCACCGACAGCCCGAGGGCGAGTGCCAGCGCCACGTATTCCATGCGCATCGGTTCGCTGATCCAGCTGCCCACGTACATCAGGTAGGTCCACGCGGTGGAGGTATTGGCCTCGACCCGCTCGCCCTGGTTGAACACCGGGCCGTTGCCGGCCAGCAAGTTGCGAACGGTGCGCAACACGATCAGGCCGTCGTCGGCGATCCAGCGGCGCTGCCAGGCGCCCCAGGCGAACAGCGAGGCGACCGCCGCCACGCTGATCGACAGGCTGACCCGGACCGGGGTGGCGTACGGGAAGAGGGGCCGACCGACCCGCCTCACCACCGGACGCCGCCGCAGCCCACCCACGCGGAGGGCTTTCAGTTCGGGGCTAGCCGAAGGCAACGGCGGCTCCCACGGTTGCGATCCACGCCAGCGCAAGCAGCTGCAGGACCCGGTCCCGCAACGCGATGTCCTCGGGCTCCCCGGCCAGCCCGCCGTCGACGTCGACCGCGTAGCGCAGGATCGCGATAGTGAAAGGGATCATCGACACCGCGTACCAGGAGCCGGAATGGCGGTCGCGCTCGAAGGCCCACAGTCCGTAGCACAGGACCACCGCGGTGGCCGACATCGTCCAGACGAAGCGCAGGTAGGTGCTGGTGTAGCTCTCCAGCGCCTTGCGGATGGCCGCGCCGGTGCGCTCGGCGACCTGCAGCTCGGCGTAGCGTTTGCCGGCCACCATGAACAGCGACCCGAAGGCCACGAACAGCAGGAACCATTGCGACAGCGGGATGTTCGTGGCCGCGCCCCCGGCGATGGCCCGGATCAGATAGGCCGACGAGACGATGCAGATGTCCATCACCGCCTGGTGCTTGAGGCCGAAGCAGTAGCCCAGCTGCATGCCGATGTAGACGGCCATCACCAGCGCCAGATTCGGGGTCAGCCACCAGGCAATGGCGAGCGATGCCGCTCCCAACACCACCGCCAGGGTGTAGGCGAGCCACTCCGGCACCACACCCGCCGCAATCGGGCGGAACCGCTTGGTGGGGTGCTCGCGGTCGGCCTCCACGTCGCGGACATCGTTGACCAGGTAGATCGACGAGGCCGCCAGGCAGAACACGACGAACGCCACCGACACCTTGGTGAGCACGTCGGCGTAGTCGTACCTGACGGCCCCGCCCAGCGCGGCCAGTGGCGCGGCCAGCACGATCACGTTCTTGACCCACTGCCGCGGGCGAATCGCCTTGATCACCCCGGTGACCAGGTTTCCCGGGGATCGGGTCACCACATCTTCACTCATCATCAATGTCTTTACTCATCGAGTACCACCTTCGATCCGGTCGTCGAGCCGGACGGCGACCCCCGCCACGACGGCACCGAGCCCGATGCCGAAGGCCACGTCACTGGGGTAGTGCACCCCCAGCACGATCCGCGACAGCGCCATCGGCGGAACCAGGACCGCGGCCAGGGGCAGCCCGGTGGCCCGGCCCAGCAGGATGGCCGCGGCCGTGGTCGACGTGGCGTGCGCCGACGGGAAGCTCAGCCGGCTCGGGGTGCCGACGTTCACGGCGACGGCCGGGTGGTGCGGACGTTGCCGGCGTACCACCCGCTTGACCAGTACGGCGGCGGCGTGCGCGGCGAACGCGCCGGCCCCGGCCAGCAGCCACTCGCGGCGACGCGTCGGCGTCAGCAGCGCACCCAGGAACGACACCACCACCCAGCCGATGCTGTGCTCCCCGAAGTAGGAGAGGCCGCGGGCCGCGGCCAGCACACCGGGGCGGTCGGCGAGCGCCGACTGGACGGCCACCAACGCGGCGACTTCGCCGCTGGGAGGCGCCGATTCAGGCATGTCTCGGCTCGGCATGCGCCGGAAGCAGCGCGGTTTCCCACTTCTGCTTGCTGGACAGCACGGGCAGCGCGTCGCGGTATACCCTGCGCATCTCGTCGAACCGGCTCGCCAGCTGACGCTGCCGGCGCAGCGACTTGGTCAGCAGCGAAAACATCTTGCGCCGGTCGCGCTGGCGGTAGACCACGCCGCACCCGTCGGCCGTCGTGACGGTCACCCCGTCCACCGTGCAGAGCCGGAACCAGCGCGCGTCCTGAGTCGCGACGTTGTACTCCGGGCGTTGGTGCGCCTTCGGGTCGGCCTTCGTCGCGTTGTGCAGGATGCCGCGGACGAGCCGGTAGCCGATGGACACCGGATTCACCGGCGGCTTCATCGCCTTGGTCTTGTTCGGCGGCGGCGGCAGCTCGCTGGCCGCCGGCAGGACGACCGCGTCGGGGTACTCCTTGCGGATGCGGTGCACTTCCGGCAACGCCGATTCGAGGATCGAGAAGATGTGCTCGGGCCCGGCAAGGAAGTCATCGATGGCCTTGTTCTGGATCGCCACTGTCGAATACTCAAGGCAGGCAAGGTGTTTCAGTGTCGCCTTGAGGTGGCTGCGGACCAGTCCGGTGATGTCGCCGTCCCAGTGCAGCGCCGCCACCACCAGCCGGTTGCGCAGGTGGAAGTAGGCCTGCCAGTCGATCGCGTCGTCCTTGTCGCTCCAGGCCATGTGCCAGATCGCGGCGCCGGGCAGCGTGACGGTCGGGTAGCCCCGCTCGCCGGCGCGCAGGCCGTATTCCGCGTCGTCCCACTTGATGAACAACGGCAGCGGCTGGCCCAGCTCCTCGGCAACCTGCCGCGGGATCATGCACGTCCACCACCCGTTGAAGTCGACGTCGATGCGCCGGTGCAGCAGCTTGCTCCGAGGGTTCTTGTCGTTCAACGGGTATTCGGCGAAGTCGTGGTCGTACTCGGCGTGCGGCGCGGCGGTCCACATGAAGTTCGACTGGTTGACGACCTCGCCCATGATGTGCAGGTGCGACGGCTCCTGCAGGTTGAGCATCTGACCGCCCACCAGCATCGGGGTCTTGGCGAAGCGGTGCATCGCCAGCACCCGCAAGATCGAGTCGGGCTCGATGCGGATGTCGTCGTCCATGAACAGGATCTGTTGGCAGTCGGTGTTTTTCAGCGCCTCGTACATCACCCTGCTGTAGCCGCCGGAGCCGCCGAGGTTGGGTTGGTCGTGAATCGACAGCCGGTTGCCCAGGCGGGCGGCCGCCTCCGGGAAGTCGGGATGGTCGCGTACCTTGCGCACGCCCTGGTCGGGCACGATCACGGCGCCGACCACCGCGTCGACCAACGGGTCCGCGGTGAGCGCGGCCAGCGCGTTGGCGCAGTCGCCGGGCCGGTTGAACGTCGGGATGCCGACGGCGATGTTCGCGGGCACCGGAGCGGGTTCGGTCGCGTACCACCCCCCGCTGCGCAGCGTGACCGCGGTGTCGGTGGTGATGTCGAACCAGATCCAGCCGCCGTCCTCGAAAGGCTTTAGCGCGACCTCGATCTCGAGCACCTCCGGCTGATCATCGGTGGCCGCGAACTGGCGGCCCTCGATGGAAATCCGCGCCCCGGTGGCCTTGGTCCGGTAGAGGTCGATGCGCCCGGAGCCCGTCACCTCGACCCGCAGCACCACCGACTCGCAGATCGACCAGCGGCGCCAGTAGCTGGCCGGGAACGCGTTGAAGTACGTCGCGAACGACACCTCGGACTCTTTGCCGATCTCCAGCGATGTGCGGCTCGTCGCGTGCGCCCGCCGGGCGTTGGTGGTCGATTCCTCCAGGTACAGCTTGCGGACGTCCAGGGGTTCCCCCGGACGCGGCAGGATGATTCTGGAAAGCAGGCTCACTGCGGTCATCCCCCCGCACCTTCCTCCACTAAAGAATTGCCGTCGCGCAGGTGCGGCACGAGGACGTTGTCGTACATGTTGAGCGCGCTGGCAATCGCCATGTGCATGTCCAGATACTGGTAGGTGCCCAGCCGGCCGCCGAACAGCACCTTCGACGACGCGGTTTCGGACTTCGCCCGCGCCCGGTACGCGGCCAGCAGGGCACGGTCGGACTCTGTGTTGATCGGATAGTAGGGCTCGTCGTCGTCGCCGGCGAACCGGGAGAACTCCCGCATGATGACCGTCTTGTCGGTCGGGTATTCCCGCTCGGGGTGGAAGTGGCGGAACTCGTGGATGCGGGTGTAGGGCACGTCGAGGTCGTTGTAGTTCATCACCGGCGTCCCCTGGAAGTCGCCGATGGGCAGCACCTCCACCTCGAAATCCAGGGTTCGCCAGCCAAGGTGGCCTTCGGCGTAGTCGAAGTAGCGGTCCAGCGGACCGGTGTAGACGACCGGGGCGTCGGGGTTGTCGGCGCGCAACTGGTCGCGCACGTCGAACCAGTCGGTGTCCAGCCGCACCTCGATGCGGTCGTCGTCGGCCATGTTCTGCAGCCACGCGGTGTAACCGTGCAGCGGCAGGCCCTCGTAGGTGTCGCTGAAGTACCGGTTGTCGAACGTGTAGCGGACCGGGAGGCGAGTGATGTTGGCCGCGGGCAGTTCGGTTGGGTCGGTCTGCCATTGCTTGGCGGTGTACCCCTTGACGAACGCCTCGTAGAGCGGCCGGCCGATCAGCGAGATCGCCTTTTCCTCCAGGTTCTGCGCGTTCGCGGTGTCGATCTCGGCGGCCTGCTCCGCGATCAGCTGCCGGGCCTCTTGCGGGCTGAAGTACTTGCCGAAGAACTGCGACACCAGGCCCAGCCCCATCGGGAACTGGTAGGCCTGCCCGTTGTGCATCGCGAACACGCGGTGCTGGTAGTTGGTGAATTCGGTGAACTGGCGCACGTAGTCCCAGACCCGCTTGTTGGAGGTATGGAACAGGTGGGCGCCGTACTTGTGGACCTCAATCCCGGTTTGCGGCTCGGCCTCGGAATAGGCGTTCCCGCCGATGTGCGGGCGCCGTTCGACGACGAGCACGCGCTTGCCCAGCTGGGTAGCCACACGCTCGGCGATGGTCAGGCCGAAGAATCCGGAGCCGACGACGAGGAGGTCGAAACGAGCGGTCATCGGTTGCTTAGGGTATCCGACCGCGCGGGCCTAACCCATTTGGCGACGCTGGGGAGTCGGCTTCGGGTAACGCGGCGTCACCGCCGGCCTCAAGGACCTGCGGTCACAAGCAGAGTCGCAAATGCCTCACGATTCGATCTCGTCACTCTAGTCACAACATTCTCACTCGTACCATCGACTCTGTGTGGTTCATGCCGGGCAGGACAGGCAGGGACACGCCGACACAACACGAGTCCGAAATAGTTGTCCAGATTTGAGGAGACTTCCGTGCCGAACCGACGCCGACGCAAGCTTTCGACAGCCATGAGCGCGGTCGCCGCCCTGGCAGTGGCTAGTCCGTGCGCATACTTCCTTGTCTACGAGTCGACCGCGGGCCCCAAGCCGCCCGAGCACCACGAGTTCAAGCAGGCGGCCGTCATGTCCGACCTGCCCGGTGAGTTGATGGGCGCACTGTCGCAGGGACTCTCCCAGTTCGGGATCAACCTGCCGCCGGTGCCCGCCCTGGGTGGGGCCGGCGCCACGTCACCGGGTCTGACCAGCCCCGGCCTGGGCACCCCGGGCCTGGGCACGCCGGGCCTGGGGACCCCGGGCCTGGGCACGCCGGGCCTCACCAGCCCCGGCCTGACGAGCCCCGGCTTGACGAGCCCCGGTTTGACGAGCCCGGGTCTCACCTCACCGAGCGCCCTGCCCCCGACCACTCCCGGTGGGGGGGTGACCACGCCGGGCGCTGGGGTGACCACGCCGGCCGCCGGGCTCAACCCGGCGCTGGCCAACCCCGGACTGACCAGCCCCACGGGGCTTACGCCGAGCGCGGGCGCCGCGACCCTGGCGCCGAGCGAGGTGCCGATCGACTCGCAGACCGGCCTGGACCCGGGCGCCGGGGGGACGTACCCGATCATCGGGGACCCCTCGACCCTGGGTGGCGGTTCGCCGATCGGTAGCGGCGGCGGGGGCGGAAACGGCGGCGGCGGCGGGCTCATCAACGACGTGATGCAGGCCGCCAACCAGCTGGGCGCGGGCCAGGCGATCGACCTGCTCAAGGGCCTGGTGATGCCGGCGATCATGCAGGGCGTCCAGCACGGCGCGGCCGGTGCGCCGGGCGCCGCCGGTGCCCTGCCGGGCGTCGCGGGTGCCCTGCCGGGCGCCGCGGGTGCCCTCCCGGGTGCCGCCGGTGCCCTGCCCGGCGTCGCGGGTGCCCTCCCGGGCGCCGCGGGTGCCCTCCCGGGTGCCGCCGGTGCCCTCCCGGGCGCCGCAGCCGGTGCCCTGCCGGCCGCGGCGGGCGCCGCGGGTGCGCTCCCGGGTGCGGCCGGTGCGCTGCCGGCCGCAGCGGGGGCGGCGGCGCCCGTGCTGCCCCCCGTCTAGCTCGAAGAGCCTGTCACCTGACGGCACCGCAGAGTCGCGCGAGGACCTCGGGACCTCGCCACAATCCTCTGCGGTGCCGTCAAATCATGTCCGGGGACTTTTCTCGTCATCCACACACCGTGTCGTCCCACGAATAACACTAGAAACATAAGTAACATCAGCTGGTGTCCCGCAGTCGCGCGCCGACGATGTTGCTCACCGCCATCGCGGCCACCGTCGTAATCGTGTCGTGGATCGGCGAAGCGACCCACGACAGGCACGCCGCCGCCCCGCCGCGCGCACGCGACACCCAGCTCGCCGAACAGCCGCTGATCGGCCTCGGCCCCGGCGTCACAATTCGCGAGCTCACCCAGAACGAGCCCTTCTCCCTGGTCGCGCTCACCGGCGACCTGGCCGGCACCTCCACGCGGGTGCGCGCCAAGCGCCCCGACTCCTCGTGGGGGCCCTGGTACCAGACCGAATACGAAACCGCCGCCCCCGACCCGGCTGCCACCGGCGACGGCGCGGGACCCACCGAGGGGCCGCGCAGCACCGACCCGGTGTTCGTCGGCACCACCACGACCGTGCAGGTCGCGGTCACCCGCCCACTCGATGCCCCCGTAACCAGGCCGCCGGCGCCGCCGAGTGCCCACCCCGACGACCTCGGCTACCGACCGGCGTCCAGGGAGCAGCCGTTCGGGCAGAACATCTCCGCCATCCTCATCTCCCCGCCGCAGGCGCCGACCGAAACGCAGTGGACGCCCCCCGCGGGCGTCGTGATGCCCGGGCAGGCGCCCAGCATCATCAGCCGGGCGGAGTGGGGCGCCGACGAGTCGCTGCGTTGCGGATCACCCCAGTACGACAATGGGATTCGGGCCGCGGTCATTCACCACACCGCCGGCAGCAACGACTACTCACCGCTCGAATCGGCCGGCATCGTCAAGGCCATTTACACCTACCACAGCAAGACCTTGGGCTGGTGCGACATCGCCTACAACGCGCTGGTCGACAAGTACGGCCAGGTGTTCGAGGGCAGCGCCGGCGGCCTCACCAAGGCGGTGGAGGGTTTCCACACCGGCGGCTTCAACCGCAACACCTGGGGTGTGGCGATGATCGGCAACTTCGACGATGTACCGCCCACCCCGCTGCAGCTGAGGGCCGTGGGCCGGCTGCTCGGCTGGCGGCTGGGCCTGGACAACGTCGACCCGAAGGGCACCGTCCAGCTGGAGTCGGCGGGTAGTCACTACACCACCTTCGCGGCCGGCACGGTCGCGACGCTGCCGACCATCTTCACCCACCGAGACGTCGGCAATACCGACTGCCCGGGCAACGCCGCCTACGCGCTGATGGACGAGATACGTGACATCGCGTCGCATTTCAACGATCCCCCAGAGGAATTGATCAAGGCGTTGCAGGGCGGCGCGATTTACGATCACTGGCAGGAGATCGGCGGCATGAACAGCGTTCTCGGCGCGCCGACCTCGCCCGAGGCCGGTGCGGAAGGCGACGCGCGCTACGTCACGTTCGCCAAGGGGGCGATGTACTGGTCGCCGGTCACCGGACCGCAGCCCGTCACCGGCGCGATCTACGACGCCTGGGCCTCGCTGAGTTACGAACGCGGGCCCCTGGGGCTGCCGACCAGCGCGGAAATACAAGAGCCACTTCAGATCACACAGAACTTTCAGCACGGCACCCTGAACTACGAACGGCTGACCGGCAACGTCACGGAGGTGGTCGACGGCATCACCACGCCGCTGTCGACGCAACCGCCGAGCGGCCCGACCGTAGAGCCCGAGCACTTCTCGCTGCCGGCCCACCCCGGTGCCTAGGCGCGGGTTCGACACCGAAATCGGTCGGCCACTACTCTGCCTGCTGTGCCCGAGACGCCCTACCTGACCATCGATCTCGATCGGGTCCGCGAGAACTTCGGGGCGCTGCGGGATTTGTTTCCCGACGCCGAAATCCGCTATGCGGTCAAGGCGAATCCAGCTGAACCCGTCTTGCGCCTGCTCGCGGCGGAAGGCGCCGCGTTCGATGTCGCATCGGTCGGCGAGATCGACGCGTGCGCCGCCGCCGGCGTCGAGGCCCGGCTGCTCACCTTCGGCAACCCCGTTCAGAAGGCCTCGGCGGCGGCCCGGGCGCACTCACTCGGCGTGCGGCGGTTCGCGTTCGACACCGAACACACCGCGGTGACGATCGCCGAACACGCCCCCGGTTCAGGGGTGGAATGCCGCATCGCGCCCGCCTTCCCGCCGTCGGTGACGCCGTTCGGGGACAAATTCGGCTGCGCCCCCGAGGCGGCGGCCGGACTGTTGAACGGCGCCCGCCGGCACGGGCTGCGGCCGGACGGCGTGTGCTTCCATGTGGGTTCTCAGCAGCTCGACCCGTCGGCGTGGGAGCTCGGAATCCGCTCGGCGGCAAAAGTTTTCGACGCAGTCGGCGAGCTCACCACGATCAACGTGGGAGGCGGGTTTCCGATCGCCTACACCTCCGGCGCACCGGCGCTCGCGGCGATCGCCGACTCGATCACCTCCGCGCTCGCGCGCCATTTTCCCGCGGGTGCGCCGCGGCTGGTGCTCGAACCGGGTCGCGTGCTGGTGGGATCGGCGGGCACGATCCATTGCGAGGTGATCTCGGTGCGGGCCGGCACCGACGGCCGGCGCTGGGTGTACCTCGACATCGGCCGCTACGGCGGCTTGGCCGAGACGGAGAACGAATACATCCGGTACCGGCTGCGCACCCGCCGTGACGACGACGCACGGGACGATGCCGTCGTCGCGGGACCCACCTGTGACGGCGACGACGTGCTCTACCGGAACTATCCCTTGCCGGTGACGCTGCGGCCCGGCGATCGGGTCGAGATCGACGACTCCGGCGCGTACACCGCGAGCTACGCCGCCACCTCCTTCAACGGGTTCCCGCCGCTTGCAACACTTTTCGCGGTTTCGGCCACCATCGCAGCGCCGACCCGGTCAATCACCGAGCCGCTGGCGCCGGGTCTGACCCGGACGTGGGAGCTGACCGAGGTCGTCTGCGAGGCCCACACCGAATACCAGCACCTGGTCATCGGGCGGACCCGTCAGGGGATGGCGTTGTTCGCCGACGGCGAGCGGCAGAGCACCGAGCTCAGCCAGCTCGTCTATCACGAGGCGCTGCTGGTGCCGGCTCTCCTGCTGGCGGCGCGGATCGAGCGCGTCCTCGTGATCGGCTCGGGAGAAGGGGTGGTGAGCCAGCTGGCCGTGGCGGCCGGGGCGACGCACGTCGACCACGTCGACATCGACCGCGAGGCGGTCCGGCTGTGCGCACGCCACCTCCCGTACGGCTACACGCCCGAGGAATTGGCCGCGGCCGAGCGGGGACTCGGGCCCGTCACCGTGCACTACAGCGACGGATGGAGCTTCGTCGAGAACTCCGCCGCGGCATACGACATCGTGGTAATCGATCTTCCCGACGAGCGGCCCTGCGCCGCCCAGCACAACCGGCTCTACGACGCCGACTTCCTCGAGCGGTGCCGCACCATCGGGAGGGTCGTCACCGCCCAGGCCGGCTGCCCGACACTGTGGCGCCACGAGTCGCTGCACTGGGCGTGGCGACGGTTCCACGACGTCTTCGACCGCGTCGTCTACTTCGGCAGCGACGAGCACGAGTGGGCGTTCCTCTCGGGTCTGTCGGGGCAGGCCGACGACCCGCTCGCGGCGATGTCGGCGCGACTGCGAACGCTCCCCTATCGCCCGAGCACGATCGACGCCGAGTCGCTCGTGGCGTCGACCGTGCCCCCGAAGGGCCTGCGGTCTAGCTGAGAACGCCGGATTCGGCCCGCTGTGCACTGCGTCACAGTAGGCTCGGCTGTGCTGCAGTCGGGGTCGTGGGGGCCGAATCGACAGGAGATGGCCGTGTCATTCGTGGTCACAGCACCTGAGCAAGTGACGTCCGCGGCGGGCGAGCTGACGCAAGTCGGCGCGAACCTGCAGGAGGCGACCGCGGCCGCTGCCGCTCGCACCACCGGGGTGGCGTCGGCGGCCGCCGACGAGATATCGCTGGCGATTTCGCAGCTGTTCGGGACGTACGGTCAGCAATTTCAGGCGCTCACCGCCCAGGCCACCGCGTTCCACGACGAGTTCGTGCGGCTGTTGAACGGGGGCGCCGCGGCGTATGCGAGCGCAGAGATCGCCAACGCCGAGCAGACCGTGCTGAACCAGGCGGGACTCGACGGGGCCGGTTCCTTCGGCGCGATGGCGACCGGGGCGGCCGCCACCCTCCCCGGTGGTGCCTACGCGCAGCTCGTCGCCAACACGACCGCCAACCTGCAATCCCTGTTCGGGACGTGGGCGGCCGACCCGTTCCCGTTCCTGCGCCAGGTCCTCGCCAATCAGCTGGGCTACCTGCAGCAGGCCGTCCTCGCGGTCAACGGCACCATCCAAAACTTCCCCGCCGTGCTGGCGAATCTGCCGGCGACCATCCAGGGTCTGCTGTCGCTGAGCCCCGCGCAGTTCATCCAGCAGTTCATCGCCACGCAGGTCGGCTTCGCCCAGACGTTCGTCACGTCCGCGGCCAACATGGTCACCGGAATCGTCGACGGGCTGCCCGCGTTTGCGGCGGAGCTGCAGGTGGCCTTCCAGGCGGTCCTGGCCGGGAACTTCAACGGCGCGGTCATCGACGTCGCGCAGGCCTACGCGAACCTGCTTGTCACGGGGATCAACCCGGGCACTCTGGTGGGTTCGTTCACGGGCAACATCTTCCCCGTTGACAACCTCGCACTGAACATCGCAGGCAACCCAACCCTGCTCGGCCCGCTCGGCGATCTGTTCACCATCACGAACATCCCCGGGCAGGAGGCGCAGTACTTCACCAATCTGCTGCCCACCGGGTCGATTCCCCAACAGATCGCCCAGAACATGACCAACGTGCTCAACGCGCTGACTATCCCCAGCATCGGTTTCGACGTCGCAGTGCCGGTATTCAACCCCCCGGCGGTCCAGTACAGCGCGTTCTTCGGACTGCCGCTGGTGCTCACCTATGCGATGGCGGGGGCACCGATCGCCACCCTGAACGGCATTGCGTCCACCGCGACGGCGGTGCAGCAAGCCCTGTTGGCGGGCGACGGGGTGGGGGCGATCGGCACGCTCTTCGACGCGCCCGCCATCGTGGCGAACGGGTTCCTCAACAGCGACACGCTGGTCGACATGACATTCGCTGTGCCGGTGAGTCTGGCGCCGCTGCCCCTGCCGTCCCCCGTCGTATCTGTCGATCTCCACCTGCCTTTTGACGGGATCCTTGTTGCGCCGCATCCTATTACGGCGACAGTCGACGTCACGGGCCTCCCGATCCAACTCGGCTTCCCAACGACCGTCAGCGTCGGCGGCACGCCGTTCATGGGGATCGTGCCGCTGCTGGTCAACTACCTGCCGCAGCAACTCGCCGACGCGATCACGCCCGGATAGCACGCGCCTGCCTGTTCAGCGCCGAGATCGCCGCGGTGGTCACCGTCCGCGGCAAAGCACGGCCCACACCGCAATCTCGGCGGTTGGCGCCTGACGGATTAGCGCCTAGAGGATGGCGACGGCGACCACGATGCCCAGGGCGAACTGCGACGCGGCGACCATCAGCGACTCGTAGCGGTATTCGTCGGACTGGAACAGCCCCTCCATGTCGATGCCGACCACCAGCGTCGCGATGCGCATCATCACGACCTGCGCGGCGATGCCCACCAGGCCGAAGACCGCCGAACCGACCAGGCCCTCCAACAGCTTTCCCGACGACGCATAGATCGCCAGCACCACGATGAGCGCCATGCTCACCATGCCGGCCGCGGACACGATGATCGCGTTCGGCTTGCCCGCGTCGACCATCTTGCGCAGCGGCCCGGGCGTGGTCAGGTCGATGGCATAGAACCCGATCAGCATGAGCACCAGGCCGACAATGGAATACAGCACGATCGCCCCGGCCCCGCGGCCGAGCGCGTTGAGGTATCCCGCATCCCAGTAGCCGGAACTCAGCGCCACGGTCCTTACGGTCATCGGTCAACTCCGTTCATTCGGGCGGGATTTCGATTGGACTCGAGCGTCATGACTGCGGAATCCGGTGGGGCACAAAGGCCGCGCCGTCGTCGGTGATCAGTCCCGCGGTTTCACGGATGCCCAGGCCCGCCGACGAGTCCCCGACGATCCACGCACCCAGCGCGGGTCGCATATCGTCGAATTCGGGTAGCGGATCCAGCAGCTGGTAGACGAACCCCTCTTCGCCGTAGACCCCGCCCGTGGCGGTCTCCATCCCGGCGCCCACCACGGTGATGTTCGCGCCCTCCCGGCCGAGCTTGGGTTTGCGGACGTACTCGGTCAATTCGTGCGGGTCGTCCAGGTACGCGGGCAGGAGATTCGGGTGGCCGGGATACATCTCCCATAGCACCGCGAGGATCGCCTTGTTCGACAGCAGCGTCTTCCACAACGGCTCGATCCACGTCGTCCCCGGCAGGGTCGACACCGCGTACCGGCCGAACTCGTCGTCGAGTACCCACTCCCACGGGTGCAGCTTGAAGATCGCGTGGATCTCCGACTCTTCGAGGTCGACGAATCGCTGCAGCGCGGCGTCCCAACCGATGTCCTCGATCGTCAACCCGACGGTGTTGAAGCCCGCCTCGGCCGCCGTCTCCTGCATGTACGTGGTCGTGATCTGGTCCTCGCCGGTCGCCTCGGCACCCGACCAGGTGAAGTGCAACTCGTTGCTGGGCAACAGGTCACGGACGACCTTCCAGCGGTCGACCAGCTGCTCGTGCAACGAGTTCCACTGGTCGTCGCCGGGGAAGGTGTCCTTCAGCCAGTACCACTGCAGGATCGCCGCCTCCAGCAGCGTGGTGGGGGTGTCGGCGTTGTACTCGAGCAGCACCGCGGGCCGGCGTCCGTCGTAGCGCAGGTCGAAGCGCCCGTACACGTGGGGATCGGACCGCCGCCACGATTCGGCGATCGCCGGCCAACTCCATTCCGGCAGACCGAAATCCGCGTACCGCTCCATCAGCACGACCTGCTCGACGGCATTCAGGCACATCGAGTGCAGCAGCTCGACGTCGGCCTCCAGGGCCAGGATCTCGTCCATCGCGAACTCGTAGTACACCGACTCGTCCCAGTACGGCCGGTCCGCGCCGGTCGCGTCGCGCGCGGGAGTCCCGTAGACCAGGCCCTGCGACTCGACGATCGACCTCCACTGCGGCCGCGGCCTCCTCCTGGCCCGCCTCACGACCCGCCGCCTTTGCCGCTGCCGCCGCCGAGCTTGCTGCCGAAGCCACCGCGCTGAATGGTGCTGCCGGATTTCGTGGTGATCGTCGCCCCCTTGGGGGCGACCGTGGTTCCCCCGAGTGGCCGCGAACCGACGGGCCCCGAGCTGCCGTAGTAATAGCGGTACTGATGCCCGCCGAAGAAGAAAAACCCGTTGAGGCCCGCGGTGTGTCCGGTGCAGTAGCTGTCCGGCACGATCACCGGCTGCCCGGTCGGGTCGTCCTGGACGCACTGCGCGGTGACGGTGCTCGGTGACAGCGCCCAATATCCCAGGCCTGCCACGACGCCCACCACCCCGATCGCGGCCGCCCCGCCGATCAGCCGGCGGTTCCGCTTCTGCCGCTTGGCTTCCGCCTCGAGGCGAGCCTCCTCGATCTCGCGCTGCTTGTCCTCGTATTTCTTCCGGGCCCGCAGCTCCGCGGGTTTGGGCGGGCGCGGCCGTGAAGTCTCCGCATCCTGATAACGAATGCTCCCGCCGGATGGATACTCGGCGGACTCCTCCTCGCCGGAGTCGGGGGACGGCTCGGTGCCCGACGGCTCGGTGGCCGCCTCGCCGTCGTCGGCTGCTGCGTGCCTGGGCTTCTCGTCGTTCGGCTCGCCGCGCTCCGGCGGCGAGCCTTCTTCCGATCCCACTAGCGGTCCCCCGGTCCACGCCCGGTGGCGCGACGGCAATCAGGAGCAAACGCACGCACGCGGGCAGTCTGTCACATCGGACCCGGCGACGTTAGCCATAACCGGCATGCGTCAGAGCCACCAGCGTTCCAGCACCCGCCCGACGCCGTCGTCACTGTTGGGCGCGGTGATCTCGTCGGCGGCGTCGATCACCTCGGGATGCGCGTTGCCCATCGCCACGCCGTGACCCGCCCACCGCAACAGCGGTATGTCGTTGGGCATGTCGCCGAACGCGACCACCTCGTCGCTCAGTATTTCCAGCGGCCGGGCGACCTCCTCGACGCCGGTCGCCTTGCTCGTGCCCAGCGGCACGATCTCGATGAGCCCGTTGTCGGTGGAATAGGTGATGTCGCCCTCGATGCCGACATGCTTGGCCAGGGCCGCGGCCATGTCCGCGCTGCGGGCACCGGTCTTGCGGATCAACAACTTGATCGCCGGCGCGCTGAGCAGGTCCTCGATCGACACCTCCGTGTTGTCCGGGTTCAGCCACGCGTGCTCATACCCCGGCGAACTGACGAACTGGGGAGTCGCCGTGTCGTGGGCGCGTTCACCGATCCGCTCGACGGCCAGGCCCGCCCCCGGGATGACGCGGGCCGCCAGCTCGGCCAGCTCGGCCAGCGTGTCCACGGGCAGCGTGCGCACGGAGATCACCCGGTCGGTCGACGAGTCGTAGACGACGGCGCCGTTGGCGCACACCGCCATCGGCGCGAAACCGAGCTCGTCGACCACCGGACGTATCCACCGCGGCGGGCGGCCGGTCGCCAGGATGAACTGCGCGCCGCCGGCGACGGCGGCCCGCACCGCGTCACGGGTCCGCGGGCGAATGGTTTCGTCGTCGTCGAACAACGTGCCGTCCACGTCGCAGGCGATCAGTGCCGGCAACGTCATGAAGAACCGCCTCGGCGGCCGAGCGGTGTCGTCAATGCAATCCGCTTTGGCTCTGCCCGGGTCGCGTCACGCCGTCGGTGCCGTACCTTTGCATCCGCTCCTGCAGCTCGGCCAACCGGATGGCCCGGGAATCATCCTGGCTCGGCGCGTCGCCGCCCAGCCGCCGCGGCACCCAGTACGCCCCCTCCGGATGCGGATACTCCTCCTGTACGCGGTAGAGCAGCGCATTCATCGCCTGCCGCAGCGTGCCGATCAGCTGCTCGGCGGTGCCCAGTGCGGGAATCGGCCGGCCCGCCGCCACGGTGATCGGAACCTTGTTGCGGAACAACTTCTTTGGGTGATCCTTGGGCCAGATCCGGTGCGCGCCCCAGACGATCAGCGGAACGATCGGCACCTGCGCCTCCAGCGCCATCCGGGCCGTCCCGCTCTTGAACTCTCTCAGTTCGTAGCTGCGGCTGATGGTCGCCTCGGGATGCAGCCCGACCAGTTCCCCCTCCCGCAGCAGCCCGATGGCCGCCGCGTAGGCGTCCTGCCCGTTGCGGCGGTCCACCGGGATGAGGCGGGCGTGCTTGATCACATAGTTGACCGCCTTCACGTCGGCCATCTCGGCTTTGATCATGAAGCGCAGCCGCCGGCCGCGCTCCTTGGCGGCGATCGATGCCGGCAGCCAGTCCAGGTAGCTCGTGTGGTTGAGCGCGACCAGCGCGCCGCCCCGCGCTGGAATGTGTTCGAGCCCTTCGAATTTCAACTTGGTTCCCTGCAATGCGACAACCGGGGGAACCACCATCTCCGCGAACCGGAAGAACGGTTCTGCCATGCCTTCTCCTTCCACCCCTACCGCGAGTGATGCGGGGTACGGGCCGCGGACCTCCGCGCCGCCTCGTCGGCCTCGATTTTGGCAGCCTCGACCGGCGACGGCGCCCCGCCACCCAGGCGGCGCGGCACCCAATGCGCCCCCGGCTCGTGCGGATACCGCCGCTGTACTTGATCCAACAATGTGCTCATCGCCTCGCGCAGCGCCGCGTCTGTGGTCGCGACGCTCTGGGCGGGCTGCACGGGCGTTCCCACCTGCACCATGACCGGCAGCCTATGACGGCCCAGGCGGCGTGGGTGGTCCTTGGTCCAGATCCGTTGCGCGCCCCAGACGATCAGCGGAACGATGGGCACACCCGCCTCGATCGACATCCGGGCCGCGCCCGACTTGAACTCCTTGAGTTCGAAGCTGCGGCTGATGGTGGCCTCCGGGTAGACGGCGACTAGCTCTCCCTCGCGCAACCGCTGGACGGCCACGCAGTAGGCGCCGGCCCCGGCGCCGCGATCCACTGGGATGGCGCGGGTGTGCTTGATCAGAAAATTGACCACCCTCACCTCCTGCATCTCGGCTTTGATCATGAACCTGAGCCGGCGGCGACGGCGATGCACCGCCAGCGCGGCGGGCAGGAAGTCCACGTAGCTGGTGTGATTGACGGCGACCACGGCGCCACCGGTGTCCGGGATGTTCTCTTCACCGTCGTAGGTGATCCGCGTGCCTGAGGCCGAAACGAGGAGCCGGGCCAGCACCTCCAGCGCGCGGAAAGTCGGCTCCACCATCAGCCACTACTCCGGCGGCCTCGCGGATTGGGCGCGGCGCGCGGCGGCGTCCTCGGCGTCCATGCGGGCGGCCTCGGCCAACGACGGGGCCGCGCCGCCCAACCGGCGCGGCACCCAGTACTCACCGGCCGGATGGGGGCCGTACATCTCTTGCGCCCGTTCCAGCAGGTGCTGCATCCGTGAGTGCAGCAGGGTGCTCAGCTCCGCCGTGCCCAGCGTCGGCGGGATGGGCTCGCCAACGAGCACGATGACCGGCACCTTGGGGCGGAACAGGTGCTTCGGGTGGCCCTTGGTCCAGATGCGCTGCGCACCCCACACGATGACCGGAACGATCGGCACGCCGGCCTCGACCGCCATGCGGGCGGCGCCGGACTTGAACTCCTTGATCTCAAAGCTGCGGCTGATGGTGGCCTCGGGGTAGACGCCGACGAGCTCGCCGTCCTTGAGATTCCGGACCGCCTCCTCGTACGAGGCGGCGCCGTCCTGCCGGTTCACCGAGATGTGTCGCAGGCTGCGCATGATCGGCCCGGTGATCTTGCTGTCGAACACCTCTTGCTTGGCCATGAACCGCACCTTGCGGCCCAGGCCCTGTTTGTAGGCGGGCAAACCCGCGAAGGTGAAGTCGAGGTAGCCGGTGTGGTTGATCGCGATCACCGCGCCGCCGCTCTGCGGCAGGTGCTCGGCACCCACGACGGTGATCTTCAGGCCCTGAATGCGCCAGATCAGGCGGGCGAGCTGGATGACAGTCCCGTATACCGGTTCCACAGGGGTCCAGCCTAGTGCTCCAGGCTGTGTGCGGGCCCCAGTGCCGCGAATGGACTGCGGACGAGGCACGCCGACGCCGCTGCCGCGCGCTAAGCTCGGGGCCTGAAAGCCCTTCTGACGGTCATTTCGAAAGGTATTTGTGCAGGTCACCAGCGTCGGTCACGCCGGCTTTCTCCTCGAGACCCGAGCGGGCAGCATTCTGTGCGACCCGTGGGTCAACCCCGCGTACTTCGCGTCCTGGTTCCCGTTCCCGGACAACAGCGCGCTGGACTGGGACCGCCTGGGCGCCTGCGATTACCTGTACGTCTCGCACCTGCACAAGGACCACTTCGACGCGAAGAACCTGGCCGAGCACGTCAACAAGGACGCGGTGGTGCTGCTGCCGGAGTTCCCCGTGCCCGACCTGCGGAACGAGCTGCAGCTGCTGGGGTTCCACCGGTTCTTCGAGACCGGCAACTCGGTCAAGCATCGGGTCAGCGGCCCGAAGGGCGACCTCGACGTCATGGTCATCGCGTTGCGCGCGCCCGCCGACGGCCCGATCGGTGACTCGGCGCTGGTGCTGTCCGACGGCGAAACAACGGTTTTCAACATGAACGACGCGCGGCCGGTCGACCTGGACGTGTTGGCCACCGAGTTCGGCCACGTGGACGTGCACATGCTGCAGTACTCCGGGGCGATCTGGTATCCGATGGTCTACGACATGCCGGCCCGCGCCAAGGAATCGTTCGGCACCCAGAAGCGGCAGCGGCAGATGGACCGTGCCCGCCAGTACATCGCCCAGGTTGGGGCGAGCTGGGTGATCCCGTCGGCGGGCCCGCCGTGCTTCCTGGACCCCGAGCTACGTCAGCTCAACGACGACCATGGCGATCCGGCCAACATCTTTCCCGACCAGGTGGTCTTCCTCGACCAGATGCGCGCCCACGGCCACGACCGCGGACTGCTGATGGTGCCCGGCTCGACCGCGGCATTCACCGGCGCGACACTGGACTCGCTCAGCCACCCGTTACCGGACGATGAGGTCGAGGCGATCTTCACCACCGGCAAGTCGGCCTACATCGCCGACTACGCCGAGCGGATGGCGCCCGTCATCGCCGCGGAACGCGCCGGCTGGGCCCCCGCGGCCGGGGAGCCGCTGCTGGAGCCGCTGCGCGCCCTGTTCGAACCGATCATGCTGCAAAGTGACGAGATCTGCGACGGCATCGGCTACCCCGTCGAACTCGTCCTCGGCGCCGAATCGGTGGTCCTGGATTTCCCGAAACGTGCGGTGCGCGAACGGGTTCCCCACGAGAAGGTCCGCTACGGCTTCGCCATCGCGCCCGAGCTGGTGCGCACCGTGCTGCGCGACCACGAACCGGACTGGGTCAACACGATCTTCCTGTCCACCCGCTTCACCGCATGGCGGGTCGGCGGCTACAACGAATACCTGTACACCTTCTTCAAGTGCCTTACCGACGAGCGCATCGCATACGCCGACGGCTGGTTCGCCGAGTCCCATGACGATTCGGCCTCGATCACATTGGACGGCTGGGAGATTCAGCGCCGTTGCCCCCACCTCAAGGCCGACCTGTCGAAATTCGGTGTGATCGAGGGCGACACGTTGACCTGCAACTTGCACGGGTGGCAGTGGCGCCTGGCCGACGGCCACTGCCTGACCGCGCGGGGCCATCAGCTACGGAGTTCGCGGGCATGAGCGGGGCGTCGGGCCATTCTTACGACGATGGCCTGATCCAGCTGGACCGTGCGGCGATCACGCTGCGCCGCTACCACTTTCCGTCGGGCACGTCGAAGGTCATCCCGCTGGGCACGATCCGAGGATACAAGGCGGAGGGCCTCGGCCTGCTCACGCAGCGGTTCCGCATCTGGGGCAGCTCGGACCTGCGCCGGTGGCTTCCACTGGATGTGCGGCGGCCGTTGAAGTCAACGTTGATCACGCTGGACGTACCGGGGACCCGGCCTAGTCCCGCGTTCACCCCGGAACGCCCGGACGAGCTCACCGCACTGCTCGACGAGCTGCTGGCCGGGCGCGGTTAGCCGCCCGCCGAGACCACAGAGCAATCAGAGCGCGTCGAGCGCCGCGCGCGCGGCGTTGTAGCCGGGGATGAACGTGATCCCCGGTCCGCCGTGACAGCCCGCACTGCCGAGGTACAGGCCCTCGATGGGGATCGGCTGTCCCACAAATCCTTTCGGGCCGGGCCGGTTGGGACCGATCTGGTCGGGGTTCAGCAGCCCGTGGCAGTAGTCGCCGCCCGGCGCCCCGAACATCACGCCCATGTGCTTGGGCGTGAACGTGGTGTGCCGGGTGATGCTGCGTTCGAAGTTCGGGGCCAACCGGGTGATCTTGTCGATGACGCGTTGCCCCATCTCGACCTTCGCCCGGCCGTAGTCCGCACCACCCTCGATGGGGAACCACAGCGCGAACGCCGATGCGGCGTGCTTGCCCTCGGGAGCCAACCCCGGGTCGTTCTGCGACGGGATCTGCAACACCACGGTCGGGTCGGCCGGAACGATCCCGCGGCGGCAGTCCTCCCACTGCTGCTGGACCTCTTCCGGCGTGCAGAACAGGCCGATCGACGCCTGCATCGCCGGGTCGTTGAGCGACTCGTAGGGCGCGGCGAAACCGGGCGCCTCGTCCAGCGCGAAATGCATCTGCAGGTAGCTGCCGCGGTGGTCGGTGCCCGCGTAGCGCTGCCGGATGTCGGCCGGGAGGGCCCCGGGGTCGACCAGCTCGTTGAGCGTGACGTCGGGCGCGAGCCCGGAGATCACGATCGGGGCGGTGATGGTCTCCCCCGCCTCCGTGCGCACCCCGGTCACCCGGCCGGCTTCGACCAGAATCCCGGTCACCTTGGTGCGCAGGCGGACTTCGCCGCCGCGACTCTCCAACAACTCGCACAGATGCGACGTGAGCGCGCCGATGCCGCCGCGCAGCTTCTTCATCTGCATGGTGTCCCCGTCGGGCACCCCGAGCCCGAAGGCCAGCGCCGCCGCGCTGCCCGGGGTCGACGGCCCGCGGTAGAGGGTGTTGACGGCCAGCACGGTCATCGAGCCACGCAGCGCGGCGTGCTTCTCGCGGTCCGGCAGGTAGCGGTCCAACACGTCGGTGACCGATCCGAACAACATGTCATCGATCGCCGAACGCTCGAATTCGTTTGTCGCGCAGGCGTACATCTCGTCGTACGTCTTGGGCGGCGCACCCGCCTCAAACCGGCCCAGTGCCCGCGTCGGCGCTTGGCTCCACCCCATCAGCCCCGCCATCCCGTTGACGGCGTCCGCCCCGTGCACCTCGTTGAGGTGGGTGAACAACTTGATCGGGTCGCTGTACTGGATCATCGGGTCGTCGCCCACGCCGCGCAGCGCCACGGACATCACGTCGAGGTCGATCGTCGGCAGGGTGTCCAGCCCCAATTCGCTGACCACCACCGCGGCGGTCGGGAACTGCACCGAGCCCGCGATCTCGAAGTGGTAGCCGTCGAACAGCTCGACCGTGGAAGCCATCCCGCCCGCATACAGCTTGGCGTCCAGGCACACGGTCCGCAGCCCGGCCTTCTGCAGCAACACCGCCGCGGCCAAGCCGTTGTGCCCGGCACCGACGACGATCGCATCAAAGTCATCCATGTCCCTGCCCTCCGAGAAGGGAGGCTGGCACGGACGCGAAGTTTTGTCAATTATGACGAAACTAAGGGGCGGCCCAGGGACCGCCGATCCCGCCCCGCAGCGTCTCCAGCGCCGCGTGACTCATGCGCGCCAGCTCCCCGAGAGAGCGGTCGTCGCCAAGCATCCAGAACTCCATCGCGCCGAACACGCCGGCCGCGATGCAGCGGGCGGTGACCACGGCGCGCAGCCGGGCATCCGGTGTTTTTTCCGCGGCGCAGCTACGCCGTCGCAGCTGGGCCTCAATGGCGTCGGCGAAGTCGGCCTCCACTTCCTGCATATGGCGGACGATGCGCCCGGGATCGAGCTCGCCGCCTCGCAACGCGGCGATTTTCGTCACGGCCTCAACGTCATACGGGAATGAGAAGATGGCCGCCTGAACGGAATCGATGATCGGCTCCTCGGCGGGCCTGGCGTCGAGCGCCGCGCGGAACCAGTTCAGCCCGGTGTAGTCGGCAAACAACAGGTCGTGCTTGGACTTGAAGTGGCGGTAGAAGGTCCGCAGCGAAACCCCGGCGTCGGCGGCGATCTGCTCGGCCGACGTGTCCTCCACGCCCTGGGCCAGAAACCGCACCGTCGCGGCCTGAATCAGCGCCTCCCGGGTGCGTTCGCTGCGCGCCGTCTGCGCGGGCCTGACCATGGCGATAAGGTACCGCACCGCCAGTTATGTCAATATTGACAAAACTTGGCGCAGCAGGCCAGACTGCGGCCATGGTGTCGCTCCTCATCCACGCAGTTCTCGGCCTTTCCGTCATCGGATGGATCGTCGCGTCGAATCAGAAGGTGTTCGCCCGTCCGGCCGGCGGACCGCTGTTCTCGCCCCTGGAGGGCGTGTATTACGTGGTCGGTATCGCGTCGGTGGTGCTGGGCTGGTACTTCAACGTCACCTATGTACACGAGTACTCGCACGGATCTACCAATCCGCTGTGGGGCGAACACGGCAGCTGGGCCGAGTACATCCGGCTGATGTTCACCAACCCGGCCGCGGACTCCGCCAGTCAGGACTACACGATCGCGAATGTGATTCTGCTGCCGCTGTTTACGATCGTGGACGGCTATCGCCGCGGGCTGAAGCACCCGTGGCTGTACTTCGTGTCCAGCCTGTTCACCAGCTTCGCGTTCGCCTTCGCCTTCTACTTCGCGACCATCGAGCGGCAGCGCCGGCACCAGCAGGCCCGCGAGACGGTGGACGCCTAGCCGATCATCCCGTCACGCCCCGGTTTGACGGCCCGCCACTTCTGCTGGCCACCGCGCACCTCAACCCGGATGTCGGCGAACCCTGCGGCCTGTAGGCGGGCGGGAAGGTCTTTCGGGGCAACGGGGTTGTAGGTGTCCGCGACGTGCAACAGCCGAAACGCCCACGACGGCACGCCGTCGCTGCCGGCGAACGCGCCCCCCGGCTCCAGCACCCTGAACGCCTCGGCGAACAGCCGGTCCTGCAGCTGTGCGCTCGGGACGTGGTGCAGCATCGTGAAACAAACCACCGACGAGAAGTGGTCGCCGGGTAGGCCGGTCGCGCTGCCGTCGCCGTGGACGATGCGCGCCCGTTCGCCGTAGCGGCGCTCCAGGCGATCGGCCATCGCCGCGTCGACCTCCACAGCGGTCAGCGAGCCGGCCCGGTCGATCAGGGCCCGCAGTGTCGCACCATAGCCCGGCCCGAGTTCCAGTGTGCGGGCGCCTAATTGGACCTCGTCCAACGCCCACGGCAGCAGCTGACCGGCCACCGTTTCCGCCCATCCCGTCGAGCTGCAGCGGAGCCGGTGCACAAGGTTCATTGCCATAGCGGTCACGTTAGGCGGCCACGGCATGGGTCGGCTTTCGATATTCTGCCGAGTTATGTCGGGATTCCGCCACCACGGGCCGGCGACCTCGTCGCTCGCGCTGGCGCCTGGCGCGCGGATCGAGCGGCACCGGCATCCGATGCACCAGATCGTCTACCCGTCCTCGGGTGCGGTCTCGGTAACCACCCCGGCGGGAACCTGGATCACGCCGGCGAATCGGGCGATCTGGATACCGGCGGGCTGCTGGCACGAACATGAGTTCCACGGCCGCACGCAGTTTCACGGCGTGGCACTCAATCCCGGCCGTTACCGGCGCGGCCCGGCAGTGCCGGCGGTGCTGGCGGTCAGCCCTTTGCTGCGCGAACTCATCATCGCGTGCTCGCAGACCGGCGCAACCGACACCGCCGAGCACCACCGCATGCTGGCCGTGCTGCACGACCAGGTGCAGATGGCAGGCGACGGGGAGCCGCTGTGGGTTCCCACCCCCGTCGACCGCCGGCTGCGGCAGGCCTGCGCACTGATCGCCGACACCCTGGCCGAGCCGTTGACGGTGCAGCAGATCGGCCTCCGGATCGGCGTCGGCCAGCGCACCCTGAGCCGCCTGTTTCGCGACCAGCTGGGAATGACGTTCCCCCAATGGCGCACCCAACTCCGCCTCCAGCGCGCCCTCGTCCTGCTGGCGGAGCGCCGCGACGTCACCTCAGTGGCGTCCGAATGCGGTTGGGCCACACCGAGCGCCTTCATCGACACCTATCGGCGGGCCTTCGGCCACACCCCCGGCCGGCTGACGAAGGTGCTCTAAACAGTGGTGGCGATCCGCCGCGCCCGGCTACACGGCGCTCGCGATCGCCACTAGCTGACGGGCTCGAGGAGCTCGGTGCCCACGAAGGGGACCAGCGCCGCGGGCACCCGCACGCTGCCGTCGGGCTGCTGGTGGTTCTCCAGGATGGCCACCAGCCACCGGGTGGTGCCCAGCGTCCCGTTGAGCGTGGCCGCCGTCTGAGGCTTGCCATTGTCGTCGCGATAGCGCGTCGAGAGCCGGCGCGCCTGGAACGTCGTGCAATTCGACGTCGACGTCAGCTCGCGGTAGGTGCCCTGCGTGGGAACCCATGCCTCGCAGTCGAATTTGCGGGCGGCCGAGGAGCCCAGGTCGCCCGCGGCCACGTCGATGACGCGATACGGCACCTCGATGCGGGCCAGCATGTCGCGCTGCCAGCCCAGCAGCCGGCCGTGTTCGGCTTCGGCGTCGGCGGGCGTGCAGTAGACGAACCCCTCCACCTTGTCGAACTGGTGCACCCGGATGATGCCTCGGGTGTCCTTGCCGTAGCTACCCGCCTCGCGGCGGAAGCACGACGACCAGCCCGCGTAGCGCAATGGACCGGCCGACAGGTCGAGGATCTCGTCGGAGTGGTAGCCGGCGAGCGGCACCTCGGAAGTGCCGACCAGGTACAGGTCGTCGGCCTCCACCCGGTAGATCTCGTCCGCGTGAGCGCCCAGGAATCCCGTGCCGGCCATCACCTCGGGGCGCACCAGCACCGGCGGGATCATCGGGATGAAGCCGTTCTCGACGGCCAGCCGCAGGGCCAGCTGCAGCAGGCCGAGCTGCAGCAGCGCGCCCCGTCCGGTGAGGAAGTAGAAGCGCGAGCCGGAGACCTTTGCGCCGCGCTGCATGTCGATGAGCCCCAGCGCCTCCCCGAGTTCGAGGTGGTCTTTCGGCTCGTCGAGCCGCGGGGGCTCGCCGACCGTGTCGAGGACGCGGTAGTCGTCCTCCCCGCCGGCCGGCACGCCGTCGATGACGACGTTGGATATCGCCATGTGCGCCGCCGTGAACGCCGCCTCGGCGTCGCTCTGGGCGCTCTCGGCGGCCTTCACCTGCTCGGCGAGCTCCTTGGCCCGCGCCAGCCTGGCGGGGCGCTCCTCGGGCGCAGCGGCCCCGACGGCCTTGCTGGCGGCTTTCTGCTCGGCGCGCAACGTGTCGGCGGACGAGATCGCGGCGCGGCGGGCGGCGTCGGCCTCCAGCAGGGCGTCGACCAGCGCCGGGTCCTCTCCGCGGCTGAGCTGGGAACGGCGGACGGCATCGGGGTCTTCCCGGAGCAGCTTCAGGTCGATCACGGCCCTGAGACTACTTTCGGCGCTGCGGCGCGGCGTCGGCAGCTTCCCCCGTCCATGATCCCAGGACACACATCTGCAACATTTGTCACAGCTCTTAGCTGGCCCTGTCAGAATGGAGCCGATGACCCAAGCGCCCGAGACGGAAGTTTCCGAAGCCAGCGCGCCCGCCTTTTCCGGAGAGCGAGCGGAGCAGCCGGCCGGCTTCCAGTGGTCGCACAGTTTGCAGGCGAGGGCGACGCGGCGGGCGCTGCTGCTGACCGCGCTCGGGGGACTGCTGATCGCCGGGCTGGTCACCGCGATCCCGGTCGGTGGCACCGGCCCGGGGCGGCTGGCCGGCTACCTCGACAGCAACCCCGTGCCCACCACCGGCACCAAGAGCGACGCCGCCCTGAACCGGGCCACCAGCGGCGAATGCCTGATGTGGCCGGACGCGACCCCCGAGTCGGCCCGCATCGTCAACTGCGCGGACGACCACAAGTTCGAGGTGGCCGAGTCGATCGACATGCGAACGTTCCCGGGCTCGGAGTACGGGCCCAACGCCGCTCCCCCCTCGCCCGCCCGCATTCAACAGATCACCCAGGAGCAGTGCGAGACCGCCGTCCGCAGCTACCTCGGCCCCAAGTTCGATCCCAACAGCAAGTTCACCGTCAGCCTGTTGTGGCCCGGCGACCGGGCGTGGCGCCAGTCGGGCGACCGTCGCATGCTGTGCGGGCTGCAGATGCCCGGCACCAACAACCAGCAGCAGGCGTTCAAGGGCAAGGTCGCCGACGTCGACCAGTCCAAAATCTGGCCGTCGGGCACCTGCCTGGGCATCGATCCGACTACCAATCAGCCGGTCGACGTGCCGGTCGACTGTGCGGCCCCGCACGCCATGGAGGTGACCGGCACGGTCAACCTGGCGGAGCGGTTTCCCGGGGCCCTGCCGGCCGAGCCCGAGCAGGACGGGTTCATCAAGGATGCGTGCACGAAGATGACGGACGCCTACCTCGCGCCCGTCAAGTTGCGCACCACGACCCTGACGCTGATCTACCCGACCGTCTCGCTGGCCAGCTGGACCGCGGGTAGCCGGGAGGTCGCGTGCAGCATCGGCGCGACCCTGGGCAACGGCGGCTGGGCGACCCTGGTCAACAGCGCCAGGGGCCAGCTGCTGATCAACGGTCAGCCGCCGGTACCGCCGCCGGACATCCCCGAGGAGCGGCTCACTCTGCCGCCCGTCCCCCTGCAGATTCCCGCTCAGCCGCCGGCCAGTCAGCCCAGCGCCCCGCCGCCTATCCCGCCGAACAACCAGCACCTCCCGGGACAGCAGCCGGCCCCGCAAGTCCCGCAGCAGCCCGCCTCGCCGCTCCCGGCTTCGCAGGCGCCGCCTCAGGAGGCGCCGCCCCCGGGGGACGGCGCCGCCCCGCCCCCGGACGGAGGAGCGCCGCCGGCCAATCCTGCGCCCGAGGCACCGCAGCCCGCCCCGGGTGGCTAGCCGGTGTCCGTGCGGATGGACCCGCAGCGGTTCGACGAGTTGGTCTCCGACGCCCTCGACCTGATCCCACGCGAGCTGGCGGCGGCGATGGACAACGTTGTCATCCTGGTCGAGGACCGCCACCCGGAGGACCCCGAACTGCTAGGGCTCTACGAGGGCGTGGCGCTGACCGAACGCGACTCCGAATACTCCGGATACCTGCCGGACGCCATCACGATCTACCGCGAGGCACTGCTGGACGTCTGCGGCTCCGACGACGACGTCGTCGAGGAGGTCGCGATAACGGTGATCCACGAGATCGCCCACCATTTCGGCATCGATGACGACCGGCTGGCGGAGCTGGGCTGGGCCTGACGGCGCGGCAGCTGCGAATTGTCGGCGCCCGGTGCTATGAACGGCTTATGAGCGCTGACTGCCGCGACTGCCAGGCGGGCCTAGACCACTGTCACGGCACCATCATTCGCCATTCACTGCGCCGCTGGGAGTGCACCGAACCCGACTGCGCCAGCCCCGAACTGGTCGCGCACACCTTCGTCATCGACTGCGACGCCGTGGGCTGCGGTCACTGTGTGGAGTCGATCCGCCTGGCCGTCTGACCGGACGTCACCCCATCGGATCGGTGCCGGAGCGCACCGCGTCCGCGACCGGGGAGGCGGTTACCCCCGGGGCCTCGGGGTAGAACGGCGGCGTCAACGACCCCCAGCGCACGCAACTCCACCGCCCGTCGGTGATCGGAGCGAGCGCCACAGATTGGGCGTTGTCGAGATGGTTGTCCAGCGCGAAGTCGGCGTCGACCCCGGCGAGCACCGCGGCCGCCAGCCGGATCGCCGCGCCATGGCTGACCACGACGATGTCTCCATCCCAGTCGTCGTTGTCGAGGTAGCGCATGCGCAGGTCGGTCAGCACCGGCACGTAGCGATCCAACAGATCGTTGGCAGTCTCTCCGCCGGGCAGCGGGATGTCGAGTTCGCCGCGGTGCCAGCGCTCGTAGGTCGCGTTGAACTCGGCCACGGCATCGTCGTCGTTGCGGTTCTCCAGCTCACCGACCTGCACCTCGTGAATGCCAGCCACCTCGACGGCGGTAACCGCGAGCTCGGCGCCGATCACCGCGGCCGTCTGCGAGGCGCGGGTGGCGATCGAATGGGCCAGCAACGCGGGCCGCCCCGAACCGCGCGCGAACGCCCTGGCCTGGTCACGGCCCAGCGGCGTGAGTTCCGCGCCGGGCGGCCGGGTGTCCAGCCGGCGCTCGACGTTGCCGTAGGACTGGCCGTGGCGCAACAGCACCAGCCGCCCGCTCACGGCTCGAACCTCTGCTCGGGCTTGCCCTCCCGCAGCTGCGTCAACCACCGGGACGCCTCGTCGGACGGCGGCGGCAGCACTCCGGCGGCCGAGCCCGTTGGCCAGGAACCCAGGTATCGCACGTCGGCACAACGACGGTGGAGCGCCTTGAGTGCCTCGGCGACGGCGCCGTCATCGAGGTGGCCGACGCAGTCGGCGAAGAACACGTAGGTGCCGAGCCCCGTTCTGGTCGGTCGTGACTCGATCCGGGTCAGATCGATGCCGCGGATGCCAAACTCGGCAAGGGCGGCCACCAGCGCGCCCGGGCTGTTGTCGATCCGCAGCACCACCGACGTCCGATCGGTGCCGGTGCGCGGCGGCGGCGGCCCCGGCGGCCCGATCAAGACGAAGCGGGTGCGCGCATTCGGCTCGTCGACGACGCCGTCGGCCAGGACGGGCAGGCCCCACCGGGTCGCGGCCAGCGGCGAGGTCACCGCGGCGTCGGCGTGCCCGTCGGCCACCTGCCGCGCGGCGTCGGCATTCGAGTACGCCGGCCGCAGCTCGGCGCCGGGCAGCTCGGCGGCGAGCCACTGCCGCACCTGGGCCACCGCCACCGGGAAGGCGGCCAACGTGCGCACGTCCCGCGCGTCGCAGCCGGGTCTGATCACGATGCTGAACGCCACATCGAGCGTCGTCTCGGCGAACACCTGCAGCGACGAGCCGATCGCCAGGCTGTCCAGCGTCGGCGTCACGGATCCGTCGATGGAGTTTTCGATCGGGACGCACGCGTAGTCGGCGCCACCGTCACGCACGGCGTCCAGCGCCGCCGGCGTGCTGTCGATCGGCAACTTCCGAACCTCCGCGTCGCGACCCTGTTCGGGGACCAGGCCGGCGGCCGCGATATGCATCAGCGCCGCCTCGGTGAAGGTCCCCTCCGGACCGAGATAAGCGATGCGGATCACGCCCCAACCCTAATGGCGCGTCGCGCGGAACACTCCTTGCGCCATCCCCAGACCTGAGTTAACTTAGGCTTGCCTAACTAGAGGAGGATCGTTGCCCCCGCTGCCCCACTCCGCGCCGACGACGGCCGAACGCATCCGCAGCGCCTGCGCCCGGGCCGGTGGAGCGCTCCTTGCCATCGAGCGGGAGGACCCCGTCGCCCTGCCCCTGCATCACCTCCTGGACGACGGATCGTTCGCCCTCGCGTTGCCGGTGCAGCACTCGCCCGGGACCTCCGGCTCCCAGGCACTGCTCGAGCTCACCGATTACGCGCCGCTCCCGCTGCGCGAGCCGGTCCGCTCATTGGTGTGGGTGCGCGGCAGAGTGCACGAGGTCCCGGCCGGTGCGGTGCCACCGCTGCTGGACCACATCGCCAGCCGGTGCCCGAACCCCGCGTTGCTTCAGGTCCAGACGCCACAGTCGGTCGGGTCCGGGGGAGAGCCGCGCTATGCGCTGCTGCGGATGGACATCGCGTCGGTCGTCGTCACCGACGCCACCGGCGCCGAGCCCGTTGACGTCGCCGACCTGCTGGCGGCGCGGCCCGACCCGTTCTGTGAGATCGAGTCGACGCTGCTGTGGCACCTCGACACTGCCCACAACGACATCGTGACGCGGTTGGTGTCCCGGCTGCCCCCGCAGCTGCGGCGCGGGCAGGTCCGCCCGCTCGGGATCGACCGCTACGGCATGCGCTTCCGCGTGGAGCGCCACGACGGCGACCACGACGTGCGGTTGCCGTTCCACAAACCGGTGTCGGACATGGCCGGGCTGAGGCAAGCCATCCGCGTGCTGATGGGCTGCCCCTTCATCAACGGGTTGCGGGCCCGCCGCTAGCCGATACCCTAAGTTGAGCGGGTGAACGGCGACCGAACTCCGGAACGCCGACAGCCTCGGAGACCGGTCGGGCCGCCCGTCGCCCGCCGGGAACCCTCGCAGGTGATCCGCCGCGAGGCCGCCCCTCCTCCCGACGCCCGCACGATGCCGCTGCGCCGACCTGCTGCCCCCCGGCCGCCGGCACCCCCTCGGCAGGCCCGCCCGTCGACGCGGCCGGCTCCCCCACCCCCGCCCGTGGCGCCGATGGCGCGCCGGACCCGCGGCATCCGACGCTGGTTGCGTGCGGCGGCGGCCGTGGTGCTGATCGGAGCGCTGCTCGCCGCGGCGGGCCTCGTCGGCGGCGGTTTGTGGTTCGACACGGCATTGCACCGCGAAGCGGTGCTGACCGACTACCCGGACCGGCCGGGGCCCGGACGTGGGACCAACTGGCTGCTCGTCGGCTCCGACAGTCGCCAGGGCCTGACCGCCGAGCAGCAGCGCGACCTGGCCACCGGCGGTGACATCGGGAACGGTCGCACCGACTCGATCCTGCTGGTGCACGTCCCGGAATTCTGGTCCGGCACGCCGCCGACGATGGTGTCGATCCCGCGCGACTCCTACGTACCGATCCCGGGGTATGGCAAGGACAAGATCAACTCCGCGTTCTCGGCGGGCGGGGGCGCCCTGCTCACCCAGACGGTGGAGCAGGCCACCGGATTGCGCCTCGACCACTACGCCGAAATCGGGTTCGGCGGCTTCGCCGGCCTGGTGGATGCGCTCGGCGGGGTGACGGTGTGCCCGACGCAGGCGCTGCACGACCCGTTGGCCGGCATCGCCCTGCCGGCCGGTTGCCAGCAAGTAAACGGCCGCGACGCGCTCGGCTTCGTCCGGACACGCGACACCCCGCGGGCCGACCTCGACCGGATGGTGCACCAGCGGGAGTTCATGTCGGCGCTGTTGCACCGGGCCACCAGCCCCGCGGTGTACCTCAACCCGTGGCGCTGGTACACGGCGCCGCGGGCCGCCGCCGGCGCCCTGACCGTCGACCGCGGCGACCACGTCTGGGATCTGGCCCGCCTGGGGTGGGCGCTGCGCGGGTCGAAGAAGGCGATGACGGTCCCGATCGGCGAATTCACCAGCAGCGACGCCGGGTCGGTGGTGGTGTGGAACCACGACGAAGCCGCCAAGTTGTTCGAAGCGCTATCCTCCGACGGCCCCGTGCCCGCCCCGGACGAGGCGCAATAGCGACCGCTAACCGCTGCTCTCGCCGGCGGGGTGCTTCTGCAACCACGCCTTGGTGCGACCGGGGTGGTGGGTGGCCAGCCACGCGACCCCGACGTCCCGGCAAAATGCGAGGTCCTCGTATTCGTCGACGTTCCAGCAATACACCGCCCTGCCCTGGGCGATCGCACGGTCGGCGAGTTGCGGATACTCCTTCAGCGCCGCCAGCGACGGCCCGATGGCAGTGGCGCCGACGGCGGTTGCGGCGCCGCTGATCAGGTAGCGGGCCGTCTTGCCGAGCAGCACGGTCGGCAGCATCGGTGCGGCGCGCCGGATCCGCCACATCGCGGCGGCTGAAAACGACATCACCACCGCCCGGGACCGGTCAGCCGAGGCCGGCGCGGCGATGCCGTAGCGGTGCAGGAGCGCCAGCAGCTTGCTCTCCACCAGGGAGCCATACCGGACCGGGTGCTTGGTCTCGATGAACAGCTTGACCGGCCGGTGCCAGTCGAGCACGAGCGAGACCAGAGCATCGAGCGTCAGCAAGCTGGTATCGCCGTGGGTGCCGTCCGGGCGCCAGCTGTCGTGCCAGGCGCCGTACTCCAGCTCCCGCAGCTCCTCGAGGGTCGACGTGCTGACCAAACCGGCGCCGGTCGACGTGCGGTCCAGCCGGCGGTCGTGCACGCACACCAGGTGACCGTCGCGGGTCAGCCGGACGTCGCATTCCACCCCGTCCGCGCCCTCTTTGAGCGCGAGATCGTAGGCGGCGAGCGTGTGTTCGGGCAGAGCCGCCGACGCGCCTCGATGGGCAACGACGAACGGATGCCCGGCGAGCACCTCGTCGGCCCACGTCATAATCCCTATGCTGCCGGTTCCTGCCCCTTCAACTCAACCGGACGGGCGGCGTCTCGGCGCGTCGACTCCCCGTCGGGCCGAGCGGGACCGTCGGAGCCCACCATGACCCACCGGTGAGCCGGCCGTTCGACCGGTTTGCGCTCGAATCCCTCGAAGACGCGGGCCGCGGCGGCCACCGTGGTCGCCGCGAGCAGGTAAGCGAGCACCATCAGCACGGTGTTGTTCGCGATCCCCTGCGCATCCGTGGCGAAGCTGGTGACGATCGCGAAGATCGACACGACGTAGCTGAGGATCCAGGCGATCCACCACTGCAGGATCGGCCTGCGCAGCCGGGCGTAATGCTCCTCGAGCGCAGCCAACTCGATGACGTAGACGGGGGCCCACAACAGATTGGCCAGCGGCACCAGGCAGCCCGCCCACAGAGCCCGCGCGGACCGCGGTTCCGGGATGCCGTAGTGCGAGAAGGCCGCGGCCCGCCGCGCGATCAACCACCGCACCAGCAGCACCCAGGACGTGGCCACCGCGGCGATCGAGGCCAGGCTGGCCACCACCCCGAGCCAGTCGGCGGCGATGGCCAGCAGCGAGTTGAGCAGGATGGTCCGGTTGATCACCAGCAGCACGTAACGCACCACGTAGACCAGGGCGGTGAGGCCGAGCACCAGCACCCCCGCGAACAAGCCGGCGCGCACGCCGGCCGCCGACGGGCCCCGGCGGGTGGGTTTCCCGGCCGTCGTGGGTGCCGGCTCGGTACGGTCGGAAAGCCCCCAACGCGGCATCACCGCATACCGTGGCGTGGGCCCCCGGGCCCGCTGTCCCCGGCGGGTGCGCGGCGCGGCGCCCGGACGCACCGCTATCCAGCGATAGCCCGCCGGCAGCCGCGGCGTTGTGCGCTGCCAGGCGGACGGGCCGGGAGGCCGGGGAGGTGCCGCGGGCGGCGGCCCCCCGTACGTGCTCCATCGAGGATCGGCGGGCGGAGTGTCCGCGAGGGGCGCCATGAGCGCGCCCCGGCAGCGCGGACACCACTCGCGGCGCCGCTCGCGCACGTTCCACCGAGTGCCGCACTGGGAGCACACCTGGATCACCGGACCAGACTAGCCCGGCGGCAAATGCACTCCCCGGCAACGCGGCGGTCACTCGACTCGCTCCGAACCCGGGGCGGCCGGGGCGGCTCGGCGATGCGTCGGCAATCACCCGAACACCGACGACTATCCACAGTTTCCACAGGTTTATCCACAACACGCGGCGGGGTATGCGGGCCCTCAATACAGCCTCTACCGGCCAACAGGGGCCACCGTTGTGGATAACACGCCCCTTGGTACCGGCGTGCCATAAACAAGCGATATCGATGCGCGAGCGAAATGGATTGCCTGTCTAACCATCCGTGGATATGGACGCCCATGGGCAAGGCCGGCCCCGCCCCCGGCCGCCGGCCGCCCCAGGCACCGCCGCGAAACCGCAGTTCGCGGCCCTATTGCGCGCCACATTTTTCAAGCCGACCACAACGCGTTATGATCGCGATCCGACCCGTTGTTGTGACTCACCTCACTAAGCCGAGGTGAACGAGCAGGTGAAAGGCGCTTGATGGCCACGCATTCGTTCGGTCCCGGTTCGCCGGCCCAGTCGAAGTCGTATTCCGGCTCGCCTGCGTGGAATCACAGTTACAGCATCGCCGCCGTGCGCGCCGGTCTGATCGCGCTGGCCCTGCTCGCGGTGTTGGCCATCATCGTCTTGTCTTGAAACCCGTCTTGTCTTGAAACCCGTCTTGTCTTGAAACCCGGCCGAACGGGTATTCGGAGGACGGCGGACGTTCTTGCGGAGCGCGCAGTCATGGAGCAGGGTTGATTGTGGCTGGCCTCCGCGTGGCAGGCTTGGGCCGATGAGCGTTTTAGACCGATAACCGAAGAAAGGAATGCCGTGGCTGAATACACCCTGCCCGACTTGGACTGGGACTACGGAGCGCTGGAACCGTACATCTCCGGCCAGATCAACGAGCTGCACCACAGCAAACACCACGCAACCTACGTCAAGGGCGCCAACTCCGCCGTCGCTGCGCTTGAAGAGGCGCGCAGCAAGGACGATCACAGCGCCATCCTGCTGAACGAGAAGAACCTCGCCTTCAACCTGGGCGGTCACGTCAACCACACCGTCTGGTGGAAGATCTTGTCCCCCAACGGTGGTGACAAGCCGACCGGCGATCTGGCCGCCGCCATCGACGACGCGTTCGGCTCGTTCGACAAGTTCCGTGCGCAGTTCACCGCGGTTGCCAACGGGATTCAGGGCTCCGGCTGGGCTGTGCTCGCCTACGACAGCCTCGGCGACAGGTTGCTGACCTTCCAGGTGTACGACCACCAGGCCAACTTCCCGCTGGGGGCCGTTCCGCTGCTGCTGATCGACATGTGGGAGCACGCCTTCTACTTGCAGTACAAGAACGTCAAGGCCGACTACACCAAGGCCTTCTGGAACGTCGTGAATTGGGAGGACGTGCAGGCGCGATACGCCGCCGCGACGTCGAAGGCCTCGGGCCTGATCTCGACCTGAGCATCCCGGACAAGGCAAAGGGCGTCACGCGCTGCGCGTGGCGCCCTTTGACCGTTCGGCCAACCTCCGACGGCCGTGTCGGGTTGCACGGCGCATAAACCGCAGGCATCCTTAACTATTCGAGCGTGTGGCTATTCGGTTGAGGCGTCGCGCGGAGGTCTAGATGGAGACTGGCTCAGAACGGCCAATAGGGGTATCCCCCTTCCATTCTCGTGGTGCCCTGAAAGGGTTTGTGATCTCCGGCCGCTGGCCGGATTCGACCAAGGAATGGGCCCAGCTGTTGATGGTCGCGGTGCGGGTCGCGTCCCTGCCCGGATTGCTTTCCACCACAACGGTGTTCGGGGCCCGCGAGGAGCTGCCCGACGAACCCGAGCCGGGCACCGTCGGCCTGGTGCTGGCAGAAGGTACGGTGTTCGGCGAATCCGCCATCCAGCCAGGCTATTTCGCCGATCACCAGCCTCCGGCCCTGCTCATGTTGCACCCACCATCGGAGACCACGCCGTCGTTGCCGGAATGCAGCGGCGCGGCGTCGGGCTGCGTGCTGCTGCCCGGACTGCCCTACCTGGGTCTCGAGCACCGGGCCGCCTGGGTGGAGGCGGAGGCCGACGGCACCATCACCTCCATGGTGAGTCGCGTTGGCGTCGACCCCATCAGCCATCCCGACACGGCGATTCTGGCGATGCTGCTAGCGGCTTGAATCACCGCGAGCGAATCCGCGAATGCGGGCACCCGAACTTGACCACCGTCCCGGTGCCCGCCGCACCGGCCCGATAGCCTGACACCATCAGCGAAGGGGAGTAGCCCCCAACCGTCGGGCCGACATACTGGCGCGCGACGCGGCCGGCGAACCGGACCCCGGGCGGGCGAGACCCGCGATGCTCGCACCCACACTCCTCAGCCTCGGCGTGGTGTTCCTCGCCGAACTCGGCAACCGGTCGCAGCTCATCACCATGGCGTACGCGCTGCGGTACCGGTGGTGCGTCATGCTCCTCGGAGTGGCGGTGGCCGCGTTCGGAGTGCACGGGGTATCTGACGATCGGGACACTTCCTGGGCGCCACGCTGGCCGCGCGGCCAATGGCATTCGCGTCCGCCGTCGCGTTCCTGATCTTCGCGGGATGGGCCTGGCGCGGGGGTGCGACGGCGGCCGAAGCCGTCTCGGCAGATGGCGAACCCCGTTTCGCACGTGCTCGCCGAAATGAGCGACAAGACGACGCTCGCGACGGTGAGGTTGGCAGCGACCACGACTGGGCCGGCGTGTGGATCGGCACCGCGGTGGGCATGGTGGTTGCCGATGCCCCGGCCATCGGCGTGGGGACGCTTCTGCACCGACGCCTTCCGGAACGCCTGCTACACGCCCTGGCCAACCCGTTGGACAACGCGTTGGGCCGGCGCTCGGTGGCGATCGCCGTGACCGCCGTGGTCGCAGTTGGGGCCGCGACCATCGCGACGACCGCCACAGCGCAAACTCGCCGGCGGCGCAGGGCGGACACGCCATCGCCGACCATACCTCCGGGCTCCACCTGAGGAGCCGACGACAACAGTCCGCCTCCCGCGCTTCGCCGACGAGCCGGCCCCAGAGGTATCCCTGTGAGTGATTCACTGAACCTCAACCCCGTTTTGGGCGCGTGTTGCAGACCTTGCAGCAAAGGACGCCGTCAAAACGTGCGGAAAACTCCGACTTGCTCGCCGGTTGCGGAGCGACTGCCCAGCACCCTCCGTCGGGCCTTTCCGGCGGCTCCGGCGAGGGTGGCCCGCCACATCCGGCAGGTACGTTAATTCTGCGGATAACCTGTGAGTTTCGCCCATTCGGTGGACACTTCAGCGAATCGGATGGACGCTCGTCACGTGCGAAATAGGTCGGCGCCAGCTACGTCCGTACCGGAGCCGATCGCGTTTGCACCTGGTAGCAACGACAAACCGTCGCTACCATGATCAGCTAATACACCTAGGTAATAGTTCACTTCTATAGCCCAGTGGAGGTCATATCGATGAGCACGACGTTTTCTGCCCGCCTGAACCGCCTCTTCGACACCGTGTATCCGCCGGGGCGCGGACCGCACACCTCCGCGGAGGTAATCGCGGCTCTCAAGGCGGAGGGCGTTACGATGTCGGCTCCTTACCTGTCCCAGCTACGTTCCGGCAACCGCACTAATCCGTCGGCGGCCACCATGTCCGCCTTGGCCAACTTCTTCCGGATCAAGCCGGCTTACTTCACCGACGACGAGTACTACGAGAAGCTCGACAAAGAACTGTCGTGGTGGGCCACCATGCGCAACGACGGGGTGCGCCGCATCGCGCTGGCCGCCGCCGAGTTGTCTCCCGAGGCCCGGGAGGAGCTCGCGGAACGCGTGGACGAGCTTCGCCGCGCGGAACACGCGGGCGTCTAGCGCGACCGCGACCGGTTGGGCAGCCCGCCCTGGCGGGCTGCCCTCCGCCCCTCCCGATTAGGGTTGCTTGAATCGAGCGCACACGCGAGTTCGACCCACATTGAGCCAGCGATATCACCGGGAGGCGGCCGGGAATGGGCCTGTTCCGCAAGCGAAAGAGTCGCGCGACGCTGCGCGCCGAAGCCCGCGCGATCAAGGCCCGCGCCAAGCTGGAAGCCAGGCTGTCGGCCAAGAATGAGGCCCGGCGCATCAAGAGCGAGGTGCGGTCGGCGGAGAAGGCGCTCCGAGCGCAGATCAAGGCCCAGCGCGAAAGCGATCGCACGGCGCTGAAAGTGGCCGAGACCGAGCTCAAGACCGCGCGCGAGGGCAAGATTTTGTCGCCCACCCGCATCCGCCGGCTGCTGACGGTGTCCCGGCTGCTCGCGCCGATCCTGACTCCGGTGATCTACCGGGCGGCCATCGCCGCCCGCGCGATGGCCGACCAGCGGCGCGCGGACCAGCTCGGCGTCCCGCTGGCGCAGATCGGCCAGTTCTCCGGGCATGGGGCCCAGTTGTCGGCCCGGATCGCCGGCGCCGAGAAGTCGCTGCAGATGGTGCAGGACAAGAAGCCCAAGGACGCCGAGACCCGGCAGTTCGTGACCGCGATCACCGAGCGGCTCGCCGATCTCTCGGCTGCCGTCACCGCCGCGGAGAACATGCCCGCCGCGCGCCGGCGGGCGGCCCACGCCGCCATCTCATCGCAACTCGACGGCATCGAGGCGGACCTGATGGCCCGGCTCGGCCTGAGCTGACCGCGGCGCCCGTGGGACGAATCAGGCGCGCGCTGACCGCCGCGGCCATGGTGCTCGGGGTCGGCTTGGCCGTGGGAACACCGGCGGCCTGGGCGCATGTGCACGTCAGCAGCGACGTCGCCGCGCGCGGCGCCCGGGCCCTCGTCACCTTCCAGGTGCCCAACGAGTCGAACACCGGCGCCAGGACCACCGCGCTGACCGTCGCCCTTCCCAGCCTGACGTCGGCGAGCGCCGAGTACCTGCCCGGCTGGGCGGTCACGCTGGACCGGGACGCGGCTGCGGGCATCGTGCGGTCGGTGACCTGGACGGCCGTGCCCGACGGCGGCATCGGTACCGACCAGTTCGGCCTGTTCCGGATCTCGGTGCAGCTACCTGACGCCGACACGGTCAGCTTTCCCGCCACGCAGAGCTACTCCGACGGGACCGTCGTGAAATGGGATCAACCGCCCTTGTCGGGCGGCGCGGAGCCGGAGCACCCCGCGCCCGTGCTGACGCTCGCGGGGGGCCCGCCGGCGCCGCACCAACACCAGCCGCCGGCAGGCACCGTTTCCGCGCCCGACGCGTCGAAGCCTGCGGACAACACCGCCCGCCTCCTGGGCGGTGCGGCCCTGGTCGTGGCGGCCGCCGCCGTCTTCCTGGTGCTGATCCGCCGGCGCTCGTGAAACGCCTGGCGGTGGCGGCGTGGGTCGGCGCCCTGCTGGCAATCGCCACGCTGTGCGCCCCGCTCGCATCGGCGCACGCCGTCCGCGTCGCCGCTGACCCGGCGGACAACGCGGAGCTCGCCTCCGGCCCGTCCCGGGTGAGCGCAACCTTCAACGAGGGGCTGCAAACCACCTTCGCGGCCATGACGGTGGTCGGCCCGGACGGCAACGTGTGGTCCACCGGCGAGCCGGCAGTGCAAGGGGCGATCGTGAGTGTCGGCCTCCGGCCACTTGGGCCGGCCGGCACATACACGGTCAACTACCGGGTGACATCCGCGGACGGCCACGTGGTGTCCGGTTCCTGGTCGTTTCGCCTGACCGTGCCCGGCACCGGCGCGCCCGGACCCGCCGCCGTCGGGACCGACACGGGTGGCGCGCTCCCGGTCTGGCCATTTGTGGTGGTAGCGGTAACGCTCGTCGCCGCCGGTGCCTTCTGGGCGGCGCGCCGCAGACCCTGACCGGTGGCCGAGGCGCCCGGGTGCCTCCTGGCATGATGGGAGCGAGTTACTTTTCGGTGCGCGACCAGGAAGGCGCAAAGGAGCGGCCGCATGGCAGACCCGCAGGACCAACCCAACAGCGAACCCGACGGCGCTTCCACCCCACCGGCCCTCCCCCCGGAGGCGCCGCCGGAGAAGAAGCCACCCGCCAAGGCGGCGAAGAAAGCCCCCGCCAAGGCGCCCGCTAAGAAGGCACCTGCGAAGAAGGCCCCCGCCAAGAAGGCGGTCGCCAAAAAGGTGCCGGCAAAGAAGGCCGCGCCGCCACCGCCGGAGCCGGCGCCGCCCGGCGAGCCGGTGCTCAGCGCTCAGCAGCGGATCGAGACCAACGGTGACCTTGCCGCGGCCGCCAAGGACGCCGCGGCACAAGCCAAATCGACCGTCGAAGCCGCCAAGAACCCAGTTTCGCCTGACGTCTCGCCCTCGGCGCTGGGCCAGTCCCCGCTGCCGCTGATCGTCGCCTTGAGCGTCAGCCTGCTGGCCATCCTGCTGATCCGGCAGTTGCGGCGCCGCTGACGTGGGCGTGTCCTTCCGGCCCACCGCCGACCTCGTCGACGAAATCGGGCCCGACGTACGCAGCTGTGACGTGCAGTTCCGCCAGTTCGGCGGCCGCCCCGAGTTCGCCGGATCGATCACCACCGTGCGCTGCTTCCAAGACAACGCCCTGCTCAAATCGGTGCTCTCCGAGCCCGGCGCGGGCGGGGTTCTCGTCATCGACGGAGCGGGCTCTTTGCACACCGCCCTGGTCGGCGACGTCATCGCCGAATTGGCCCGCGCCAACGGTTGGGCCGGACTGATCGTCAACGGGGCGGTGCGTGACGCCGCGGCGCTGCGCGGCATCGACATCGGCGTCAAGGCGCTGGGCACCAATCCCCGCAAGAGCACCAAGACCGGCGCCGGGGAACGCGGGGTCGAAATCAGCCTGGGCGGGGTGACATTCGTGCCTGGCGAGACCGCCTACAGCGACGACGACGGGATCGTCGTCGTCGCCCCCTAAGCGGGTACCGGCGCGCGCTTCCTAGAAAACTTGAGCCCCTCGTCGTCGACCTTCCCGCGCCGAATGGTCCGCATGTCGAACAGGTAGTTCTGCTTGAGGCGCCACGGCGCGCGCGACCCGGACTTGGGCAGGATGTCCTGGGACCGCTGGAAGTAGCCGGGATTGAAGTCCATGAACGGCAGTTCGTCGACGTCGGCGCCCGGGTGTAGCGGCTCCACGGTGTCGAAGCCCTTGGCGTCCATGTAGTTCAGCAATCGGCAGACGAATTCGGAGACCAAGTCGGCCTTCAGCGTCCAGGAGGCATTCGTGTACCCGAAGGTGATGGCGAAATTCGGGACGCCGGAGAACATCAGGCCCTTGTACGTCATCAGGGACGGCAGGTCGAAGGGCTGACCGTTGCGCGACGGTGTCACCCCGCCGAGCAACTGCATGTTCAAACCGGTTGCCGTGACGATGATGTCGGCCTGCAGCTCCTCCCCCGAGGTGAGTCTGATCCCGGTCTTGGTGAACCGGTCGATGGTGTCGGTGACGACATCGGCCTTGCCGTGCCGGATGGTCCGGAAGAAGTCGCCGTCTGGCGCCAGGCACAACCGCTGGTCCCACACGTTGTACCGCGGTCCGAAGTGCTTCTCGACGTCGTAGCCTTTCGGCAGGCGGCGCTGGGCCATCGTCATCAGCGTCTTGCGCATGTAGGCGGGGCGTTTCCGCGCGAGCTGGTATTGGAAGGTGCTGAAGGCGATCGCCTTCCACCGGTTCGCGAAGTGCGCCAGGCGGTCGGGCAGGAGCCGGTTGGCCCGCACGGCGAAGGGGTCGACACCCGGCAGCGAACCGATGTAGGTCGGCGAGCGCTGCAGCATCGTGACATGACCGGAGCCCGAGTTCACCAGCGCCGGGATCAGCGTGATGGAAGTCGCGCCGGATCCGATAACGACGATCTTCTTCCCCGCGTAGTCGAGGTCCTCCGGCCAGTGTTGCGGGTGCACGATCGTGCCCTCGAAGTCGTCCGCGCCGGCGAACGTGGGCGAATAGCCCTCGTCGTAGTTGTAATAGCCGGTGCACGCGAACAGGAAGGAGCAGGTGATGTCGCTGCGCTGGCCGTCGTGTTCCACCGTCAGGGTCCAGCGGTTGTCGGCGTCGGACCAGTCAGCGGCCAGCACGCGGTGGCGGTAGCGGATGCGCCGGTCGATCCCGTTCTCGACGGCGGCGTCCCTGATATAGGCCTTGATCGACGGGCCGTCGGCGATCGACTTCGCCGAACGCCACGGCTTGAACCGGAATCCGAGGGTGAACATGTCCGAGTCCGACCTGATGCCCGGGTATTTGAACAGGTCCCAGGTGCCGCCGAGATCGTCGCGGCGCTCGAGGATTGCGTAGCTCTTGGACGGGCAACGGTCCTGGAGGTGCCAGGCGGCGCTGACGCCCGAAATACCAGCGCCGACGATGACTACGTCGAGGTGCTCAGTCATGCGGTCACGCTATCAACGCGGTGTCGAGTCGGTCAACAGGGTGTTGAGAGTTTCGACACCCTGTAAAGTCGCACGGGTGACCTCCGCCGGCCAAGCCCGCGCACTGCGCGGCCGCCGCTCCCTGCGCCCCTCCGGGGACGACCGGGAGCAGGCCATCATCGCGACCGCCGAACGGTTACTGCACGAACGCGCTTTCGCCGAGATCTCCGTCGACGACCTGGCCAAGGGCGCCGGCCTGTCGCGACCCACGTTCTACTTCTACTTCAAGTCGAAGGAAGCGGTACTGCTGTCGCTACTCGAGCCGGTGATCGCGCAAGCCGACGCGGAGTTCGACGGTGCGATCCAGCGGTTGCCCGCCGACCCACGCCGGGTATGGCGCAACGGCATCAAGGCGTTTTTCACGGCGTTCAGCACGCACCGCAAGCTCGCCCGCGCCGCGACCGAGGCGCTGGCCACCAGCTCGGAGCTGCGGACGGTCTGGTCGGGCTTCATGCAGAAATGGATCGACCAGACCGCGGCCATGATCACCGCCGAACGGTCCCGCGGCGCCGCGCCGGAAACCATTCCGGCCGCGGACCTGGCCACGTCACTGAACCAGATGAACGAGCGCACGATGATGGCCGCCCTGTCCGCCGAGACCCCGGCGGTCGACCCCGAACGGGTCGTCGACACCCTTACCCACATCTGGGTCAGCAGCATCTACGGCGAAGCCCCGTAACTTGTCACGGCGCCGTGCGAACATATGTTCGTGCGGAGTGACGCATCCATCCTGCATGCGGACCTGGACTCCTTCTACGCTTCCGTCGAACAGCGCGATGACCCGACGCTGCGGGGTCGCCCCGTGATCGTCGGCGGCGGCGTCGTGCTGGCGGCCAGCTATGAGGCCAAGGCCTTCGGCGTGCGCACGGCCATGGGCGGGGCGCAAGCGCGGAGGCTGTGCCCGCAGGCCGTTGTGGTGCCGCCTCGGATGGCCGCCTACACGCGCGCCAGCGACGCCGTGTTCGAGGTGTTCCGCGACTGCACACCACTCGTCGAGCCGCTGTCGGTGGACGAGGCGTTCCTCGACGTCGGTGGCCTGGCACGAGTGTCGGGCACCCCGGTCCAGATCGCCGAGAAGTTGCGTGCCGACGTGCGCGAACGCGCCGGGCTGCCGATCACGGTCGGGGTAGCCCGGACGAAGTTCCTCGCCAAGGTGGCCAGCCAGGAGGCGAAGCCCGACGGCTTACTGCTGGTGCCGCCCGACGGGGAACTGGCCTTCCTCCACCCGCTGCCGGTGCGTCGCCTCTGGGGCGTGGGCGCGGTGACCGCGGACAAGTTGCACGCCCATGGGATCGAGACGGTGGCCGCGGTCGCGGAGCTGGGCGAGGCGACCCTGGCATCGCTCGTGGGCGCGGCGATGGGCCGCCAGCTGTTCGCGTTGTCGCGCAACATCGACCGCCGGCGCGTGACCACCGGTGTGCGCCGGCGGTCGATCGGCGCTCAGCGGGCGCTGGGGCGCACCGGCAATACCATGTCGGCGACCGAGATCGACACAGTTGTGATCAACCTGGTCGATCGGATCGCCGGACGAATGCGCGCCGCCGGCCGCACGGGGCGCACGGTGGTGCTACGCCTGCGCTTCGACGACTTCAGCCGGGCGACCCGGTCGCACACCCTGCCGTGGGCGACCTCGTCGACCGGGCCCATCCTGGCCGTCGCCCGCCGGCTCGTCGCCTCGTCCGCGCCGCTGATCGCCGAGCGCGGGTTGACCCTGGTCGGGTTTTCGGTATCGGGGATCGACCGCACCGGCGCGCAGCAGCTGATGCTGCCATTGCACGGCGAATCTCAAGAGGTAGACGCCGCGGTCGACCGCGTCCGTCAACGCTTCGGTAAATCCGCGCTCACGCGCGGAGTGTTGGTGGGCCGCGATTTGGGTATAGAGATGCCGACACTGCCCGACTGAGGGGCCTCTCGTCGTCAAATCAAATCCATTGCCGTTCATACCTTTTCGAGGTTATGAGCTTCATTTGAGATGGTCCGCGACCCGGGCGAGCGGGCCGGCCCGCTCATAAGCTGACACGAACGCCCGGCCCGGAAAGGGAGTAATTGAACACGTTGGCGCCGCCGGACAAAGCCCGGAACAGCGGCCCGCCCCGCGAAGGCCTTCTCCTCGGTTACGGTGCCGTGCTCGCGTTTCCGCGGGCCTCGTCAACGCGGTGGCTCTCCTGATTCTGGCGTTGCCGTCGGCGACCTGACGGCGATCACCACCCAGCTGGACATGAACACGGCCAACCCCTGGCGCTACGAGGGGCACGTGCTGGCCGCAATCCTGTTGGGCTTCCTGGCGGGAGCGACGATGGCAGGGGCGGTCTGGCACCGACCGATACCCTCGCGGTGCCCCGGCAGGCGGTCGTGCTGTTCACCGAGGCGGCGCTCCTCGTCCTCGCCGCCGCCGGCGCCAACGTGGCACACGGCCGCGTACGCAGCGATGGGCAGGCGTCGGAAACGGCGGAGACGGTGCGCGTCTGAGACCTCAGTTGCGCCTGGTCCACTCCAGCAGCTTGTCGGCCGGCCACGTGTTGACGACGCGGTCGACGGGGACGCCGGCGTCGACCGCGCGTTGGGCGCCGTAGCCGAGGAAGTCGAGTTGGCCGGGCGCGTGGGCGTCGGTGTCGATGCTGAACAAGCAGCCGATCTCCAGCGCCACGTTCAGCAGCCGCGACGGCGGGTCGCGCCGCTCGGGACGGGAGTTGATCTCCACCGCAGTGCCGTGGTCGCGGCAGGCGGTGAACACCGCCTCGGCGTCGAACTGGGACTCGGGCCGGATGCCGCGGTTTCCCGAGACCAGCCGGCCGGTGCAATGGCCGAGCACGTCGGCGTGCGGATTGGACACGGCGCGCACCATGCGCCGGGTCATCGCCGCGGCATCCATCGACAGCTTCGAATGCACGCTCGCCACGACCACGTCGAGGCGCTCCAGCAGTTCGGGCTCCTGGTCCAGACCACCGTCTTCGAGGATGTCGACCTCGATCCCGGTGAGGATCCGCATCGGCGCGAACCGGTCGCGCAGCCGGTCGATCACGTCGAGTTGCGCGCGCAACCGCTCCGGCGACAGGCCGTTGGCGATCGTCAGCCGTGGTGAGTGGTCGGTGAGCGCGCAGTACTCGTGGCCCAGCGCGGCCGCGGTGGCCATCATCTCGTCGATGGGCGCCGATCCGTCCGACCAGTTCGAGTGCAGGTGCAGGTCACCCCGCAGCGCGGCGCGGATCTCCCCGCCGCCCAGATCCTCGGCCGAGGATCTCAGCTCGACCAGCAGGTCGGGCTCGCGACCGGACCACGCCTGGTCGATGACCTTCGCGGTTTTCGGCCCGATGCCGGGCAGCGACTGCCAGCTGTTGGCCTGCCCGTGCCGCTCGCGCTCGGCGTCGTCCAGGCCCTCGATGATGTCGGCGGCATTGCGGTAGGCCATCACGCGTCGCGGGTCGTGCCGGCTGCGGTCCTTGTAGTAGGCGATCTGCCGAAGCGCTGCTACCGGGTCCATGGCTCCAGTCTGCCCGCCATGGCTCACACCAGCTGGCCGGCGACGAAGCCGGCGAGCAGCACCCCGAAGCCGCCGAGCTCGCCGGTGATGAGCGCCGCCCGATGCGCGATGTCGACGTACGGATGCGCACGATGGTTGACGGAGGCCATGATCTGCCGGTACTTCCACACGCCGAGAACGAGCGCGAGGAGGAAGATCAGCCCGGCCGCCAGCAGGATGATCCTGGTGTCGAGCCCGAGCGCTTGTCGCGCGGGAGTCATCGGCCCTTCGTCGTTTAGTTGCGCTTCATAAAGATCGGCTACGGTCGAATTCATGCGATTCGCGTTCAAGACATCACCTCAGAACACCACATGGGTCCAGATGCTGTCCGTCTGGCAGGCCGCCGACGACATCGAGGTCTACGAGTCCGGCTGGACCTTCGACCACTTCTACCCGATCTTTTCCGACAGCAGCGGGCCCTGCCTCGAGGGCTGGACGACGCTGACCGCGCTGGCGCAGGCCACCAAGCGGCTGCGGCTCGGCACGCTGGTCACCGGGATCCACTACCGCCACCCGGCGGTGCTCGCCAACATGGCGGCCGCGCTCGACATCATCTCCAACGGACGGCTCGAACTGGGGATCGGCGCCGGTTGGAACGAGGAGGAATCGGGCGCGTACGGCATCGAGCTGGGCAGCATCAGAGAACGGTTCGACCGGTTCGAGGAGGCCTGCGAGGTGCTCACCAGCCTGCTGAGCCAGGACACCACCGACTTCGACGGCAAGTACTACCAGCTCAAGGGTGCCCGCAACGAGCCGAAGGGCGTGCAGCGGCCGCATCCTCCGATCTGCATCGGCGGCAGCGGGGAGAAGCGCACGCTGCCGATCACGGCGCGCTACGCCCAGCACTGGAATTTCGCCGGAGGAACGCCGGACGTGTTCGCCCGCAAGCGCGACGTGCTGGCCGCGGAGTGCGCGAATATCGGGCGCGACCCGAAGGAGATCACCCTCTCCGCGCACCTGCGCCTGGACGCCGAGCGCAACTACGGGCAGATCCTCGAGGAAGCGGCGGCCCTGTCTGCCGAAGGCCTGGACCTGGGGATCGTGTACATCAACCCGCCGCACGACCCGGCCGTGCTGGAACCGCTGGCACAAGCGATCCGGGACTCCGGGCTGTGGACGGGCGGCAACTGAGGCGGGGCGCGCCGCCGAACTGAACCGCGCCGCCTCCGCGCTCCAGGCGGGATCGGTACCGAATCGCTATTTCTGTGCCGCTTCCTCCATCAGGACGACGGCGGTGCGTTTCAGCACATCTCGCTGCCTGGCCACGTCGGCGATTGCGTTGCGTAGCTCAGCGAGCTGTTCCCGCGTGCTGATCGCCTGGTCGCCGCCCGGGGCGCTCGGTGTTTCCCCCCCGCCCGGGGTGTGCTCGCGGGTGGCGGGCTCTAGTGCCCACGGTGGTAGTGCCTTGGTGCGTGAATTCGTCTGGGCGCGGGCCTGCCCCGAGGACGGCGCGTTGATCAGCCCTCCCACCGGGCCCACCGGGGGCATGCCTCCGTAAGGGCCTGCCGGTCCGGCTGTCGCCGCCGACGGTAAACCGTCGGCGCTTGGCGATGCCGCGGCGACAAGCCGGACGCCCGGCGCCGTCACCCACGACGAGGGGACCGATAACTTGCCGACCGCCGACGCACCGCCCAAGCCGGCGGCCACCCCGCCGCCCGAGCCCACCGGGGCCCCCGCACCCACCAACGTCGACCCGAGGCCACCGTCGAGCGCCGTGGATGACCCGGCCAATCCAGCCACCGGCGGATGCAAAGCCAACGGGAAGAACGGGCTCGTGAGGAACGTCAAACTGCCGCCCAAGAAACCACCGCTGCCCAGGTCGAGTCCGTTGCCCCCGATGGTCGCCAGAAAGTTGTTGAGGGCAGTGCCCGTAGGGCTGGTCAAAGCGTCCTCCAGCCATGTGATCGGGTTGAGAGACGGTGTGCCGAATCCGGCGGCGAGTGTTTGCAGTGTGCTGGGCAGGGTTGAGATGAGTTGGGACAGAACCGATTGCGCGCCGCCGGCACCGGCCACCGAGGCAGCTGCCCGAGAGGCCACCGCCGATGGCCCGCCCGTCGCGGCCACATTGGTCGCCGCCGGCGGCGAGTCGAACGGCGTCAACCTCGCCGCCACCGCACAGGCCCCCGCATACCCATACATCGCCGCCGCGTCCTGGGCCCACATCTCGGCATACTGCGCCTCGGTCGACGCGATCGCCGCAGTGTTCTGCCCCAAAATATTGGTCGCCACCAACGACGCCAACAACGCCCGGTTCACCTCCACCTGCACCGGCGGCACCGTCGCGGCAAACGCCGCCTCATAGGCCGCCACCACCGACCCCAACTGCCCGGCGGCCTGCTCAGCCTGCGCCGCGGTCACACTCATCCACGACACATACGGAGACACCGAGGCGACCATCAAACTCGACGACCGCCCCACCCACGGCCCACCCGACAACTCAGACACCACCGACCGAGACCACGTAGCCGCCGAATTCAACTCAGCCGCCACCGCATCCCACGCCGCCGCCGCCGTCACCAACGGCCCGGCCCCCGCACCCACATACATCCGCCCGGAATTGACCTCCGGCGGCAACACCGCAAAATCCACGGTCAACGCCTCCTCATAAACCGTATTTTCAACTACGTCTGAAATCCTCAGCCGTGCAGGCAGTGTCAAGAAGCTGTGGGCCGAACTGGCAAACCTTTTCGATGGCGGTCGCATGACTCCATTCGTGCCGCCGGCAGTCGGGGACCGAACCGCTACAACATGTTTACGGACTGAGCTGGAATGCGGCCGGCGCGCCGGCGGTACCGCCGATCGAAACACATTCGGCGGTACTCCTTTCCCGCTAGCCGGTCGCGAATGCGTTGGCCGCTTCCGTCGCCGCATAAGCATCCGCGCTTGTCCGCAGTGCGTTGACGACCAGATCGTGCATCGCCGCGGCCTGGCTGCTGACAGCCTGATACAGGTGCGCATGCGCGACGAATTGTGCAGCGACCAGGGCGGACACCTCGTCGCCCGCGGCAGGCAGGATCCCGGTTGTAGGGGCTGAGGCAGCCGCGTTTTGGGAACTGATCGCCGAGCCGATGGTGCCCAGATTGGCGGCGGCAATCGATAGGGCCTCGGGTTGGGTCGTCACAAACACTTTTCAACTCCATTCTGTGAGGTGGACTGGTCCTGACTGCGGCGGCGCACCGCGAATCACCGGCGACGTCGCCAATTGATCAACCAAGAGCAGAGCCTCTGTACACCGCCGGCCCTCGGGTGCGTCGACCCCCGGCGCCAATTCGGCCGGACGCACGCCGTTCCCGGCGATGATTCGGTTCACAACAGCCGCGCCGGTGAGCGGCAAGGTGTTCTCCGCACGAATTTTCAGGCCGCCGTCGCATGCGCAATGCTCCATCAACACAATGATTTTGCGAGCGCCCGGTACCGAGTCCATCGCGCCGCCCATGCCCTTCACCAGCGCTCCCCGAACCACCGGGTTGCTCGAATCTCGGCATGCATTGACCTGTATGCCGTCGAGAACCCCGACGTCCAACTTACCCGAGCGAATCATCGCGATGCTGGCCGTCGAGTCGAAGAAGTTGGCGCCCGGCACAACGATGACGGCCTCCTTGCAAGCATTGATCAAGCGCAAACCCTCTTCTCCCTCAGGGGAATAAGCTCCATGGTCAAGGGGTCTATTGTCCGGTTGAAGGACGATGTGTGCGTCGTCGGGCACTAGCATCGGCAACCCGATGCCGGCGTTGAGACGGTCAACGTCCTGCAGTTTGGTTGTGGCGCATGCGCCAGGTGTGTCGTCCATGCGAACCGCTAGCGCAGTTTTTCGAGCTGTTCGAGTACCTGTTCGGGCGATGCCGCGGCGGAAATGGTGGTGAGCAGGATCTCCCCCTCCGGTATCTCGGCGCCCCCGGTCCAAAACTCATCGGAGACAAGCCCGATGGGTGGGTCGCCCGGCGCACCCTCGAGTTCGGTATCCGTCCACAGCGCCAACGACCAGTCGAAGTGCCTGGCAACGTTCATGATCGAGGTATAGGACTGCAGATTCTCTGACATTCCCGACGCCCCGTCACGACTGTCGAGCAGAGCCAGGGCCACAGGCAGGGCACCCAGCTGGCCGAGCCACTCCGCGATATACATCGCAGCCCGGTCGGCGCCGTCGGCATCCACGCCATCGAGTGGGTTGCCGGCGACGTGATGAGCCCATGACAGCCAAGCCGCCGGGGAGGGCACATGCAGCACCAGTTGGCGCCGCGATGTGTTCGCCAGCGTTCCGAGAACCTCGCGGCTGGCCGCCAGCAGTGCATCATCGGCCAGCAGGGTGCGCAACGGGTAGCCCGTGCGAGCATGGCTTCGCATGGCTTCCACCAGCCCCGGGCGCGCGTCGATGTGTGCACTCTGGAACCGACGCATGTCGACCCAGACCGCGTCCGGGTCAAGCAGCCCGCGAACCTGCGCGAAGTGACCTGCCGCCAGGGTGGTATCGGTCCACGGAATCGGTGCGCCTTGTCGGATCACCGCGGTCGAGTAGTCGACGTCGTTGATCAACAGGGGCCGGGTCCGCCCACTCGGGGGCAGAGCTACCAACGATTTTGCACTCAACGGTCTACCTCTCCAGCAGTCGGCGCCAACGGGGAGCGATTACGTCAGGCGCCTGACGTTTACGCCGCACCGCTCCTCGAATTCGGCGATGCGGGCCTCGAGTTTGGCAATCTTGACCTCCCGACGGTCGGGCACCATCACGATCGGCAGTTCCTGCAGCGGTGCGGTGACACGTTCGGGACCGTCGATCGTGTAGACGGTGGCGACGACGTCCGGGGTTTCCGGGGTCCACGCGCCCCATGACCCGTAGTAGGCGAGATCCTTTGGTGGCTCCGGCTTGACGAAGTCGGCGCAGAATTCAGCGAACGGCTTGCCGCGCTGCAGGCGTGTCTTGCGCACCTGTGCCCTCGCCTTTTCGGTGCCCGAGGCGTCCAGCCGGAACGTTGCCGGGTCATAGCGGACCCCGAACACATCCTCGGCGACCCGCTGACTGATCCGACCGAGTTCGACGTCGCGGATCACGGACTCGGGCAGGCGCTCCAGCGGATCTCCGTAGCCGCCGCCGGCACCCTGGCTGATCATGTACAGCTCACCGTCTTTGGCGAGGTCGAACTGCAGACCCATGTGATAGGTGGAGTAACGACCATCCGGGAACGGCCGCTCGTTCATCACCTTCTCCATCGACAGGTCGAATTTCTTATTGTCCTGCCGGAAATGCTCATACACGTTGGTGCCTTTGACCATGGCCAGTGGGTAGGTACCGCAGCCGTAGCCGCCGTACATCCCGTAGATCGACGAGAACTTCGCGCCCGAGGTCACCGTCATGAACCCCCACTGCGGAGTGCCCTCGGCGGCCACGATCATCTCGTATCCCATCCCGCCGTTGAACTTTCCGAAACCCATGTTGTCGCGAACCAGGCGCTTTGCGACGAGCTGCATGAAGGGCACCTCCTCTTCCATCACCTCCTGCTCGGCGGTGTCCGCCATGGCACAGAACAGCGGCGACACGGCGTCCTCACCATCGCGGAATGGCTTTGCGCCACCGGGCATCCCGTTGAGATCCGCGCACAGGTTCCCGACCATGTCGCCGTGCTGAGTGATACCGCCCCACAGGAACGTGTTGATCTGGTTGAACCAGTTTGCGACCACATTGCTGTACTTGTGCGGACAGGAGAACGACATCCTGCTGTAGAGGGCCTGCATGGCCGAGAATCCGCGGAAGGAGGCTTGCAGCGACTGGCCCATCGGTGCGTCGTAGGAAGCATCGGCCCAGGTGCCCTCATCGGAGATGATCTCGATACAGCTCATCGCGGCGGTGCAGCGCGGCAGGTCCGGCCACCAGAATGCCAGAATTGCTTGCATCATCATCGATTTCACCGAGCAGAGGGGGGAGTTGATCGCGCGATTGAGGATCTCCGGCCCGGTCCCGCGCAGATCGACGGTCATCGTGTTGCCCTTGACGGTGACCTTGCACGCGAACTTGATCAGGATGTTCTCTTTGAGAGTGCTATCCATGAATTGGTCGAACCGATAGGTGCCATCCGGCAATTCGCTGATCCGTCGCCGCACCTCAGCATCGACGTCCTCCACCGTGATACGTAGCGCGGCCACGAACGTGTCGGTGCCGACCTCGTCGATGACCTTGTCGATACGCTCCATGATCTTGCGTACCGCGGTGATCTTCACCTTCAGATCGGCCAGCTGCAGCTTCGGATCGCGCACCGAGTGCTGCAGGAAGGTCAGCAAATCGCGGCGCAGCTCACCACGCTCGACGATCTTGAACGGGCTCATCCGCAGCCCGTCGTCGAAAGCCGTTTCCGAGCCCGAAGGCATGCCGCCCGGTTCGCAGGCGCCGTTTTCGCCTTCGTGAATGGTGGCAGCCACCCAGGCGATGATTTCGCCGTCACGGATGATCGGCATGATCATCGACTGATCGGTGTTGTGCACGTTGCCGAATCGGGCGTCGTTGTGGATGAAACCGTCGCCTTCATGAATGCCGACCGTCGGCTCGTCCTTCCAGTACTTCATGATGTAGCGAATCGGGTGGTGCAGGATCGCACTGAAGGCGATGACCCCGTGGCACGACAGATACGAGACATCGCCGGCACCGGTGTAGATCGCCGTCGTGAGGTCGCCCCACTTCGCGCCGGGAGCAGCGCCCTGGGCCTCGCACATCTCGTAGCCCTCGTCCAGCGCGCCGGCGATGCGTTTGCGGATGCGCTCCACCTGCAGTCGGTCCACACCGGCGGCGATCGCCAGGTCTTCGTGCAGAGATCGTGCGGAGATGCTGTGGCTGCGCATGATCTCTCGGTCGGGCCCGAGGAAAAGTGTGGTTTCGTCCATGAACTGGTCCACCCACTGCTGCTCTTCGGCAGTCAGGTGGCCGGCTGGACGATCGTTAACTGTGGTCATGTGGTCCGTCCTTGATCTTGGCGAAACGTTTGGTGGTGTCAGTCCTGCAGGAACCAGACGGCGCCCTGCACCGTCGGCTCCAGCCGCCAGCCGGGTTCGACGAGGAAGGTGGTGTTCTCGGTGGTGACGATGGCCGGTCCGGCGATGACGCGGTCGGCACCGAGCGCATCTTGGTCGTAGACCGCGGTATCGATCGGGTCGGCGTGTCCGATGAAGTGCGCCTGCCGGGTCCCGGCCGGTGTTGGCGCGGACCGTGCTCCCCCATATTCCAACGCCTCGAAGTTCACCACATCACCATCCACAAATGACGCGACCCGTACGGTATTGCACCGGATCCCGGCCTCCGGGGCGGCGGAGGACGCTCCGAACCGATGGCTATATACGTCACCGAAGGTCCTGATGATCTGCAGCACGTCGCCGACGTTGTTGATGCGATGAATGTCCTGCAGCGCCACGGCCTGGGTCAGCAGCTGATTTCCGTAGCGCATGTCCAGTTCGAGACGATACTTGACCACCTCACCGGAGAACCCCTGTCGGATTAGATCTTCACGGCCACGCGCCTCCAATTCCGCGACAACGCCGTTGAATTCGTCGTAGCCGTCGTACAGCTTTCGCGTTGTCGCGTTGTACATCGTCACGTGCACACCACGCTCGTGGAAGTGCAACTGCTTCATGTTGCCGGCGCCACATGCCGCGAAAACGGACGAGAAAGGCGGCGCCAAAACACGTTTGATGCCGGCATGGCGTGCGATGCCGCAAGCGTGCAGCGGCCCATTCCCGCCGTAGGCAAGCATCGTGAAGTCTTCGGGCAGGTATCCGCGGACCCGCAGCTCCTTGCCGATGCCGATCGCCATCTGCTCATCGACGCCGTCCTTGATGACCCGCGCGACCTCGATCGGATCCATATCGAGGTAGTCACACAGATTTTCCTCGATAGCGAACAGTGACCGCTTAACGTTCAGCTTGATGTACCCGTTGGCGTAGTTGTCCGGATCCAGGTAACCCAGAAGCAGGTCGGCGTCGGTGACAGTGGGGTGCAGCCCGCCGCGGTCATAGCAGGCCGGTCCCGGGTTCGAGCCCGCCGACTTCGGCCCGATCTTGATCGAGTTGTGGATGCGGTCGTAGCTGGCGATCGAGCCGCCGCCGGCGCCCAGCGTGTCGAGGTGCACCATCGGCACCGACACCAGCCACCGATCGATGGTGGGCAGGAAGTCGTAGTGCTTCACGCCGCCCTCGGGCACCAGGCCGATGTCGAACGAGGTCCCGCCCATATCGGTTGCGATAACATGACCGATCCCGGTCTCGTTCGAAAGATGCTCAGCCGCACCGACACCGGCGATCGGGCCCGAGTGGATCGTCTGCAGCGCGTCGGTGGAATTCATCTGCGCCATGCCGCCGGAGTTGTGGATCACCAACATCGGCCTGTCGTAGCCGAAGTCGCGCAGATTACTCGACAGCTGCGCCAGGGCGTGAAACATGATCTCGTGCAGGTAGGCGTCGATGATTGTCGAGGTGGCGCGGACATACTCCCCCTTCCGGCCGGAGACCTGGTGGCCCAGCAGCACCGGGATGGCACCAAGTTCGTGCGGGGGGAACTCGTCGAGAATGATCTCTTGAATCGCGAGCTCATGCTCGGGGTTCTCGGTGGAGTTCACCAGCGATACCACGATCGCCTCGGCGCCCGCATCGACGAGTTCGCGCACCACCGCGCGCACGTCATCGGGATCCAGCTGCGCCACGACCTTTCCCGCCGAGTTGACGCGTTCCTTGACCGAACGGATCATCGCCCGAGATACCAAAGGTTCGGGACGCTCGGCGGCGGGCAGGTTCTGCTGCATCGCGTAGTCCAGGCCCTCGCCGTAGCCGCGGCCGCGGGACAACGGGATGGTGTCCTCGAAACCGTGGGTGACAATGGCGGCCACTTTTGGCCCATTGCGTTCGATGAGTGCGTTGGTGCCCAGGGTGGTCGCATAGCGCACCGAATCCACCTCGGACAGCACCGTGGATCGGTCCAATCCGGCGCGCTTGCAGGCCAGGTCGAGCGCATCGTTGAATCCGATCGCCAGATTGTGGTGAGTTGTGAGCGCTTTGGCGTCTACGTAGACGTCGTCCCAGACAAAGAAGCAGTCGGTGAATGTGCCGCCGATGTCAACCGAAATTCGTTTCATGCTTTGAGTTCTCCGGGTGAGTTGGGGTCAGCGAATGTGGCCGGTGGCTCTGAGCGCAGCGGTATACTTCTGCGCGTCTTCACCGGGCCCGTAGTTGTGGACGGCTTCGGCGTCCAGGCCACGCTCCTCCCATTGCTTGCGCAGCGCGGCGACGTCGATGACCATGTCAATGGCGGGCGGGTGTCCTGGCGGCAGGTACTCGCACTCGATCTGAGTGCCGCAGCCGGGGCAGTAGTACTCGAGGATCCGGCAGTAGGTCGGATCGGGACTGAACGTGTACTCGTACCGCTCAGGATCGAGGATCGGCTGGTGAATTTCGCGTGGATCGCGATCGTAGACCAGGGTTCCTGACTTGTAGTTCTCATGCGCCGAGCCCATGTCTTGGGCGCACACTCGACACACCCACCGTTCGGTGTCGAGATCGATGACGAGGTATTCGGTCATAGGGACTCGCATCGGAGTCCTCCTTCCGCAGAAGAGGGTTGGGCAATTCGAGTCACAGGTCGTCGGTCAGCATCAGGTCACCGGAGCGGGTGACCAGGAATCCCCAACCCGGCAGTACCCGAGCGGTGAAGAAGGGCCCCTCGATGATCGCGGGTCCCGTACCTGCGTGGCCGGGGGTGAGCTCGTCAAGCACATGCACCGGAACGTCGTCGATGCGATCCGCGGTGGCGCGGATCTGGCGCCGGCCGATAGCCGGCGCGCTGCGCGGGTCAGCCTTCGTGCTCTCCGGCAGCTCTGGATGTGGGAGCGCCGCAGACACATTCAACTGGAGAGATACGACACAGCCCGGGTAGTCGATCTCGTCGCCGCGCTGGTACGACAGGTGCGACACCATTGCGTCCTCGACGCCTTCCAGCAGCAGCCGCCAGGTAATTTCGCAGTCGGCCAACAGATAGCCTTCCTGGAACATGTCACGGTCGGCACGCACCAGTAGAGCGTCGTGCACGGCGCTGGCCGAGTCGGCATTCGGCTCGGGGACGATCACTTCGTAGGTCTTGCCGATGTCAGAGAACGAGATCCCAAACGCCGAGAAGACGGCCGCGGTGCGCGGGATCAGCACCTGCTTGATGCCGGCCAGCCTTGCCGCGCCGGTGGCACTCATCGGCCCGGCCCCGCCGAACGCCAGCAACGTTGTCCCCTCTTTGGCGGAGCCCGCCAGCGCGACCGAAAGGGCGTCAAAGTAGGCGTGTTCCATGCGGATCAGCGCCTCTTCGAGCGAGATCCCGAGGGGATCTGCGATCGTTTCGCCGATCACCGACCTGGACCGGCTTGCGTCGAGGGTGAAGGTGCCGTCCAGGTAGGTGTCGGCGTCAAGCACGCCCAGCAACAGGTTGACATCCGTGATCGTGGCCTGCTTCCCGCCGAACCCGAAGCATGCCGGACCCGGTGCGGCACCGACCGACTGCGGCCCCACCGTGATCTCCCCGTCGACAAGCCGGATCACCGATGAACCACCCACCCCTGCCGAGGTGACGTCGCTCATCGGATACGAGATGCGTACCCCTTCGATGCGGCCGCGGTCAGCCACCGCGACGGTGTCGTTTTCGACGACACCGACGTCGGTGGTGGTTCCTCCCACGTCCATCATCAGGGCGTGCTGCAACCCATAGACTCTGGCGAGCGCCGCCGTGCCCTCCAAGCCTCCGCGCGGCCCCGACGAATACGTCTTGAGCGCAACAGATTTCGCTACCCGCGAGGACGCGCCGTCGTTGCGGTAGACGAGCAACGGGTTGACCACCCGGTAGCCCTGCAGCCGGCGCTCGGCACTGTACAAAAACCGCTCCATCGTCGGGTGCAGGAATGAATTGACCACGCACGACCACGCACGCCGTGCGTGGTCGCGGTCTCCGGCCAGTTCCCAGCTGTAGATCAGCGGAACCGAGCCCAGCAGATGGCGGGGAAATTTGCGCAACAACACGTGCCGGAGCCGCTGCTCCTCTTGCGGGCTCGCGCCGGCGACGACAACCCGGGCGGCTCCCAGCGTGGTGAGCCGGTTGACCTTCTGCACGGCGTCGAACTCGAAAGCCTCGAGCTCGGCATCCGGGTCGAAGGTCAGGTGACGGTCGGCGATCAGGTCGGCGAACAGCTTTCCCCCGGCTGGTGTCTGTTGCATGGCAGTGGCCAGGCCCGTCATCGACGTCAGGATGCCGATCATCGGACCGCGCCGTTCTACCAACGCGTTGGTGCCCTGGGTGGTGGAGTAACGGACGTGCTCGGTCTCGTGCAGCAGCCGGGTGATGTCGGCGTCGCCGTAGAGGGCTTCAGATGCCTTCTCGATTCCGGTGAACAGGCATTCCGACAGGTCATGGGGGGTTGTCAGCGTCTTGGTGAAGCTGAAGCCGTTGCCATCCCACACGCAGATATCGGTCAGGGTGCCGCCATTGTCGATGTTGATGAGGGTTCCCATGCCGCTCCGTTTCGCGTTTCACGTTTCAGATTCGTTAGCGCCTGTGTTGTGCACCACATCGCTGGGCAAGAACATTGCCGCGGTCTCACGCCTGAGGGCTGTCCCAAAATGGGACACTGGCCGATACCCTGGATGTGACCCCGCTCTCCTTAAACTGGGCGTGACGTAGTGATGACGACACGTCATCCAGCACCAGGAGTCCGCGATGCCCGATAACCCCGGCCGGATGCTGCGGGTCGCTGCTGCCCGTGCGGACTTTCTTGAATACGGCAGTGCGGGGGCCGCGGGCGTGTCAGACATGGTAGTGGCCTCGTGGGAACGCAGTCAGGCCGCCGGCGTGGACGTGTCCAGCCCCAACAGTGTGTTCACCGACGACCTCGATACCGGATCGCTCCTGGTGCGTTGCGCACGTCCAGTGCTGGAGCAGCTCGAGACCGATACCGCCGACATGCCGCTGGTCATCGCCTTGACCGACCGCAAGGCGCGGGTCGTGCGACGGATCGACAGCTCCGCCGCGGTGGCACGTCTGCTCGACCGGGTTGACCTGGCACCCGGCTTCGACTACTCCGAGTCGACGATGGGCACCAACGGTATCGGCACGGTGTTCGAGGCGGGCCAACCGATCAGTGTGGTGGGTCCCGAACACTTCAGCGAGAACCTGCACCTGTTCGCCTGTACCGGAGCCCCGGTGATCGACCCGATTACCGGGCGCGTCGAGGGTGTACTCGACATTTCGACGCTGTCGGACGCGTGGAGTCCCCTGATGCACACCCTGGCCAATAGCGCGGCGAAAGACATCGGGCGCAATCTCCTGCTCGACCGGGGCCAGTCGCAACGTGCCATCTTCGAGACCTACCTGAGGGTCACCGCGCGCTCGCCCCGCGAAGCCGTCTTTGCATTCGGAGACTCCGTGTTCGTGGCAAATCCCGCTGCCCAGCAGCTGTTCGACCCCAACGAACAACGCACACTGCGCGAGCACGCAACATTCCTGATGGCCCGCAACGACCGGGCCAGCGACACCTTGGCTTTGCCAGGAGGGCAGCGGCTGGTCCACATCCGCGGAATCCGTATCATCGCCGGCTCTGAGGTGGCGGGCATGGTGGTGGTCGCGGAGCTGGTCACCGCGCACCAACCCAGCTCGCCGCGTGATTTCAGCGAGCAGCAACTGCCACCTATTGCGATGGCGGCACCGCAGACCTCGCAGATCGTCGACCAGCTGTCTCGGTCGCGCGACTCCCTCGCGGGGGGCACCGCGCCGGCCTGGATGCGAGCGGTCGGCGAGCTGCGCGATGCGCTCGGTCAAGCCAAGCCGGCCCTGGTGCTCGGCGAGCCGGGCGTCGGCAAGTTCACGCTGGTGGCCGAGCTGTTCCACGCCGTCTACCCGGAGGCGCGCAGCATCTCGCTCGATGCGGTGCAACTCAATGGCGGGGGGCCGCCGTCGGGCATCACGTCGCTGGCGGGGTGCCCGCGGGAACCCACGCTGCACATCATTCGACACATCGACCAGGCAGGTGCCGACAGTGTGCGGTGCCTGGAGGCTTACTTCTCGGCGGTGGAATCGCTGGACGGGCCCGTGTGGATCGTGGCAACGGGTTCGGATTCGTCGGCGGCGGCCGAGCTGCCGGTGCGAGAACTGCTGCACCACTTCGAGATCGCGATCACGGTGCCGCCACTGCGTTGCCGCACTGACGATTTGCCCGCCATCACCACGGCGTTACTGCGTGGCATCGCCCCTGACCGCAAGGTGCGCATGAGCCCCGACGCCCAACGTCTCATTTCGCGATATTCGTGGCCGCGCAACATCACGCAATTGCGCGAAGCACTGGTGCATGCGTTGCATCGCCGCCCGGTCGGCGAGATCCAGGCTTCCGATCTGCCCGGGCACTGTCAGACCGCACCCCGGCATACGTTGACCCCGTTGGAGACGGCCGAACGTGACGCGATCGTGGCCGCCTTACAGGAAGCCAACGGCAACAGGATGGCCGCCGCCACGCACCTGGGGATGTCGCGCTCGAGCCTTTACCGCAAGCTCAAGACCTATGGCATCACCGTCTGATCCGGGGGCTCTCAAGGGGCAGAGCGCGATGGTCGTCCGGCCGCCCCAACACTGAGGCACCTGACATGCGGACAACGCTGTTTTCCACACCGAGCAAAATGCACCGTCCAGGCGTCGACGCGGGCGCCGGTGACTACACCCCGAAGAGCAAGAGCTCTTCGGCGGTTACCAAGCGTTCGTGCTTGGCGGGAAACTCGCGACTCTTCACCGGATGACGGAGCCACGACCAGGCCATTCGCCCCACCCGCGATCGATGTAATGGATTCATATGCACGGTGACCACTCCTGCGACGGTCCGTTCGGCCGGGGCCTCTGTGGCGTGAAGCCCACAGCGGTCAATTAGACACCCGCCCCCTGGCAAACTATGGCAGACGCGCCGAAGGAATCGCGCCGTGTTTCTGGTGTGACTGATGTGACTACTGAAGCGGCACCGCGGTCGGCTTGACCGGCGCGGGCAGTGCGGTGGCGCCCATCAGGTAGCGGTCCACCGCGGCGGCCGCGGCGCGACCCTCAGCTATCGCCCAGACGATCAGGGACTGGCCCCGGCCCATGTCCCCGGCAACGAAGACGCCCGGCACGGACGTGTCGAAATCGCTGCCGCGGGACACGTTTCCGCGCTCGGTCAACTTGACGTCGAGTTCGGTCAGCAGGCCTTCCTTCTCGGGGCCCACGAATCCCATGGCCAGCAGCACCAGGTCGGCCTCGATCTCGAAGTCGGAACCCTCGACCTTGACGAACTTGCCGTCCTCCATCGTCACCTCGTGCGCCTTCAGCGCGGTGACGTGCCCATCCTTGCCGACAAACTCCTCGGTGTTCACCGAGAAGATCCGCTCGCCGCCCTCTTCATGCGCGGAGGACACGCGGTACATCAGTGGATAGGTCGGCCACGGCGTGGACGGCGCGCGGGATTCCGGTGGCCGCGGCATGATCTCGAACTGATGCACGGCGATCGCGCCCTGCCGGTGCGCGGTACCCAGGCAGTCCGCCCCGGTGTCGCCACCGCCGATGATGACGACCTTCTTACCCTTGGCGGTAATCGGCGGCTCGCCGTCCTCCCCGAGCACGTCATCACCCTCCTGCACCCGGTTACCCCAGGGCAGGTATTCCATCGCCTGATGGATGCCGTCCAGCTCCCGGCCGGGAACGGGCAGGTCCCGCCATGCGGTCGCACCGCCCGCCAGCACCACCGCGTCGAAGTCGGCGCGCAGCTGCTCGGCGGTGATGTCGACGCCGACGTTGACGTTCACGCGGAACTCGGTGCCCTCGGCACGCATCTGCTCCAGACGCCGGTCGAGGACCCGCTTTTCCATCTTGAATTCCGGGATGCCGTAGCGCAGCAGCCCACCGATGCGATCCGCCCGCTCGAAGACGGTGACGGCGTGGCCGGCACGGGTCAGCTGCTGTGCGGCGGCCAGACCGGCCGGGCCCGAGCCCACCACGGCGACCTTCTTCCCGGTCAGCACGTCCGGGGGTAGTGGCACCACGAAGCCTTCGTCGAAGGCGTGGTCGATGATCTCCAGCTCGATCTGCTTGATCGTCACCGGATCCTGGTTGATGCCCAGCACGCACGCCGGCTCGCACGGCGCGGGACACAGCCGCCCGGTGAAGTCCGGGAAGTTGTTGGTGGCGTGCAGTCGCTCGATCGCGTCGTTCCACCGGCCCCTGCGCACCAGGTCGTTCCACTCCGGGATCAGGTTGCCTAACGGGCACCCGTTGTGGCAGAAGGGAATACCACAGTCCATGCAGCGGGTCGCCTGCTCGCGCAAGGTCTCGTCGTCGAACTCCTCGTAGACCTCGTGCCAGTCGCGCAGGCGCAGCGGGACGGGTCGGCGCTTGGGCAGTTCCCGGTGCGTGTACTTCAGGAAGCCGGTCGGGTCAGCCATGCGCGGCCGCCATGATGGCCTTGTCGACGTCCACGCCGTCGCGCTCCGCCTCGGCGATCGCCTGGAGCACCCGCTTGTAGTCACGTGGCATGACCTTGGCGAAGTGCCGCCGCTGCCCGTGCCAGTCGGCCAGGATCCGCTGTCCCACCGCGGAATCGGTGGCGTCGACGTGCGCCTGGATCATGCCGCACAGCGATTCTGCGTCGTCTTCATCGAGGGTCTCGAGTTCTACCATTTCGGTGTTGAGGTTCTTCGGAAATTCGCCGTCGGGGTCGTACACGTAGGCGACCCCGCCCGACATGCCCGCCGCGAAGTTGCGGCCGGTATGTCCGAGGATGACGACCTTGCCGCCGGTCATGTATTCACAGCCGTGGTCACCCACGCCCTCGACCACCGCGTGGGCGCCCGAGTTGCGCACCGCGAACCGCTCGCCGACCACGCCGCGCAGGTAAAGCTCACCGCTGGTGGCACCGAACAGGATCACGTTGCCGCCGATGATGTTGTCCTCGGCGACATAGCCGTCCGGGGCGTTGTCCGAGGGCCGCACCACGATCCGGCCACCGGACAGGCCCTTGCCGACGTAGTCGTTGGCGTCGCCGTAGACCCGCAGGGTGATGCCCTTCGGTACGAAGGCGCCGAAGCTGTTACCGGCCGACCCCTCGAACGTGATGTCGATGGTTCCGTCCGGGAGGCCTTGGCCGCCGTACGCTTTCGTCAGCTCGTGCCCCAGCATGGTGCCCACCGTGCGGTTGACGTTGCTGATCGTGGTCGAGAACCGCACCGGCTTACCGGAATCCAGCGCCTCGCGACTCATCACGATCAGCTGCTGATCGAGAGCCTTGTCCAGGCCGTGGTCCTGGCGCGAACTGCAGTACAGATCCTGGTTCATGAACGCCGACTCGGGCTCGTGCAGCACCGGGGTCAGGTCCAGCTTGTGCGCCTTCCAATGCGCCCGCGCCAGCGTGGTGTCGAGCGCCCGGACCTGGCCGACGGCCTCGTTGAGGGTGCGGAAGCCCAACTGCGCCATGTATTCTCGAACCTCTTCGGCGATGAACATGAAGAAGTTCTCGATGAATTCCGGCTTGCCGGTGAACCGCTCCCGCAGCAGCGGGTTCTGCGTGGCCACCCCGACGGGGCAGGTGTCCAGGTGGCACACCCGCATCATGATGCAGCCGGCCACCACCAGCGGTGCGGTGGCGAAGCCGAACTCCTCGGCGCCCAGCAGCGCGGCGATCATCACGTCGCGGCCCGTCTTGAGCTGGCCATCCACCTGGACCACGATCCGATCGCGTAACCCGTTGAGCAGCAACGTCTGCTGCGTCTCGGCCAGACCCAGCTCCCACGGAGCCCCGGCATGCTTCTGGGAGGTCAGCGGGGTGGCGCCGGTGCCGCCGTCGTGGCCCGAGATCAACACCACGTCGGCGTGCGCCTTGGAGACCCCCGCCGCGACCGTGCCGACTCCGTTCTCCGAGACCAGCTTCACGTGCACCCGCGCGGCCGGGTTGGCATTCTTCAGGTCATGGATCAGCTGCGCCAGGTCCTCGATCGAGTAGATGTCGTGGTGCGGCGGCGGCGAGATGAGACCGACACCCGGCGTCGAGTGCCGCACAGTGGCGACCCACGGGTACACCTTGTGGCCCGGAAGTTGGCCACCCTCACCGGGCTTGGCGCCCTGCGCCATCTTGATCTGGATGTCGGTGCAGTTCGTGAGGTAGTGCGAGGTCACTCCGAACCGGGCCGAGGCCACCTGCTTGATCGCGCTGCGGCGCCAGTCCCCGTTGGGATCGCGCTCGAAACGCTTGACGTCCTCGCCGCCCTCACCGCTATTGGATCGGGCGCCCAACCGGTTCATCGCGATCGCGAGCGTCTCGTGCGCCTCGGCGGAGATCGAGCCGTAGCTCATCGCCCCGGTGGAGAAGCGTTTGACGATCTCGCTCGCGGGCTCGACCTCCTCGATCGGGACGGGCGGGCGCACACCGCCACGGAACTTGAGCAGGCCGCGCAGCGAAGCCATTTGCTCGCTCTGGTCGTCGACCATGCGGGTGTAGTCCTTGAAGATCTTGTACTGACCGGTGCGCGTGGCGTGCTGAAGCTTGAACACCGTCTCGGGGTTGAACAGGTGGTACTCGCCCTCGCGGCGCCACTGGTAATCCCCGCCCACCTCAAGCTCGCGGTGCGCGCGCTCGTCGCGGCGATCCAGGTAGGCCAGCCGATGGCGGGCGGCGACGTCGGTGGCGATGTCCTCGAGCGTGATGCCGCCGATCGGGCAGCTCAGCCCTGTGAAGTACTCGTCGAGCACGTCGTCTGAGATGCCGACCGCCTGGAACAGCTGGGCGCCGGTGTAGGAGGCCAGCGTAGAGATGCCCATCTTCGACATCACCTTCAACACGCCCTTGCCCGCGGCCTTGACGTAGTTGTTCAGGGCCGTGTTGCGGTCCAGGCCGTCGAAGAAGCCGCGGTCCAGCATGTCCTCGATCGACTCGAACACGAGGTAGGGGTTGATCGCTGCGGCTCCGAAGCCGACCAGCGCCGCCATGTGGTGCACCTCGCGGGCATCGCCGGTCTCGACGACCAGGCCCACCTGGGTGCGCGTGCGGTCACGCACCAGGTGGTGGTGCACTCCGGCCACGGCGAGCAACGACGGGATGGGAGCCATCTGTTCGTTGGACTCGCGGTCGGACAGGATGATGACCCGCGCACCCTCGGCGATCGCGGCCGACGCCTGCGCGCGCACGTCCTCCAGCGCGGCGGCCAATCCGGCACCGCCCTCGGCGACCGGATACAGGCAGCGAATCACCTTGGAGCGCATGCCATGTGCGCGCCCATTGACCTTGTCGTCCGGATTCAGGTTGACCAGCTTCGCGAGCTCGTGGTTACGCAGGATCGGCTGCTGCAGAAGGATCTGACGGCAGGAAGCCTCGTTCGGGTTGAGCAGGTCGCATTCCCCGCCGGTGGTGCCCTGCAGGCTGGTCACCACCTCCTCCCGGATGGCGTCCAGGGGCGGGTTGGTCACCTGGGCGAACAGCTGCTGGAAGTAGTCGTAGAGCATCCGCGGGCGCTGCGAGAGCACCGCGACCGGGGTGTCGGTGCCCATCGAGCCGATCGGTTCGGCGCCGGTGCGCACCATCGGCGCCACCAACAGGTTGAGTTCCTCATAGGTGTAGCCGAATGCCAACTGCCGCTTGACGACTCGCTCGTGCGGCATCCGCACGTAGTCGCCCTGGGGCAACTTGTCCAGCGGGACAAGGCCCTTGTCGAGCCACTCCTGGTAGGGATGCTCGGCGGCCAGCTCGGCTTTGATCTCCTCGTCGGCGACGATGCGGCCCTGCTCGGTGTCCACCAGGAACATCCGGCCCGGCTGCAGCCGCATCCGGCGGACCACCTTGGTCGGGTCGAGGTCGAGCACACCGGCCTCGGAGGCCATCACCACCAGGCCATCCTCGGTGACCCAGATCCGTGAGGGCCGCAGGCCATTCCGGTCGAGCACGGCGCCGACGATGGTGCCGTCGGTGAACGTGATCGACGCCGGTCCGTCCCAGGGCTCCATCAACGAAGCGTGGTATTCGTAGAACGCCCGTCGAGCCGGGTCCATCGCCTCGTTGCGCTCCCACGCCTCGGGGATCATCATGAGCACCGCGTGCGCCAGGCTGCGCCCACCCAGGTGCAGCAGTTCGAGAGCCTCGTCGAAGCGCGCGGTGTCCGAGGCTCCAGGCGTACAGATCGGGAACAACTTCTCCACGTCGGCACCGAAGACGTCGGTCTTGATCAACGCCTCGCGGGCCCGCATCCAGTTCTCGTTGCCGGTGACGGTGTTGATCTCCCCGTTGTGGGCCACCCTGCGGAAGGGGTGGGCCAGCGGCCAGGAAGGAAAGGTGTTGGTGGAGAACCGCGAATGCACGATACCCAGTGCGCTCGTCATCCGATCGTCTTGCAGGTCAAGGTAGAACGCCTTGAGCTGCGGGGTCGTCAGCATGCCCTTGTAGACCAGCGTCCGCCCGGAAAGGCTTGGGAAATAGACGGTTTCGCGGCCCGGGCCGTCCTGGCCCGGGCCCTTGGTCCCGAGTTCATGCTCGGCACGCTTGCGGATCACATAGCAGCGGCGCTCCAGCGTCATGCCGGAAGCACCCGCCAGGAAGACCTGCCGGAACGTTGGCATCACATCCCGGGACAGCGCGCCCAGCGACGAGTCATCGATGGGCACGTTGCGCCAGCCGAGCACCTGCAGGCCCTCGGATTCGACGATCTTCTCGACCGACGCGCAGGCGGCCGCGGCATCCTTGGCCGACTGCGGCAGGAACGCGATCCCGGTGGCGTAGTCACCCGGGGCGGGCAGCTCGAAATCCACGACCTCGCGAAGGAACGCGTCCGGGACCTGGATCAGGATGCCGGCGCCGTCACCGCTGCGCGGCTCGGCGCCCTGGGCGCCCCGGTGTTCCAGGTTGAGCAGCGCGGTGATCGCCTTGTCGACGATGTCGCGGCTGCGGCGGCCGTGCATGTCGACGACCATGGCCACACCACACGCGTCGTGCTCGAACGCGGGGTTGTACAACCCGGCGCGCTTGGGCGTCATTTGCCACCTGACCCTTCACCAGAAGTTCTCGGCTGCCGTTATGAGCGGCTCCGGCGGGGCCGCACCCTGAGGTTGCGGGCTAAGGCCCCTTCGGTCTTGTCTGTAGGCTGTCCCCCAGGCGGAGAAGATCCGGTTCGAGCTTGGTCCGTGCAGCGCTGAACGGTGGCCTGGAATCTGTCTCGACAAGTCGTAAAACGATATGACACTACCCGCCTGACATGCCAACTTCCTCAAGTCTAGCTGCCAGTTGGCACCGCCGTAAATTCGTGGCGCCCCGGCCGCCGCAACGCCGTCGACCTGCTGTTCAGCCGCTGATAACCTGTTCGCCAACGGTGCAGCACCCCCGGCCCGGACGCCCCGCCGCCGCCCACGCGAGTTTGCTGCAGCTGCGGCGGGAGGTGACACTCACGTTTCCGGGCCGCCCCATCACGTGCTCAGCGGGTGTCGCGCCGGCGGCGCTTTTGGCAGCCAGAAGTTTGCGCGGCGGCGGCGGAGGCCCTGCGGCGGCGTGTACTCGATACTGGACCGATACTGGTCCGCATCAGGCGTCGGCGGTTGGACCGTGGGGCTCGTCACGTGGCGGGTCTTTGCGGTCGGGCCACCGCACGCGACGACCAATCGCCCGGCAGCCGAGGAGCCCATGAACGAGCGCGACGACTTCCTGCGGAACCGCGTACAGCCCGCCCCACCGGCACCGCCAGCGCCGCGCCCCACCGCCCCGCCCCGGGGTGCTTACGGGCCTCCCCCGTCCGCGGCCGCCCCACCTGCGGCCGCCCCACCGCGGCCCCTGCCGCCGCCCCGACCCGCGGCACCGCCCGCCCAGGCCCGCCACCCCGCGGCGCCGCCTCCGGGGCCCCCTGCACCGCACGCCCCTCCGCCGCGGGCCGCAGCACCTCCGCCCCCGCCCGCAGACGGCCCGGTCGCGCCGGTCCCCGCGTCCGCCGCGGAACCGGCGGACCGCGGTTGGCGCCGCCTAGTGCGGGTCCTCACCTTTGGGCTCGTCAAGCTGGGCCCCTCGCCGGCACAACGGCAAGAAGCCCAGTACGAGGCGGCCATCCGCACGCCCCTGCGCGGCAACTACAAAGTCGGCGTGCTGGGCAAGGGCGGCGTGGGCAAGACGTCGGTGGCCGCCAGCGTCGGCTCGCTGTTCGCGGAGCTGCGCAGGCAAGACCACGTGGTGGCCATCGATGCCGACACCGCCTTCGGCCGGTTGAGCAGCAGAATCGATCCCGCGTCCACCGCCTCGTTCTTCGAGCTGACCGCGGACAAGAACTTGAGGTCGTTCGGTGACGTGGTCGGGCGCCTGGGCCGCAATTCCGCCGGTCTCTACGTGCTCGGCGGTGAACCGCCGTCGGGACCACGCCGGGTGCTCGATTCCGCGATCTACCGCGAGGCCGCGCTACGGCTGGACCGCCATTTCACGATCTCGGTCATCGACTGCGGCTCGACGATGGACGCGCCGGTCACCCAGGAGGCCCTGCGCGACCTGGACGCGCTGATCGTGGTGTCCTCGCCCTGGGCCGACGGTGCGTCGGCCGCAGCGAGGACGATGGAGTGGCTAGCCGATCAGGCGCTGTCCACGCTGCTGCAGAACACCATCGTCGTCCTCAACGACTCCGATGGGCACGCCGACAAGCGCACCCGGGCGTTGCTGGCCCGCGAATTCGTCGACCATGGCCAGCCGGTGGTCGAAGTGCCGTTCGATCCGCATCTGCGGCCCGGCGGCGTGATCGACGTGAAGCAGGAGATGGCCCGGGCCACGCGACACCGGTTTCTCCAGGTGACGGCCACCGTCGCGGGATATTTCGCGGCGCGACCGGAGCGCACCCGCGACCGGCCCACCCCCGACAACTCGGACTGATCCGGCGGATTCACGGCCACGGAATTCCCGCGCGCGCCGCACCAGCTGGCGGCAGGTGTCGCTAGGGCGCCCCACGGTCTCGGCAGTGGCGTCAAACAGGACGGCGAACACGTCGTGCAATACGAACGCCACCCACTTGGGACGCGAGTACTTGTGACTTAAGCCGACTTCGCGGACTGGCGCACCGGATATCCGTTGCGCTCGGCGAGGGACCGCAGCTGGCGCAGGGCGAAGGTCCGCGGTCGGCCGCCCTCCGGGATCACGACGCCCGCCCACAGTCCCTCGGCACCCGGCGACTCGACCGCATCGCGGGCGCACTGCCAGCGCCTCGGGCACGCCCGGCACAGCGCCTTCGACTCGGCGTCAGGGGTGGTCGTCCACCGGTCGGGGTCCCGCGTGCACACGCCGAGCGGGATGTTGTGCAGGGCAGGTGCCGTCATGAATCTCACTCCTCCGGAAGCGTTGCATTTGCGCGGTCCACTCATCCCGAAGCGTAGAGGAGTAACTGTCGCATTGCAACGGTTTATTGGTTGTCTGCAACGGAATGGCGATGCGACGCCTCGGTCGCTCGCCGACGGCAGGCAGAATCACGCCGATCGGGGTGGCACATTCTGGTAGCGCACCGGGTACCCGTTGCGTTCGGCCAGCGACTTCAGCTGTCGTAATGCGAAGGCCCGGGCTCGTCCGCCTTCCGGAATCAACACGCCCGCCCACAAGCCTTCCGCGCCCGGCAGCTCGCACGCATCCCGGGCGCACGGCCACCGGCGCGGGCATGCCCGGCATAGCGCCTTTGCGGCGTCATCGGGATCAGTGGTCCAGCGATCGGGGTCTCGGGTGCAGGCACCTTGCGAAAACCAGTACTCAACCGTGGCTGTCATTGCCCACGTTCCTCCAGCAAGCATCGCTCTTCCGATGGATGCCCCCCGAGGCGCCGCAGAGCGCTGCGGCGCCATAGCCAAGGATGGCACACCCGATGCGCGGCCGCGTCCTATCCGGGCGCTCCCCGGCCGCGGGGCGCCGCAGAATCTTCCCTGCTTATCGCCCAGATGAACGGGAGCTGGCCGTGCGGTGCCGCGTTCGCAAACGGGCGTCGTTCTTGGGGGCAGCAGGCCATGCGATCGCCCGCCCACGGCGCCACCCCGCTCCGCGGGCACGCCCGGGTGTGTCGACAGCAAATTCAAAGGCGGCTCGTGGCCGTTCGTCCGCCGAGCGTCGCCTTCCGGCTACATCCGTAGCGATCTGGCGGTTGGGGGTGACCGGATTCGCCGTGCGACTCACCAAACGTAGCGATAACCGCTATGGCTCGGTGGATGCGACGGTTAGAATCGTCGCGGCGGAAGGCCCGCCCCGCTGCCGTCGACCGAGGAACTCATCGAGGATGCCAAGCGACTCCGATCCGGGGCTGGTTCGCGCGGGAGCCGCCGCGGCCGCCCGCCGCCGCGAACTCGACATCAGTCAGCGCAGTCTCGCGTCCGACGGGATCATCAACGCCGGGGCGCTGATCGCGTTCGAAAAAGGCCGCAGCTGGCCTCGCAAGCGGACCCGGGCCAAACTCGAGGAGGTCCTGCGGTGGCCGGCCGGGACCATCGAGCGGGTCCGTCGCGGCGACCCGATTCCGCCCGGCGCGACCGCGCCGGTCCCGCCCCCCGATGACGTTCCCGAGACCGGCCCGGACGCCGAGGCGCCGGGATCGTTGATCGCCCAGGCGGTCGTGGCGGCCGTGGACGGCTGCAGCCTGGCCATCGCGGCGTTGCCACCGGTCGACGATCCCGAGTTCACCGCCAGGGCAACGCCCATCCTCATCGACCTACGCCAGCTGGAGGCGATTGCGGTCCGAGCGACCCGCATCAGTGGGATGACGCCCGACCTCATCCGGGCGCTGAGCACGGTGCGCCGTCAGTACGACGAATTGATGACTTTCAGCGCGAACGCCGCGGGCGCCACCCTCGCGCAGCGGCTGTACGCGACGCGGCGGCGCGCGAACCTCTCCACTTCGGAGACGGCGCAGGCGGCCGGACTGCCCGAGGAAGTGATCCTGCGCGCGGAATCCGAGGAACCGTTGCCTGCCGATGCGGCGGACGCGATCGAGAAATTGATCAGCCATATCGGCTAAAAGATTTCAACGCTTTTTTGGTCCAAATTCGCGGGTCCCCCATTAGTGATGCGCGCTCCCCCGTCATTCCGGCGCGCTTTCCGGCGCGCGAGCTGACTCCGAACCGCGGGCACCGCCGTTGCGCGCGACGCACCGCTCGGCCGCATCGATCGAGTCCCCGGGCCGGCCGACCCGAATCGTTCACCGAACAGCAATCGCACGGCCATCTTCACGGCCGCGTTCATGCGTCGCGCCTCCCGAAACCCCTGGCATGCGCGAAAATTCGTGCATCGCGGGCATCGGCGCGCTGTTACGCTCGACCTACCGTACCCAGGATCGGTGCACGGACCCGCGACTGCGAAGGGAAGCACGGGCATGGCTTGGATCACCGCCGCCGTAACCGGAGTTCAGCGAGGCAAAGACTCGGTGACCTATGGCCTCAAGGGCGACTGGGCCGGTTCATTGGTGAACGGACTCGCGCTCGGCGGAAAAGTTGCGGAAGCCTTATTCAAGAGGCAGGCAAGCGAGGCTTTCAAGAAGGCGACAGAGGCCGCCGCTAAAAAAGCGGGCCTGCCGACCCCGACCTACATTATCGACGCGATGATGCTCGCTATCAACCTGGTGGCATTACTCAATGGATTCGGGGACGAGCGAGCGAGCTGCATCAATGTGGCCAAAGAACAACTGGAAAATGTCCAGCAGTCCTTGGAGGCAGCGCTTCCGGACAGTCGAGACTGGAGCGGTGACTCAGCGGACGCCTACGTCAATATGGTCACCAAGTTGCAGAATTTCGTGCAGTCCATGGAAGCCCTGGACAAAGAATTGCAAGGCTACGTGATAAACCAGGCCGACTCCGTGAAAAAGGCGAATATGTGCATTTCATATTCGACGCTGGCGCTGATCGCTGCCTACATTCCGGCCTTGGCGCTGTACGCGGTCCCGATCATCGGCGCCGAACTCTCGCTGGCCTTTCAGATCGTTGCAGCGTTCGCGGTGGGAGCGGCGGTCTTCGCCATGGAAATGCTGACGCTTTCCAATTCGATGAGCGTTTCCAACCAGCTGCAAGTAACGATCACCAAATACGACACGCTGGGCACGAGCATCGTCAATGACATGTCCGGGGACTTCGGCAGCATCGAAGGAACACTGAAGGCGATGCAGGGCAAGACGGCCGAGACGACCACCGTCGGCAGCTTCACGGCCATCTCCGATGGCCTGTCGGAGTTCACCGCGACGCCGACCATCAGCTCGCTGGCCAACGCCGCCGGCGCCGGCGTTCCCCGGACGCAGCGCGAACTCGTGAACGTGCTCAGCGAGTCCGGAACCCCCGCCGCGGTGGCGGCGGCGCCGCCGCAGACCCCGGAGGCGCCGCAGACCCCGGAAGCACCGGCGGCACCGGCGGCACCGGCCGCGTCGATCACGGTGCCCAGCGCCGCCCAGATGGCCCGCATGGCACAGACGTCGGCCGCCTGGGCCCAGGGCCTCTCGCAGCCCATGAACCAGGTCAACCAGTCGGTCAGTCAGACGATGCAATCGGTGCAGCAGTTCGCCCAGATGGGACAGGGGGCGGGCCAGCCGCCGGCGGCGCCCGTCGAGGAGGCCGACGCCAAGGAAGAAGACGCGGCCGCCGACGAAGGCGGAGCGGCCGCGGGCACGGCGCACGGCGAGCGTGCACCCATCACAGTTGCCGATGTTCACGCCGGCGACGAACAGGAGCACGACAGGACCGAGCGTGTTCTCTGATGCCACTCGCTCATCGAAATCCGAGAGTCCCGTGCCCCGCGACAAGCGAAATTCCCCGCCAAGGAGACTGACCAATGCCTAAAAATCTCGTGGTCGTACCGGAGAATTTGGAAAAATACGCAAAGAAGCAGGACGCGGCATCAAGTAAGGCCAGCGAAGCGGCCGGTGCAACCTCCGGTCTGGGCACCAATGTATGGCTATATCAGGGCGTTATCAGTGGCGTTTCCAATGGAGCGGTTTCAGACGCCGAGGTCGTACGCAGCGCCGCGTGCGGAAAGATTTCGGCGGCCGCTCACTCACTCGCCGAAAAACTGCGCGCCGCCAAGCTGGCGTATGAGGGCGTTGACGTCGACTTGGGCGTGAACATCAATAAGCAAGTACTTGACAAATAATCATGTCCGGTCCCCTCGCCGCCGGTCACACCGGCCTTGTCGACGACGTTGTCGGTGTGGAGGTGACCATCGACGGCATGCTGGCGATCGCCGATTCCCTGCACCTGGCCGAATTCCCGACGGTGCTCGGGATCCGGCCGAACATCCCGCAAGAGGACCTGCGCAACCTCGTGTGGGAGCAGGTCCGGCGTGATCTGACCGCGCAAGGGGTACTGAGCAGTCACGGCGAGCCCCACCCCACGGTGGCGGCGATGGCCGACATCCTCAGCAGACCCGATCGGTGCCTGGAGGGCAGGTGGTGGCGGCGCGATCTCGGCGGCACGATGGTGCGATTTGCAGTGTGCCGCAAGGAAGAACGGCACGTCGTCGCGGCCCGAGACGGCGACCTGCTGGTGCTGCAGCTGGTGGCCCCGCAGGTCGGCCTCGCGGGCATGGTGACCACCGTTCTGGGCACCGCCGAGCCGGCCTGCGTCGAACCGCTGACAGGTATCGCGGCCGAGCTGGCCGGGTGCACCACCGCTGCACAGTTGGCCGGCTACGGCCTCGCTCCGGCCTCGGCCCGCGCCTACGCCGAGATCATCGGTAACCCCAGCGGCTGGGTGGAGATCACTGCCGGTCAGCGCCACCCCGGCGGCACGTCCACGCACACCGACGTGGCCGCGGGCGTCCTCGAGTCCGCGCGAGGCAGGCTGGTGTCGCTGCCCCGGCGCGTCGGCGGCGAACTCTACGGGAGCTTCCTGTCCGGCACCCCGGAAAACCTGCAGCGCGCGCTGGACGGCCTGCTGGAGTTTCTCCCAGCGGGCACCTGGTTCGACCACGCCGATGCCGCCGGCGCCTCACACCATACGGGCTGACCTCTGCCGCTACACAATTCAGAAAGAAGGACTCATGCCGCAGTACGACGACCACGACGATCTCGCTGCCCTCGATTTCTCTTCCCACGAGTCGTCCCCCGACGATGACGCCATCGCCGATTCGCAAGCCCTGGATTTCTCCGTGGCCGAAGGCGACGACGAGGCGTCAGCCGCCGACGCGTTCGACGACTTCGCGCCCTCCGACGCCGGAAGCACCGACAGCGAGCTGGACGCCATCGCCTCGGTCGCCGAGGTGAGCGAGGAGGACGAGAGCGAAGAAGATGGGCTTCAGCTGTTCACGGTGACCAATCCCCTGGATACGGTGTCGGTTTCGGCTCTCATGGACGGTAGGACCCAGAGGGTGGACCTGTCTGCGAAGGCAACCAGCATGACCGAGTCCGAGCTTGCCGACGAGATACTCGTCCTTGCGGACCTGGCTCGGCAGCAAGGACTGGCCGGCCAGCACAAGTTCGTGTTGGAGAGCGCGTCACAGGTGGAAGGCGTTGCAGAACTGAGCGAGAGTGGGTTGGACGCCGGCGACTTCCTCCGTAGCTTCATGGAGCACGACATGCACATGCCGACCCCAGAACAGGCCGACGCGGCTCAGGCAGAGGTGTTCGCCGCCCGATACGCGGCCGACAATGAATGACGCCGTCCCCGGCGCGATCTCGCGCTTTGCTTCGAGCCTGGAAATACCGACGTGACTGATCACCTTGCCGCCCTGTTCGAAAGCGCGGTCGGCATGCTGCCCATCTCGCAGCCGCGCGCCCTGGACATCTTCACCGAGATCACGGACTACGACGAATCGGCCTGCGACGCATGGATCGGACGCATCCGCTGTGGTGACACCGATCGGGTGACACAGTTTCGCGCCTGGTACTCGCGCACGCACTTCGGCCGGCTGGCGGGGTCCGCGCAAGTCTCGATGAACGCCGTCGGCGCCCGGGTGTCCATCGGCGGGATGTATGGCGACATCACGTATCCGGTCAACTCACCGCTGGCGATCACCATGGGATTCGCCGTGAACGAAGCCGCGTACGGCAATTACGCGGACGCCATGGAGGCGCTGGAGGACTGTCCGACCACCGGAGCCGAGCACCTGGTGTCCTGGGTCAAGGCGGTGATCTACGGCGAGTCCCAGCGGTGGACCGAAGTGATCGACGAGATCAGGGGCGCCGCGCGGTGGCCCGACGCGTTCCTGGCCGCCGCGGCTGGCGTCGCCCACGGCGTGGCGGCGGCCAACCTGGGGCTGTTCACCGAAGCCGAACGCCGACTCACCGAGGCCAACGCCTCGCCGGCGGGCGAAGCGTGCGCTCGGGCCATCGCCTGGTATCTGGCGATGACGCGTCGCGGCCAGGGGAACGAAGAGGCGGCGGTGGCGCTGCTGGAATGGCTGCAGACCACCCACCCGGAGCCCAAAGTAGCCGCCGCCCTGAAGGACTCGTCTTATCGGCTGCAGACGACCAGCGCGGAGCAGATCGCCGCCCGCACCGATCCCTGGGATGCGTCCACCGTCGTCGCCGACACCTCCGGGCGGGAGAAGCTGCTCGCCGAGGCGGAAGCCGAGCTGGAGCGGCAGATCGGGCTCACCCGGGTCAAGGACCAAGTGGAGCGATACCGCGCCGCGACGCAGATGGCACGGGTGCGCGCCGCCCGCGGCATGAAAGTCGCCCAACCGAGCAAGCACATGATTTTCACCGGGCCGCCCGGGACCGGCAAGACGACGATAGCCAGGGTGGTTGCCAACATCCTTGCCGGACTGGGCGTTATCAGCGAGCCGAAGCTCATCGAGACGTCGCGCAAGGACTTCGTCGCCGAATACGAGGGGCAATCGGCGGTCAAGACCACCAAGACCATCGATCGCGCCCTCGGCGGGGTCCTGTTCATCGACGAGGCGTACGCGCTCGTGCAGGAACGCGACGGGCGAACCGACCCCTTCGGGCAAGAGGCGCTCGACACCCTGCTGGCGCGAATGGAGAACGACCGCGACCGGCTGGTGGTGATCATCGCCGGCTACAGTGCGGACATCGATCGGCTGCTGGAAACCAACGAAGGCCTGAGGTCCCGGTTCGCCACCCGCATCGAGTTCGAGTCATACTCGCCTGAGGAAATTCTCGAGATCGCGAAAGTGATTGCCAAGTCCAATGATTCGTCGCTGAGCACGGAGGCGGCCGATATCCTGCTGGAGGCGGCGAAGCTGCTGAGCCAGCGGAATGTGCGCGGCAAACCCGCGCTGGACATCGCCGGCAACGGTCGCTACGCCCGCCAGCTGGTGGAAGCCGGGGAACAATACCGCGACATCCGGCTGACGCGAGCACCCGACTTCGAGGAACTTGATGCCGACCGCCTGAGCGAGATCAACGGCGGCGACATGGCCGACGCGATCGCCGCGGTCCACGGCCGCCTCGACATCACCGAGTGAGCCATGGCAAGTTTCCGGCTTACCACGAAGGTTCAGGTCAGCGGCTGGCGTTTCCTGCTGCGGCGCCTGGAGCACGCCATCGTGCGCCGCGACACCCGCATGTTCGACGACCCGATGCAGTTCTACAGCCGCTCGGTCGCGCTCGGCATCGTCGTCTCGGTACTGATCTCGGTGGGCGCCGTGGCAATGGCCTACTTCAAACCGCAGGGCAAGCTCGGCAGCGGCAACTTGTTCGTCGACCGCTCGACCGACCAGCTCTATCTGATGGTGTCGGGTCAATTGCATCCCGTCTACAACCTGACCTCGGCACGCCTAGTGCTGGGCAACCCGGCCGATCCGACGGGTGTGAAACCCGCGGAGCTGAACCGGTTGCCCAGAGGCCAGTCGATCGGCATTCCCGGCGCCCCGTACGCCACGCCCGTGTCGGCGGACTCCTCGTCGGTCTGGACGCTCTGCGACACCGTCAGCAACGCCGACAGCGTCAATCCCACCGTGCAGACGGCGATTTTGGCGAGGCCGCTGCAGATCGAGACCCCCGCCATAGACCCGATCCTCCCCAACGAAGCGCTGCTGGCGTCCTTCCAGGGCAAGGATTGGATCGTCGACGCCCACGGGCGCCACGCGACGGATCTCAGCGACCGGCCCATGACCTTCGCCGTCGGAATACGCGGAACCGCCAAGCCGAGTCCGCTTTCCACGGCGATGTTCAATGCACTACCCGACGCCGGGTCCTGGCAGCTGCCTCCGATCCCCAGCGCGGGGTCACCCAACACGCTCGGGCTTCCCGAACAGTTGGTGATCGGGTCGATACTGCAGATCCACGGGGACTCGGGTCCGCGCTACTTCGTGGTCCTGCCCGACGGCGTCGCGCCCGTCAATGCCAACACCGCCGCGGCGCTGCGCGCGATCCAGTCCTACGGCCTCGTCGCGCCCCCAGCGCTGGTGTCCAGCGAGGTCGTCAGGATTCCTGAAGTGGTGTACAACTCGCCGTTGCCCGACCAGCCCGTCAAGATCGTGTCTCGGCCGCAGGATCCCGCGCTGTGCTGGACGTGGGAACGCAAGACCGGCGAACAAAGTCCGAAGACAACGGTGCTGACCGGTCGGCACCTCCCACTGCCGCCGTCAGCGATGAGTCAAGGCATCAAGCAGATCCAGGGAGCCGCAACGGTTTACGTCGATGGCGGAAAGTACGTGCAGCTGCAATCCCCGGATCCTCGGTATGGGGAATCGCTGTATTACGTCGATCCGCAGGGGGTGCGCTACGGCCTGCCCGACCAGCAGACGGCCACCTCCCTGGGCCTGAGCTCACCGAAGCCCGCGCCGTGGGAGATCGTTCGCCTCCTGGTCGACGGCCCGGTGCTGTCCAAAGATGCGGCCCTGCTGGAGCACGACACGCTGCCCGCCGACCCGAGCCCCCGCAAAGTACCCGCCGCCGCCCCCGGAGCGCCCTGATGGCGACGAAGAAGTTCACCCCGAGCGTCACACGCGGCCCCCGCCTGACTCCGGGCGAAATCGCGGTCACCCCGCCCGAGGACCTTGGCGTGGACATCCCCCCGTCCGGCGTGCAGAAGGCCCTGCCGTACGTGATGGGTGCCTGCATGCTCGGCATGATCGCGATCATGGTGGTCAGCGGGACCAGGCAGCTCTCGCCGTACATGCTGATGATGCCGCTGATGATGATCATGATGTCGATGGGCATGATGGCGGGCGGCGGAGGGGGCGGCGGCAAGAAGGTCCCTGAGATCAACGCCGACCGTAAGGAATACCTGCGGTATCTGGCCGGACTTCGTCCCCGGGTGACGTCTTCGGCCACCGCGCAGGTCGCCTTCTTCGGATACCACGCCCCCCACCCCGACGACCTGCTGTCGCTGATCGGCACGCCCCGGCAGTGGTCGCGTCCGGCCAGCGCCGACTTCTACGCAGCCACCCGCATCGGAATCGGTGACCAGCCGGCCGTGGATCGGCTCATGAAGCCGTCCGCCGGCGGTGAGCTGGCGGGTCCCGGTGCGGCGCCCCAGCCCTACCTCGAGCCCGTGGCCAACATGTGGGTCGTCAAGTTCCTGCGCACTCACGGGCTCATCCACGATTGCCCGAAACTGCTGCAGCTGCGTACCTTTCCGACGATCGCCGTGGGCGGCGACCCGGTCGGATCGGCCGGGCTGCTGGCCGCGATGATCTGCCACTTGGCGGTTTTCCACCCGCCCGACCTGCTGCAGATCCGAGTGCTCACCGAGGACCCTGACGACCCGGAGTGGTCCTGGCTGAAGTGGCTGCCACACGTGGCGCATCCGACCGAAACCGACGGCGCCGGGCCGGCCCGCATGATCTACTCCCGTCCAGACCAGCTGTCGGATCTGGCCGCCCGCGGTCCGCACACACCCGATTCGCTTCCGGGCGGCCCCTACGTGGTGGTCGTCGACCTCACCGGCGGCAAGGCGGGATTCCCCCGCGACGGCAGGGCCGGCGTCACGGTGTTGACGCTGGGCAACCATCGCGGCTCGAACTATCGCATCAGGGTCGCCGACGACGGGACCGCCGATGACCGCCTGCCCGGGCAATCGTTCCGTCAGGTCACGGCAACCACCGACCGGGTGTCCGCCCAGCAGGCCCACCGCATCGCCCGAAAATTGGCAGGGTGGTCCATCACCGGGACCGTGATCGACAAGAAGGGCGCCGGGACTCAGAAGAAGGTGGCGACCGAATGGCACCAGTTGGTCGGTGCCCAGAGCGTGGAGGAGGTGACGCCGGCGCGCTGGCGGATGTACGCCGACAAAGACCGTGATCGCCTGAGAATCCCGTTCGGCCATGAACTGAAGACTGGCAACATCATGTACCTCGACATCAAGGAAGGCGCCGAATTCGGCGGCGGGCCACACGGCATGCTGATCGGAACCACCGGATCCGGTAAGTCCGAATTCCTTCGCACCCTTATCCTCTCGCTGGTCGCGATGCACCACCCGGACCAGGTGAACCTGCTGCTGACCGACTTCAAGGGTGGGTCGACGTTCCTCGGGATGGAGAAGCTTCCGCACACCGCCGCCGTGATCACCAACATGGCGGAGGAGGCCGAACTGGTCAGCAGGATGGGCGAGGTGTTGACCGGTGAACTCGACCGACGGCAGACGCTGCTGCGGCAGGCCGGCGTCACGGTCGGCGCCACCGGAGCGCTTTCCGGCGTCGCCGAATACGAGAAGTACCGCGAACGCGGCGCCGATCTAGCCCCGTTACCAACGCTTTTCGTTGTCGTTGACGAGTTCGCGGAGCTGCTGCAGAGTCACCCGGATTTCATCGCGCTTTTCGACCGGATCTGCCGTGTTGGCCGGTCACTGCGCGTGCATCTGCTGCTGGCCACCCAGTCGCTGCAAACGGGCGGGGCCCGCATCGACAAGCTCGAGCCCAACCTTACCTACCGCATCGCTCTGCGCACCACCAGCTCGCACGAGTCCAAGTCGGTGATCGGAACGCCGGAGGCGCAATACATCACCAACAAGGAAAGCGGTGTCGGGTTCCTTCGGGTCGGCATGGAAGACCCGGTCAAGTTCAGCACCCTGTACACCGGTGCTCCCTACATTCCGCCGGCGCGGACCGAAACCAATGGCGACGGTAACGGGGCCGGCCCGCACAGCGGCGGCCCGAAGCGGATGCGCATCCACCAATTCACGGCGGCTCCGATCGTGGACGAGGTGATGGTGCCATGACAGTCGAACCTAAAGTGCGAGCGCTGAGCGAGGTGGTGCTGGACCAGCTCAGCACCCCTGAGTCGCGGGCCTACAAGATGTGGTTGCCCCCACTGAAAGACCCGACTCCGGTCAACGAACTCGTCGCCCGCGACGAGCGGCAACCGCTGCGATTTGCGCTCGGCATCATGGACGAGCCGCGTCGGCATCTCCAAGGGGTCTGGGGGGTCGACGTGTCGGGTGCCGGCGGGAACATCGGCATCGGCGGCGCGCCGCAGACGGGCAAGTCCACCCTGCTGCAAACCATGGTGCTCTCGGCGGCGGCCACCCACTCCCCGAGGCAAGTCCAGTTCTACTGCATCGATCTCGGCGGCGGCGGCCTGATGTATCTCGAAAACCTGCCTCACGTCGGCGGGGTGGCCACCCGATCGGAGCCGGACCGTGTCATGCGGGTGGTCGCCGAAGTGCAAGCCGTTCTGCGTCAACGGGAAGTCACCTTCAAGGAGCACCGGGTCGGGTCGATCGCGATGTATCGCCAGCTGCGCGAAGACCCGGCCCAACCCGTCGCGGCCGATCCGTTCGGGGACGTCTTCCTGATCATCGACGGGTGGCCGGCGTTCGTCAGCGAGTTCCCCGACCTCGAATCGAAGGTCCAGGACCTGGCCGCTCAGGGCCTCTCGTTTGGTATCCATACCGTCATCACCACGCCGCGCTGGACGGAACTGAAGTCGCGCGTCCGCGACTATCTCGGGACCAAGATCGAGTTCCGGCTCGGCGACGTCAACGACACCCAGATCGACCGCGCCACAAGGGAGATACCGGCGAACCGGCCCGGGCGGGCGATGTCGTTCGAGAGGCACCACCTGATGATCGGCGTGCCGCGATTCGACGGCGTGCACAGTGCGGACAACCTCGTCGAGGCGATCACCGCCGCGACGAACGACGTCGCGGCCCGGCACACCGATCAGGCGCCGCGGGTCCGCGTCCTGCCGGAACGCATCTACTTACACGAACTCGACCCGCACCCGCCGGGCCCCGACGCCGACTACCGCGCTCGCTGGACCATTCCGATCGGCGTGCGGGAAACAGACCTGTCGGTGGCGTACACGCAGATGTTCACGACGCCGCACCTGTTGATCTTCGGTGCGGCCAAGTCGGGCAAGACGCGCACCGCCCATGCGATCGCGCGAGCGATCTGCGCCCGCAACAGTCCTCGGCAAGTGCGTTTCATGCTCGCCGATTACCGCTCGGGTCTGCTCGACGCGGTGCCCGACAGTCATCTGCTCGACGCGGGGGCGATCAACCGCAACAGCACGACGCTCGACGAGGCCATCAAAGCACTTGCTACCAACCTGAAGAAGCGGCTCCCGCCCGCGGACCTGACGACCGCGCAGCTTCGGTCCCGATCGTGGTGGAGCGGATTCGATGTCGTACTTCTGGTCGACGATTGGCACATGATCGTGGCGGCCGCCGGAGGCATCCCTCCGATGGCGCCGCTGGCGCCCTTGTTGCCGGCCGCCTCTGACATCGGGTTGCACATCATCGTGACCTGCCAGATGAGCTCGGCATACAAGGCGACCATGGACAAATTCGTGGGCGCGGCATACGGCGCGGGCTCCCCCACCCTGTTCCTTTCCGGCGACAAGCAGGATTTCCCGTCGCGGGATATCCAGGTGAAGCCGCGCCCCCCCGGGCAGGCATTTCTCGTGTCGCCGGAGGGCAAAGAAGTCATCCAGGCGGCCTACATCGATCCGCCAGAAGAAGTGCACTGACCACCACGCGGCGGCGATTAGGATTATTTCAGCGTCAGCAAAGCGGCTGGACCTCAAATCGCCTGCGTTACCGAGTCATGAACTGCGTTGGTAGTAAAGGTGTTTTGGGCCAATGGAATCTTTGTTGCGCGCGCATGTACAGAAGAGGAACGCAAATGCAACAAACGGCACTTGCTCCTATGATCGCCGGTCTACCGCCGGAGACTTGGGCATGACTCCCGCCGCCAAACGCTAGCCAAACGCACTCGGACCCAAGGGGACTGGCAATCATGTTGTGGCACGCGATGCCACCGGAACTCAACACCGCACGCCTGATGGCCGGAGCGGGTCCGGGGCCGATGCTGCAGGCGGCTGCGGGATGGGAAGCCCTGGGGGCGGCCCTGGAGGCCCAGGCCATCGAATTGTCCGCGGCCCTGGTCGCACTGAAAGCCTCGTGGTCCGGGATGGGCAGCGAGCGCGCGATCGCCGCCGCCACTCCGATGGTGGCCTGGCTGCAAAGCGCTGCGCAGCAGGCGCGACAGCGCGGGCTGAAGGCCTCGGCGCAGGCCGCGGCGTACACCAAGGCGCTGGCAATGACGCCTTCTCTGCCGGAGATCGCGACGAACCACATCACCCACGCGGTGTTGACGGCCACCAATTTTCTCGGTATCAATCTGGTCCCAATCGGTTTCAACGAAATGGACTACTTCGTCCGCATGTGGACGCAGGCCGCGACGGTGATGGACGTCTACGCGGCGGAAACCATGACCAACACGGTTTTTGAGCCCGTCGAGCCGATGAAGCCGATCGTGCAGCCGGGCATGGGGGGCCAAGCCGTCGCGACCGAGGCGCTGGGCTCGTTCTCCAGCCTGGTGTCCGACGCCGCCCCCGCTGCGTTGCGAGCGCTTTCGGATGCCGCAGAAGGTCTCGGGGACCTCCCCGTCGCCGACCCCGCGGCCGCGGTGCCGCTCACACCGGCGCTGTCCGGACAGGAGATCTCGCAATTGGTGGCGCAGATGGGGCAGTTCGGCGCGCCCATGCAGCAGTTGATGCAACCGTTGCAGCAGATAACGTCCCTGGCCAGTCAGACCGGCGGCATGGGCGGACCGGGCAACGGCCTACCGGGTGACGGCCTGGGGGCCGCTGCCGACAAAGACGGCCCGCAGCTGGGCCTGCTCGGCGCCAGCCCGCTGTCGACCCACCCGTTGGCGGGGGGATCGGGACCCAGCGTGGGCATGGGGCTCATGCACTCGGAAGCGCTGCCCGGGGCGGGCGGATCGTCGGCCCGCACGCCGATGATGAGCCAGTTGATCGACAAACCCGTTGCGGCGGCGGCGTCCTCGGGCTCCGGTGCCGGCTCGTCGGCGGTCGGCGGCTCCGCCCCGATGGGACTGATGGGCGCCGGCGCACAGTCCGCCGCGGTCTCCAGGCACGGCCTGGCCGCGCCCGCGTTGCTCGCCCCGCACCCCGACGACGGCGATCACGACGAGCTGGACGACCAGGACGACTGGTGAGCACCCGCGACAACCGACTTCCCGGCCGCCTGGGCCGGAAGACTTGCCATTACTTGGCGAGGACGAGACACACAGAAAGTGGTCCAGCATGGCAGAGATGAAAACCGATGCCGCAACTCTCAGCGCGGAGGCCGCCAACTTCGACCGGATCTCCGGCGAGCTCCAGCGGGTCATCGCGGGCGTTGAGTCGACCGGCGGCGAGCTCGCCGGCCACTGGCGCGGCCAGGCCGGCACGGCGGCACAGCAGGCGCTGACGCGCTTCCACGAGGCGGGCCAGGCCCAAATCAAAGCGCTCAGCGAGATCTCGCAGAACATCCACGGCGCCGGCATCCAGTACTCCTCGGCCGACGACGAACAGGCCAGTTCGCTGTCCTCGCAGATGAACTTCTGACCCGACCGACCTCACTCCTACCAACGAACGGACTACCGACATGTCAGAACAGTCATGGAATTTCGCCGGCATCGAGGGCGGCGCGAGCGCGATTCAGGGCGCCGTGCAGACCACCCACGGCCTTCTCGACGAGGGCAAGAGTTCACTTGCCAAGCTCGCGGAGGCGTGGGGCGGTAGCGGCTCGGAGGCCTACCAGCAGGTCCAGCGGAACTGGGACGACACCTCCGCTGAACTGAATGCCGCACTGCAGTCGCTTTCGCAGCGGATCACCGAGGCCAGCCAGGCCATGGCCCAAACCGAATCCGGCGTCACCGGCATGTTCACGTAAGACGATGCAGAGCGGCGAAGCACGAGAACGGGCCTCTTCGACCTCGCGGAAGAATTCGGTTCTTCTCGTGCTTCTTCGCGCGAGCTTGTGAAAGGTTTCCATGGCGGCCGATTATGACCGGCTATTCGAGGTCCCCGAAGGGATAAGTCTTGCCGACGAGGCAACGGCGCAAGCGGATTTCGACATCGATGCGCCGGCCGAAATGCCGCCCGTGCCGACCGGCCCACCCCGAGCCAACGGCCATGTCCCGCCGCCGATGCCGGTCGACTGGCACCAGCCACCCACACCCTCGCCGCCGCGACCCCCGGCCCCGATCGACTTGCCCGCGCAGTCGCGCCCGGCCCCGACCGAACAGCCGACGGCCCGTCCCCCGATGCCCGCTGACCAAACCCAGCCTCGGCCACCGGAACCGGCGCCCACACAGCACGCGCGTCACGCACGCCGCGAGGACCAGCCCCCCGCGGACCGCGACCAACCGGGCCGCGGCACGGGTTCGAAACACGGCCAGCGGGCCGGTAGCCAAAACGGCCGCGAAACCGCGAAAACCGGCCCGCCCAAACCGCCGCTCCCCCAACGGAATGGCCGGCCGGTGCGCGCGCCCGCGCCAGCGGCGGCCGGCAATGGCGCAGCGCGGCGTGTCGCCATCCCCGCAGCCGCGCCCACCCACCCGGGCGCGACCGCCGCCGCTACCCTCGTCCGCGTCACGGGCACCAGGCCAGTCCAGAAGACCGCCGCCACAGCGCTTTCGCGGCGCGGCTGGCGACGCTGGGCGCACAGGCTCACGGGCCTCAACCCGGGGTTGTCCCGCGACGAGAAATACGAGTTGGGCCTGACCGACCGGATTCGCCGCAATCCGCGGGGCTCGCATGCGATCGGGGTGCTGGGGCTCAAAGGGGGCGTCGGCAAGACCACCATGACCGTTGCGCTGGGGTCGGTGCTGGCACAGATACGGCGCGACCGAATCCTGGCGCTTGATGCCGACGCGGGCTCGGGGAACCTAGCCGATCGGGTGGGCCGTCAGACCCCCGCAACCATCGCGCACCTGCTGGCGGACGACGAGCTGACGCACTGCAACGACATCCGCACGTACACCAGCGCCAATGCGGTCAACCTCGAAGTGCTCGCCACCGAGGACTACAGAACCGCGCGGCGCGGCCTGAGCGAGGCCGACTGGCAGTCGGCGGCCGACGCCGTGGCGCGGTTCTACAACATCGTGCTGGCCGACTGCGGGGCCGGCTTCTTCGATCCGGCGACCCGCGGCGTGCTGTCGACGCTCTCGGGCCTCGTGGTCGTGGCCAGCGCGTCGATCGACGCCGTCCACCAGGCAGAGGTCGCGATCGATTGGTTGCGCAACAACGGGTTTCAGGATCTGGCGCGCCGCGGGTGCGTGGTGATCAACCATGTCGTTCCGGGTGAACCCAATGTCGCCATCGCCGACGTGCTGCGCCACTTCGGACGGTATGTGCCGCCCGGTCGCGTTGTCGTATTGCCCTGGGATAAGCACATCGCCACCGGAACTCAAATCGAGCTCGACCGGCTCAGCCCTGTCTACCGACGTAGGATTACCGAGCTTGCCGCAGCACTTTCCGACGACTTCGACAGGGGTGAAGGTCGTTGAGCGCACCCACCGCCAGCGCGGCGGCCGCCCCGGCCGCCGCGGCGACAACGCCCGCCAAGCCCGCGACCACCCGGGTGACGATCCTGACCGGTCGACGGCTGACCGATGTGGTGCTGCCGTCGGCCGCTCCAATAGAAAGCTACGTCGACGATGCAGTCGCGGTGCTGGCCGAGGTTCTCGAAGGCACACCTGCCGACGTCTTGGCGGGCTTCGACTTTGCCGCCCAGGGGGCCTGGACGTTCGCGCGCCCGGGCGCCCCGCCGCTGCATCCCGATCAATCGCTCGATGATGCGGTCGTCGTCGACGGTTCCCTGCTGACACTGGTACCGGTGAGTCGCACGGAGCGTTACCGGCCGCTCGTCGAGGACGTCATCGATGCGATTGCGGTGCTGGACGAATCGCCCGAGTTCGACCGGTCGGCGCTCAATCGTTTCATCGCCGTGGCGCTTCCTTTCGTCGCCGCCGTGGTGACCGCTCTCTCGGTGTTCACGTGGTGGAACACGGGACGACAGCCGTGGTGGCCATCGGCCCTGGGCGTCAGCGGTCTTGTCATGGTGGTGGGCAGTTGGGCCGCCAAGAGGTTCTACCGCCGGGCGGACTTCGCCGAGAGTCTGTGGGTAGCGGCGTTCCCCCTGGTTGCCGCCGCCGCCGCGTTGGCGGTTCCGCCGCCGCGCGGGGCGGCGCCGTTGGGGGCGCCCCAGCTTGCCGCCGGCGGCGCGGCCGTCCTGTTCCTGATGCTGCTGACGCGGGGCGGCCCGCGTCGTCGCGCCGAACCCGCCTCGTTCACCGCGGTCACGGCGATCGCGGTGACAGCGGGTGCCCTCGGCTACGGCTTCGGCTGGCAACACTGGGTGCCGGGGGGCGCGATCGTCTTCGGCCTGGTGACCGTGACCAGCGCCGCCAAGCTGACGGTCGCCGTGGCGCGGATCGCCCTGCCCCCGATCCCCGCCCCCGGCGAAACCGTGGAGCACGAGGAGCTGCTGGATGCCGTTGCGGGCCAAGAGGTCGCCGACGAGGGCATTAAGACGCGGACCTGGCAGGCCATCATCGCTTCAGTACCCGAGTCCGCGGTGCGGCTCACCGAACGCAGCGAGCTTGCCAAGCAGTTGCTCATCGGCTTCGTGATGTCGGGCGCGCTGATACTTGCGTCCGGTGTCATTGCGGTGGTGACGCGCGGCCATTTCTTCGTGCACAGCCTGGTGGTGGCCGGTCTGGTCACGGCCGCGTGCGGATTCAGGTCACGCCTCTACGCGGAGCGTTGGTGCGCATGGGCGCTGCTGGCGGCGGCACTCGCGATTCCGATCGGCGTGACCGTCAGGTTGTGCCTGTGGTATCCGCGCAGCGCCTGGCTGTTCCTGGCCGTCCTCGTGGCGGCGCTTCTTGTGGCGCTGGCGGTGGTGGGTGCGACGGTCGGGCTTCGTCGCGTCTCGCCGGTGGCGAAGCGAATGCTGGAATTGCTGGACGGCACCCTGGTCGCCGCAATCCTTCCCATGCTGTTGTGGATCACCGGCGTCTACGACACCGTCCGCAACATCCAATTCTGAGCCCAGGTGTCCGGGAAACTGCCGCGTCCGGCACCTCATGGAGTGGGTTACGTTTAACTGGTGCACAACGTGTTTCGAGGTTCCCGCGATGACTGAACCATTGGTCGTCGACCCTTCGCGCCTGGAAATCGCCGGGGCGACGTTGCGGGGCCTGGTTTTTCCGGCCCTGCCGGCGCAGTTTGCTATCACCGGAACCGACGCCGTGTCAGGCGCGATCAAAGACACGCTGCCGGTGATCGAGGGGCCGGTGATCGAGGGGTTGCCCGCCGTCCGGGGCGCGCTGACGCGGACGGGATCGAGCATCACCGCGGCGGCCGGCATGTACGCGGCCACCGATCAGAGGCTGGGCGAGCAACTGGACCGGGTGCAGTTTTTCGCCGCCCCGCGGAAGGCCGCCGATGGTCGCGGAGCGGCCCGGATGTCGGGTGCTGCGGCCGAGCAGCCGGCCGACGAGACAACGCCGGATCGGCCGGCAGACGGTCAGACGCCCGGACCGACTGCGCCGCAAGTCAATCCGTCGGCCGCTCAATACGGTCAGACGATGGGCACGCTAGGGACCTTTGCGCAGAGCGTCATGCAAAGCGTGCAGGGCCCGATGGGAAGCATGCCGGGTGGTGGCTCGCCCGCCGGGCTCGCGTCGCAGGGCACGCCCGGGCAATTGGTCGACGAGAACGAGAAGGCCGACGGCGACGACGAACAGCCCCAGGACGCGGTGCCCGAAGGCGCCGCACCGGGTTATCAGGCATCGGGCAATGTTCCCCCGGCACCGCTCGCGGAGCGGCCGACCCCGGCGTCCACACAGCTCAATCTCTGACGCCCAACCGGTTTTCGGCCGCACCTCGAAGGTGGCGCTGTTCACGGGCCGTCGGCCAGGCCGGCTTGCAGCAGCGCGCCGACGTGCTTCCAGTACAACCAGTCGGCCACCGCGGAGCGCTGCTCCGCCAGGTCGACCGCGCCGTGCGCCTCTTTGAGGACGACCTCTTGGACATGCGTGGCATACGCAAGGAATGCCCGCAGATGCGCGGCCTGGCGGCCGGTGGATTTGCTCGCCAGGGGCTTCATCACGTCGAACCACAACATCGGGCGCTCATCGGCCGGCGGACCGGCCTCAACCGGAGTCGCCGGCATCGCGGCGAGAAGTTGCTGCGCGTCGACGGTTCCCCTGGCCAGGGAGTCGGCCAGATCGGCCACCGCCTCCGAATCGGTCACCTCGGACGTGGGCCGGGGGCCGGCCGCCGCACGCGGATCGGCAGCTGCCGGCGGGAGCAAGTCGATCAGCCGCAAGTCGGTGGTTGCTGCCAGCCGTTCCGCCGCGTCCGGGTCCACCACCTGCAGCCGCGGCCGACCCGCCATGTCGCCGTTGGCCGGGATGTCGTCGGGCTTCAGCAGAACTTTGGGCGCGCCCGGATCGGAGTTGGCCAGCTGGTGTTCGGTGCCGATCACCGCCCTGAGCGTGGTGTCGTGATGGGTCGCCCAGCCCTGCACGGCCATCACGGGGTAGGTGGCCCAGCGCGCGCGTTCGGTCGCCGGGATCGTCTCGTCGGCGCTGGCCATGTGGACCTGCTCCGGCAATTGCACGCCGGCCGGTATGTAGGCCAGCCCGTAGCTGTTGGCCACCACGATCGCGCCGTCTGCGGTCACCGCGGTCACCCAGAAGAACCCCAGATCTCCACCGCCTCCGCCACCGGGCGCGTTGAGCGCGGCCGCGACGCGCCGCGCCAGCCGGAGTGGGTCATCCCCCTGCCGGCGCGCCGCGTCAGCGGTGGCGGCCTCTGCGATGGCGTCACGCTCGGCGCGCGCCGCTGAAACGGGAATCGGTGCCGCGGCAACGACATCCGCTGGCGGTTCGGTCTGGTCGGCCGCCTTCCGCCGGGCGGCGGGCGCGGCCTTTCCCGCCGCCCGGTTGGCCGCCGCGGGCCGGGTGGATGGCTGTGCGCTCGCAGGCTTCTCGCCGGCCAAGGCGCGTGCTCCCGCGGCGGAACCACCGGAAGCACCGCCCGATGCACCCGCTGCCATCGGCGCGGCCGGCATGCCCGGGGCTCCGCCGGGAGCGCCGGGCGACGACGTGTCGTCCGAATGCGAACTGGGCGACGGTGCCGCCACCGACGCCGGAGCCATACCCTTGCCGACCCCACCCGCACCGGCCGGAACTCCCGACGCCGCGGGACTCAACGGGGCCGCCGGAACAGCCGGACCGAGCGGGGCCGGGGTGGCCGGGGGAGCCGCGGGAACCGCGGGTCCGCTGGGCGGCTCCCCGGGGGCGCTCGGCGTCCCGGGGCCGGCCCCACCCGGCCCGCCGGGAATCGGCGCGGGCGAGGGTGATCCCGGCGCCTGACCCGGCGGGAGAGGCATTGCGGGAGAGGGCGGCGGCGGGGCGACACCGGGCGTCGGGCTGCCGGGGGGTGACAGCGGGGGCGCGCCGGGACGAACGGGCGGTGGTGGTGTTGGTGTCGCCGGCGCTGGTTCGGTGGTGCCGTGCCCCGGGCGTTCCCCGTTCGCCGGGGGCGGTGCGGCCGGAGACTTCGTGTCCGGAATCGCGACGGGAGGAGGTGTCTTCTGGTCGAGCAGGTCCTCTACGGCATTACCCGGCGGTCGCCAGGTCTTGCTCGCCAAGATCCGTTCGGCCGCAACGTCGATCACGCCCACATTGGCGCCGTGCGCCGCAAGGACAACTGTGTTGATCGCTGTCGTCCGCTGGGCGGGTTCGAGGTCGGCATCGTTCTCCAGAACGTCGATCCGCCGCTGCGCGGCCTCCACATTGTCGGTGATGTCCGACTTGGCCTGAACGATCGACATGGCGATATGCCTCTGCCAGGTGATCACGGTGGCCAGGCCGTTTTGCAGCGTCACCAATTCGCCGATGTTGGTTTCGAGTTCGCCGTTGGCAGCCCCGGCAGCACTGCCCGACCACGCACCGCCGTCGAACAACTCGGCACGCTCGTGCTTGCATGTCTCCAACACCTCGGTGACCTGGCGCAGAACCTGGAGGTATTCCTGGGCCCGATCGTAGAAGGCGTCTTCGTCGATCTCCGGCCACCCGCCCGGCTCGAGCATCTGCTCGGTGTATCCACCCGTCGGCCTGACCATGCCCATCGCTACGCCAGCTCCCGGTCGGACGTCATGGTTGATAAGGATAATCGACCCTGAGGCGGCCCAATCGCGGCAAAATCAGCGGTCACGACGCATCTCGGTGCCGAAAGGGTCAGCGGGCGCGAACTTTTCGCACACCGCTACTTGTCGGGACCGGCGGTCTTGCGCGGACGATTGCCGATCACGCCTTCGGTCCACTCCCGCTCCTCGGTGTAGAGCGCCTCGTCCTCCGACTGCACCCGCTTGCCCTTGCCGGCACCCTCTTGGCCCTTGCCGCCGGGGGCCATCGGCGCCATGCCCCCCATGCCACCACCCATCGCGCCGCCCGCCCCCGGGAGCCCGCGGCCGGCGCCCGCCGCCGCGGCACCTGGCCCGGCTCCGGCGGGTCGCGAGGCCGCTTCCGTGTCTGCCGACGGCTGTAGCGGCATCGACGGCACCCCGCCGCCACCCCCGACCGACGCTGGCTTGACCCCCGCCCCCGTCGGCAGCGCGCCGGACCGCTTCAAGTCCTTCAGCGCCTGGTCCAGCTTCGCGCTGTCCGGCGCCGGCGGAGTCGGCGGCACGCCAGCGTTAGGGACGGTCGGGACGGTCGGTGTAGTGGCCGAGGGAGTGTCCCCGCCGGGGAAGGGGTTGTTCGGGTCGAACGGGTTGTCGGGGTCGTACGGGTTGTCGGGGTCGTACGGATTGTCGGGATTCGAGGGGTCGTTCGGCTCGATGGGCTTGGGGGCGTCGATCCGCGTGGCCGGTGGAACCCGCTGCGGGGTGACCGGTCTCAGCGGCAACTGGGCGTTGGAGACGTAACGGGCCAGCACTTCCTCCGACTGGGCCTGCAGTCGTTCGTACCATTCGATGGCCTGCTGGACGTACCACTGATACTGGCTATTCGTCGAATACCACTTGTACCAGTAATCGCATTGCGACACTTCGTAGGTCGTGGGATGCGCACCCTCCACCGCGTGCTGCTCCTGGTATCCGGTCGTTCCGGTGGCCTTCTTGTGTGCGTCCACGACCGTGTTGGCCTGGCTGGCAACCTGGCTGCACAGTGCGGCCATCGCATATATCCACGTCCGCTGCTGGTCGAAGTTGGTCTCAACGGCGGTTCTCGCCTCCCCCTCCCAGCTGGTGAAAGGGCGGAACCGGTAGGTCTCGCGCTGAAACGTCCGCTGGAAAGCGTCCCAGTCCCTTGCGAATGCGCGAAACGCTGTGCCGTGGTCACCGGCTTCGATGTCCTTCGCCGCCTGCCTGACCTCGTAGTAGGGGTATTGGAACGGCGGCGGCGGAGGGGGTGGCGGCGGAAGGTAACCACCGAAGTCTTCGTCCGGGTCGCATAGGGCCGACATCTCGTCATTGCCCACCGACGACGGCGCCCCGCCCGATCCGGACATTTCGCTGTTGATGGCCCCCGCGGAACCCTCGTCGACCTCCTCATAGGCCTTCGCCGCATTCCGCAGGGACTGCGCCAACGTCTTCCATTCGCGTTCGCAGGCTTTGAGATAGAGCCGCAGGGAGTCCGCATTGAGCGCGAGCTGGGTGGCGGCATCTTTGACGAACGACAGGAGGCATGGCGCCGGCGGGTTGATCGGTGGGATGACCGGAAGCGGTTGCTCTATTTCGTCGGCGCGCGCCATAAGTTCCTGGTACTCGACGTTCAGTGTCTGCGTCATATCGGCCGATCTCCTTGTGCTGAGACCATCAGCGTCAGTCAGTCGTGCTCTGTGCGAAAGAGTCTCGGAGTGGGCGATTGGCGACGGGGAGGTTGCCCGGGAGCAGCAAGAACGACGCAGGCCACCGACCACCCCTCTCGTCTTGCCGGTCATCCGGGCGGTGCCGTGGCGCCGCAGCCACTACCAAATGCCATCCTAATCCCCCGAACGGCACCGACGCGCAGCAGTTTTCGGCTGCCTTTCCCCGCCCCGGGCGGGAGTCCGCGGGGCGAACGGTTTGCAAACACCAGGTGGTCAATCGTCGGAGCGAAAGAAGACGCCGTCGGCCTGCAACACCCGGCCGTCGCGGATGTCGAGGAAGAACGGCGCGTACGCGCTCAAGGCGAAGCCGAGGGAGTACGCGAGGTCGAGCGCCTCTTGGATGAGCATGCCGCCGTCGTACAGCGGGACAAGGGACAGCTCGAGTTGCATCCCCACGCACCGTCTCAGCGTGGCTCCCCCGCCGGCGATCACCTGCTTTTCAAATCCCTGCACGTCGACCTTGAGGAAAGCCACGTCGCCGGGCCGGAGGATCTCCGGAGTCACCGAATCGAGTTGACGGATCGGCACGTCTTCGGTTCCGACGTAGTTGCCCTGTGGGTAGGCGTCCTGGTGGGTCCTCAGCATCGGCAATGCCGAACTGCTTATGCCGGCGTTGCCTGCGACGTTCATCGCGATTGTTCCGTCATGTTCGCCCACGGCACACCGCCGGCATTCCCAGAGCGCGTCTTCGACCACCGAGCGCTCCAAGAGGGCAAATGGCGCCGACACCGGTTCGAAAGAGACGATACGGCCGTGGAAGCCGGCCTCACGGAGGCTCGCGGCGTATTGACCCGAGTTGGCACCGACATCCAACACGACATCCACCCGACGGGATTTCAATTCGTTGGCAAGGCGACGCTTCCAGTCCGATTCCGTAAAGTAGCGCCGCACTTCGATGTTCGGACCATTCGCGATCCAATACACCGCAGAACGCTAACACGTGGCGGTGCGTGTGCGGGCCGCCGGAAGGTCGTTAAGCTGGCCAGGACCATGCGGCTCGCCATTCATCTTCAGACCCATTCCGACATCAGCGTGCACGGCGCGCATCGATACGTCGGCGCGCCCAAAAGCGAGATCACGCTGCGTTGTGCGCAGTCACTCGTCACGTCGATCAACCAGGCGGATGGCGACGTCATCTTGCGAGTCTTCGACGATCACTCGTCGCCCGAAGTCGTTGCGATGCTCGGCGAGATCCTCGCGGGGTGCAGGCACCCGGTCGAATTCGCCGCCCTCCGCGACCGCGGCTACAACGCGTCCTGCCTGGCCTCGTTTTCCAGGGCGTGCGACGACGCTCGCGACCTGATTTATTTCGTCGAGGACGACTACCTGCACGCCCCGGCGGCGATACCGGAAATGCTCGCGACGCACGCCTTGTTCAAGGCGAGGCTCGGCGGCCGGGAAGTGGCCCTCCATCCGTACGATGATCCGAAGAATTATTGGAGCCCAATTTTCAGCCGAGAACCGTGCCGCGTGCTCTGCGGCGCCGGAAGGCATTGGCGGACGAATACGCACACCACCAACACGTGCTGGGTAGAGCTGGCAACCCTGCGTCGGAACTGGGAGCTTTTCGAGCGCCTCGCGCGTTACTCGAGCACGCCCTACGGCGTAGAGCACCACATTTTCGAGGCGACGACCATCAACAGGATTTGGCGGGAGCAGATTTCGCTGTTCACACCGATTCCGTCGCTGGCGCTGCATCTCCAGTACGAAGAGCACCGCGACCCTTACCTCGACTGGGGGCAATGGTGGGAGTCAGCGGCGTATTGATGGCGGGGGTCAGGTGTCGCGGGTCTCGAACAGCGCACAGTGACCGCGCTGCCCGACGGCCTTGAATTGCCGATACACCTTGATCCGGACACCACCGGCCTCCAGGTCGGTGAGCATGCGCTGGAGTCCCCGGTAGAGGTCGTCGTACTGCTCCCCCAGCACCGCGAGGTGTGCGCCGGGATCCTGCGCGCGGTTCGTGTGCAGGAGCCGAAGGGTGAGTATCGAGAGCCGATCGACGATGGTGCCGGGTGTCTCGGTATGCAGCGGCGCACCGGCGTTTGAGGTCACGCGTTCGAGCACCGTGCTGTCGATGTCCTCGACGGCCGCATTGCGTTCGGCGTTGAGGTGGTCGATGCGACGTTTTCTACGAGCCACCTCGCCGTCGGCGACGCCGGGGCGGCGAACGGCGTCCTCGTGATGCCACAGCCCGAAGTTCAGCGCGTGCAGGTCCAGAGCCTTCGCCGCGATGCCGTCGCTCGCCGGGGAGGTGACGGGTTCCTTACAGTGCCATGACAGTGCGGTGTCGTAGAAGTGGCGGATAGCCCACAACAGCTCACCGCCTGCCGATTCTCCAGATACGTCGGCCGCCACGCCGTTCCGGAGCGGTCGCCTCGCGGGTCGCCGCCCGCAGTCTGGCTCCAACCGGTCACAAAACTCGGCATACGTGCTGGCCAAATGCTCGAAGTAATCGCGCGGGGCCAGGTCGGATCGCGGAGCGAAGACGATATCGATGGCCCGCGGCGAGGAAGAATCGAAGCACCGGTCACCCTCGCGAACCTCGACCTGCACGCGCGAACGCCCGACCGCGGCCGAATTCGCGGCGGCCGCAAGGCGTTGCAGCGAGGCAGCAGGCATCACGCGTTCGCTGTCGTCGCTGGGCACGATGCCGACGTGCCGCAGCTCTAGCCCCGAAGCGCCGGCGGCCGGATGCCCCTCGCAGCCGCGGTACGTGCGGAACCCGAGCATTTCGAAGCGCCGTGCAACCAGTCGCACGCCTGGCTCGAGATGCGAGTGGCTGCCGAGGTTGCGCCGGTGGGAGTCGTTGTTCATATGGTCGATTCGGCGAGACATTCCACGGCACTCAACACCTCGTCCACCGTGATATCGGCCATGGCGCTCCTGGCGACATGCTGGTGCGGCGCGAATCTGAAACCCCACGTCGCCGGCGCCGTCGGACCGAACAATCCGACGCCGGGCACTCGCGCCAGGTCGGCGGCGTGGAGCATGCAGGAGTCGATCCCCACGAAAAGGTCTGCGCGGGCGACCATTCCCATCGCGAGGTCGAGCGGCACGCCCAGGTACGGGAACACCCGATCGCGCTCCCGCCCCACGTTCAGCTCCTCCTGTCCCATTCCGACGACCCAGGCCACGTAGTCGTGATGCCGGGCCAGAAACCTGTCCAACAGGTCGATGAACCTGGTGACCGGCCACCGCTTCTTGATCCAATTCGTATCGGCGTGCACGACGAGAACCTTGGTCCCCGCGGGCACGGCGGCGCGGACCGCGCGGGCCTCTCCCTCCGCAGCCGCCGGGACGGGCACGGGCTGGGCGTAGGTCTCGATCCGTGCCGACGGCTCGAACAGTCGCGCCAGCTTGAAGGTCAGGTCGGCCGCATGGGGCAGATCCCTCGGGACGACGATGTCGTAGGCGTCACCGGTTGGGAAGCCGATGCTCGTCGCGGGCGCCAGGCGCTGCCGTAGACCGCCGCCGAACACGTTCGACGGCACCTCCCACGGCACGACGTTGATGAACACGTCGATGGGGCCGATCTCCGCCGCCAACGTGTCGTAATCGAGCCGCCGGTTCGAGGGTGGTCCCAGTGCCGCGCCCCCCGGAGGCGCTCCCGTGACGTCGATGAGGCGCGAACTCACCTCGCGGAAGCATAGGTCGAAGGCCACCCTGGGGCAGATCAGCGTGAGCGGGGCGGTGAACAGCTCGGCGAGCGCTCGCAGGGTCGGCAGCGCCAGGACCGAATCCCCGATCAGCGTGGAGAAATACACCGCCGGCCTGTCGGCCTGCAGCAGACTGTGCAACGCGCCGGACTCAACGCATTCCGAATGCCCGTGCCGCAGCACCGTGATCCCGCTCAGACCCGCGTGACTAGGCATGCAGTTCGACGAGCTCCTCCATTGCGCTGAGCACCTGTTCCACGCTGATGTCGGCCATGGTGCTCATGTCGACGTGCCGGTGCGGCGCGAACCTGAAACCCCACGTCGCAGCGCGCGTCGGCCCGAACAGCCCGACGCCGGGAACCCGCGCCAGGTCGGCGGCATGGAGCATGCAGGAGTCGATCCCCACGAAGAGGTCAGCGTGGGCGACGAGGCTCATGGCGAGGTCGAGCGGTAGCCCCAGGTAGGGGAATACGCGGTCACCCTCGCGGCCGGCGTTGAGCTCCTCGTGTCCCATCCCGACGACCCACACCACATAGTCGGGATGGCTCGCCAGGAACCTGTCCAGCAAGGCGATGAACCGGGTTGCCGGCCAACGTTTCTCGGTCCAGTCGGTGTCGGCGTGCACTACGAGCACCTTGGACCCGGGGGTGACGGCCGCGCGGATCGCCCGCGCCTGCTCCCGCACGAGGGCCGGGATGGGCACCGGCTGGGCATAGTCTTCGATCCGGACCGACGGATCGAATGCCAGCGGCAGCTTGAACATCAAGTCGGCCCAGTGGCAGTCCATCTGGGCGACCACGACGTCGTAGCGGTAGTCGGTCGGGAAGCCGATACTCGTCGTCGGTGCGAGGCGGTGCACGAGGGGGCGGACCACCGTGCTCGACAATGCGCTCCACGGCAGGGTATCGATGAACACATCGACGGCGCCGATTTCCGTCGCCAGGGTGTCGTAATCGGCGGGCCGATGTGGCCCCGAGCCGGGCCGCGGGTGCGGTCCCGTCAACGGCAATCCCGTGGTATCGACGAAGCGACCGCTCACCTCGCGGAAACAGAGGTCGAAGGCGACCTTCGAGCAGATCAGCGTGATTGGGGCGGTGAACATTTCGCCCAGTGCCCGCACCGCGGGCAACGTCAGCACGGCGTCCCCGATGTTGGACACGAAACATACCGCGGGGTGCTGGGCCCGCAGCCGATCGCTCAGCACGATGCGCTGCCGTAGCCGAAGCGCCGGGCGAGAGCATCCACCCGGGCCCACACCGGATCGTCGGCGTCGATCCGGTCCCGGACGCGCGGTGCCAGGCACAGGGGCGAAAGATTGCCGAGTTTCCACGGCAGGGGCGCACCGTCCCGGAAGAACTGGTGGTCGGCGGCCGTCTCCGGCACCACCGGGTCGACCGGGCCGGGGCCGGCTGAAAAGCTCAGGCCCCAGCGGCCCAGGGCGGCGTCGAGCGTCGCCTCCGGCCGGGCCACGAACGCCTCGTAGCGCAGGACGGCGACGTCGGGCACCACGGCCTCGAGCGGCTCCAGGTGCCGCTCCACCAGCGCCAGCGCTTCGGCCACAGTGTCCTTGATCCAGAAGTCCAGCGGGGTGCGCGCGAGCGAGCCCCGGTGTGCCAGACAGGAGTTCACGACCTCGCGCGGATCGCGCAGGACGAACAGCACCGCGGCGCCGGGAAAGCTGTGCCGCAGTGCGCCCAGCTGAGTCGCGTACCTCGGGTTCTTCTCGCCCCAGACGGTGCAGGGACGGGCGAGCTCGCTCATCGTCGCCCGCAGGGCGAGGGCCGGGTCGGCCGTTTCCACAGCACGGCGATGGTAGGACTCGTAGACCCCGCGCTCGATGAGGAAGGGCTGCAACGTGCTCATCACCCGCCCGCCGGAACGGACCACCTGGATCAGATCGATCTCGTCGAACACCTCGATGTCGTGGTGGCGATTGAGATATTGGGTGACGATCGTCATCCCCGATCTCGGCGATCCTGTGACGAAAAGCTGCACGGCCCGACCGTATCCGCCCTGCTGCCGGCAGCGCCGCGCGCCGACGGCCTCGCTCAGGCCAGACCAACCGATCGCTGGAGCGATCCGGTGATTTCGGTCAGCGACGCGAGGAGCTGCGCCTGCTGGGCCTGGATGGCTTCCGTGGCGTCGGCCTGCGCCCTGAGCAACGCCTCGTTGATCCGCTCTTCCACGGTCGCGGCGCCGAGGCGCAGCAGGCCGTCTTCGATCTGCAGGTCGCTGAGGCACCGGTGCCCGTTGATGGTCACTTCGACGGTCTCGGTTTCGTCTGTCGCCGTGAAGGATTCGCTGTTGGTTCGGTTTATCTGGTCCTCGAGGGCCTTGGTGAACCGCTCGAACTCCGCCAACGTCGCAGCCGCTTCCGGGTGCGTTTCCTTGCTGCTCATCAAGATCCTTCAGGTCGCGGGAAATAAGCGCCGGGCTGTCTCGAGTCTAAGGGGACTCGGCGGGGTGCGCGCGCACGAGATTCCCCGCCACGGCGGCCGGTGCGGGTCCCCGGGCCTCGGGACGCGGTGCGCCGGCCTTGGGCAGCGCCTGCTCGTAGCGGCTCTCCTCCGGCGGCGTGATCGGCCGGATCGGCAGCCTGGCATGCCGCGGTGTGCTGATCATGTTGTGCCGCAGCGTCACCCGGTCGACGCCGGGATGGTCCCCGAGATAGGTCGTCGAGCCCGGCCAGGCAACCTTGGCCTTCGGCCCGGTCTGTGCGCCGATCAGCTCGGCGAATTCCAGGAACTGCGGCCCCAGGGTGACCCTGCCGCCCGCGGCCGCCGCCCGCACCGCGAATTGCACGAACGTTCGCGCGCCACCCAGCGTGATGCTCGCGTCGACGTCATCGAAAGGCAGGTAGACCGGGTAGTGGCTCGCCGTCTCGCCCACCAGTACACCCGCCGATCCGACCGGCAGCTGCCAGTGGCGGTCGGGGACCACATTCTCGCCGTGCAACGCGGCGCGCTGGCCGCCCGACACTCGGGTGAACCCTCGTCGTTTGCGCGGCTTGTCCTGCGTGGTCAGCAACACGGTGGACCGCGGCGCCATCCCCGCCGCGACCCGGACCCTGGTGATGGTGTGGTCCGCGGGCGCCGACCACCACACGTCCGGCCCACCGGGCGCGGTGTATGCGGTGGTGAAGCCCCTCGGCCCCTTGATCGTTGACCACTTTTCGCGTTCGAAGCCGATTTCGGTGGCCTGGTCGAAGTCGTCGAAACTGCGCGCGCACACCGCGTCGACGCCATGGCCGGCCAGCTGGTCGGCGATACGCGTCGTCGATGCGACCACATAGCGGGCCAGGCCGGGCACCCCGGCATCGCGCCGCTGAGCGGACCTCGCGGCGCGCCGGGGGTCCGCGCGCACCACGATCCAGGTCCGGCGGTGCGACGGAGCCGGGTCGCGCTCGATCACCTGCTCGTACAGGCCCGTCACCGCCGGCGCGGCGACGCTGCCCACGCGATAGCCGGCCGAGACGATGTCGGCCTCGAGGTCCGGGCAGTTCACCGACAACAGCCGCTCCAGCAGCCGAGTGTCCACCACGTCATCGGTATTCGCCTTCCCGTCCACGATGACCGTCGGCGTGAACGGCCGAGGAATGAGTTCGATGACCGCGACCAGAGACTTGCCTTGCCAGCGCACCGCGACGTGATCGCCCGGCTGCACGGTGGCGCCGATCACGGGCTCGGACGGGGCATCCAGAGGCCGTCGGCGCCGCACGAGCCACGCGCCTGCGGCCGCCATCCACCCGGTCACCCGGCGACCGCGAAAGGTGACCAGTGCGACGATCACACCCAGCGCCACCAGGACGGGCCCCGCCCACTCGTAACGGGTGCGCCAGAAAAGCAGCATGCAGAGCGGCGCGAGCGCCCCGAGCACCAAGGCGTGCCCGCTGGAAAACCGCAGCCGTATTGATCTCATCGATTCCTTCAGCGCCGTCGCAATGCCTGGCCGGTCAAGGCGGCCAGTGCCAGTGCCACCGAGAAGCCCGCGATCCCCACGGCCACGGCCTTGATGGGCCCGTGATCGGGGCGCGGTGCCGGCAGGGGTGGTTGAATCCGGTTCACATTCAAGGGGCTGGTCGCCGGGCCGGCCGGAACGTCCCAGGTGAGCGCCGCCACCGCGTTGACGATCCCCGCCCCTACTGCGTCGTCGACGCCAGCGCCGGGGTGGCGCGCGGTGGCGGTGATCCTATTGACGATCTGGGCCGGCGCGAGAGCGGGGAATCGCTGCCGCAGCAGCGCCGCCAGACCTGAGACGTACGCCGCGGCGAAGGAGGTTCCGGCGATCGGGACCGGGCCCTCCTTGCCGACCAGCGCGTCGACCGGCTCGCCCTCGGGGCCGAGCGCGACGATGTCTTCGCCCGGCGCGGCAACGCCCACCCACGGTCCGTGCATCGAGAACTGGCTCGGCGCCCCGTTCTGTCCGACGCCCCCGACGGCGAGGACCAGCGGCGCGTACCACGCCGGTGTGACGACGGTTTGCACCTGCAGCCAACCGCGCGGGTCGGCGGGCATCGCGGGGTCGGGTGGTGGGTTTTGCGTGCAGTCGCCGCCGGTGTTGCCCGCGGCGGCGATGACCACCGCGCCCTTGACGTTGACCGCGTAGTCGAGCGCGGCACCCAGGGCGGACTCGTCGACCTGCTTCCTGACCTTGAAGCAAGCCGCCTCGCTGATGTTGATGACACCGGCGCCCAAGTTGGCGGCGTGCACCACGGCGCGGGCCAGGCTGCGTACCGACCCTGCCGCCGGGGTGGCGTTGGGGTCGTTCGGATTGGCCTGATTGTCCTTGGGCTCGAACGCTTCCGACGTCTGACGCACCGAGATCAGACGTGCGTCCGGAGCGACGCCGACGAATCCGTCCGTGAGCGCGGGCCGGCCGGCGATGATGGAGGCGGTGAGGGTGCCGTGGGCGTCGCAGTCGGACAGCCCGTCACCGTCCTTCACGACGAAGTCGCCGCCCGGCTCGGCCGGGACCCGTGGTGAGGGATCCACACCCGTGTCGATGACGGCCACCGTGATACCGAGACCGGTGGCGAATCTGTGCGCCTCGCCGACGCCCAGGTAGACGTTGGCCCAGGGCGGATCGCGGAAGTTGTTCCCCGGCAGAGCCAACGGCGCTTTGCAGACGCGGCGCTGTTCAAGGGGCTGGTCGGGCCCAGTCACATCGGGAGGCACCGCGGCCGGGTCGATCGTGGGCGGGGCGATCGCCGAAGCGGGTGGTGCGGCCAGCAATGCCAACGTGAGCGTCACCGCAATCGCGAAGATTCGGTGCACCGCCGGACACTCCATTCATCTAGCCGCATTCCAGGCCCGGGGGCATCTTAAGCTTTTGCAGGCTTGGCCGATGCCGCGATTCCTGGTGCAAGGCTTACGACTTCGTCTATTCACGAAGCAGACAACCGCGCGTAACCCTCGACCCTTGCTACCAGACGATGGCGGCCATGTCGCGGTTGTCCGAGCAGACACTGCGGACCGCGGTCTGGATGTCGGCCGCCGTGATGATCTGCAAGTCCTCGATGGTGACCGGCTGGCCCCCGCGTTTCTTGGCGACCACCCGGGTGTCGCGGAGCCCTTCGGCCCGCTCGATCACGTTGCGGGCGAACCGGCCGTTCTGCACGGCGTCGATGCCGTGCCACCCTCCGGGAGTGGTGTAGTTACGGATGGTGGTCGCCGCATCGAGGAACGCCTCGCGCGCCGCGCCGTCGAGCATGCTGGCGCGCGGTGTCGCGTAGCGCTGCCCGATCTCGACGATCTCGGCCGGCGAGTACGACTCGAACCGCAGCTTGCGGTTGAACCGGCCGGCCAAACCCGGGTTTACGGTGAGGAATTGGTCCACTTGATCCTCATAGCCGGCCCCGATGAAGCAGAAGTCGAACCGGTGCGCCTCCAGCGCCACCAGGAGCTGGTTGACGGCCTCCATGCCGATCATGTCCGGCGTGCCGTCCTGGTGACGTTCGATCAGCGAATACAACTCGTCCATGAAAATGATTCGGCCGAGCGAGCTTTCGATGAGCTTGTTCGTCTTGGGGCCGGATTCGCCGATGTAGTGCCCACAGAAGTCCGACCGGCGGACCTCCCGGATCTCCGAGTGCCGCACGATTCCCATGCCGGCGTAGATCTTGCCGAGCGCCTCCGCGGTGGTGGTCTTGCCCGTGCCGGGGGGACCCACCAACAGCATGTGGTTCGTCTGCCCCTCCACCGGCAGACCGTGCTCGAGCCGCATCATCCGCACTTCGAGCTGGTCCTCGAGCGCGGACACCGCCTGCTTGACCGCCGCCAGGCCGACCTGCCTGGCCAGCAGCGCACGTCCCTCGGCCAGCAGCTCCGCGCGCCGTTCCGTCGCGTCGTCGTCCTCGAGTTGCTCGCGACTCTTCGCCGTCGAGGCATCCCACCGGTCGGTGCGGCTCGAGATCGTCTGCTCATCGGTCACGACCAGCTGCAGGTTCGGATCGGCCAGTGCCTCCTTGGCCGCCTCGGTCAGCACCCCGTTGATGGTCGCCTTCGACAGCCAGACCTGAGCCTTCTCCTCCTCGCGCAGCTGGCGGTGGACCATTCCGCGCACGTAGGCGAGGTCGGCGACGAGCAGCGGAATGTCGGCCGGGCCGATCGCGGCGGTCAGCACACGCGCGTCGAACCGGCCCGACGACGGGTTCTGCCCGATCACGTCGACGCGGTCCAGCCAGTCCAGCGCCACCCGGTCCTGCCCGAGATGGGCAGCGGCGCAATGGAACTCCACCACATAAGCGTCGAGCTGCTGATCGCGGAGGCGGGCGGTGACCCGTGGTCCATCGATGCCAGCCTGCAGACGGGGCGGCCCGGCGTGATCGCCGACCTCGCCCAGGCTTTCTACGCCGGCGGCCGTTGCACCCAAGACGCCAGCGCCGCCTTCGACCAAGCACGGCGGCGATTCGAAGCGGCGTGGAACGGCGCGCCGGGTGATCACCCGATCAATGCCTCGGCCGAAGTACACCGAGTGGCAATGGATCTCGGTAGGCAATCCGATCAGATACCGAAGATCGGCGTCGACCTGGAGAACGTCGCTGCAGCCCTCGCTATCGCTCAACGCGACAGCACGACATCGATCAACACGTTGGAAGGCCAGCTGGAGAGCATCGACCAGCAACTGGGACGGGCGCTCAGCATGGAGGACGACCGCACCCTCACCGACGCTGACCACTCGGCGCTCGACGCCCTCATCTCCGCACTTGAAGGCGGTGCCATAGAAAACACACAATCCGCACTGCATGTGCTGCACAAGATTCGAGCTGAATACGAACGGTCCCTGGACCATTCACTGACCACCCTCCGTACTGAGGGCTACAACCCGACAGCCATTCAAGATGCCGAAGGGGCGGTCAGAGGAGACACACTCGGCATCCCATCACCCGACACCGGCCCTGAGGGTGTCAACCGGTGGTGGAAATCCCTCAACCAAGAACAACAAGACCGGGCGATCGCCGACCACCCACGAGAGCTCGGCAACCTCAACGGCATTCCAGTCGGCATCCGCGGCCGGGCCAACACCGCCGCTATGAACGCCGACCTTCACCGCGTCGAGGACACCGCCACCAAACAGGGCGTCACCGTCAACGCAGTCGCGACGAATCCGACCGACTACGGCATCACACCAACGGAACTCACCCGTTACACGAACGCCTGGCGTACGCGACAAGGATTGACAGCAGCCGCCGACGAGCCGGGCAATCATCCGGACGTCTTCCTGTTGAAGTATCAACCCGACGCGTTCGGCGGGGAGGGCGGCGCGGCCATCGCCCTGGGAAACCCCGATACCGCGGCCAACACCGCCTTCCTGGTGCCGGGCCTGGGATCCAACGTGCGCGATGGAACGCTGAGCGAGCCGGACGGCCGGCGCCTCTACGCCGAATCCGAACGGGCCGAATGGAATAAGAAGACCGCGGTCGTCGTGTGGGTCGGCTACGACGCCCCCGACGTCTGGTACGACCCGGGCCTCTGGCACCCGAACATGGCGCGCGCCGGCGGACAGGCGTTGGCCGCCGACGTCAACGGTCTCAGGACCACGCACGTCGGCGCGCCCACGCACATGACCGTCATCGGCCACTCCTACGGCTCTACCACTGTCGCCGACGCCGCGGCGGCATACGGGATGCGGGCCGACGACGTGGTCCTCGCCGGCTCCCCCGGCACCGACCTTGCACATTCGGCGGCCGACTTCCACCTGCCCACCGGTGGGCACGTCTATGTCGGCACCGCCTCGGCGGATCCGGTCACCTGGTCCCCCGCCCGCGTGACCGGTCCCGGTCTCCTCGGCCCGTTCCTCGGCGGGCTGGGAAGCGACCCCGCCGCCGACGGCTACGGTTCCACCCGCTTCAAGGCCGAAATCCCCGTCGGCTCAATCAATCCCATCGATGACCATCTGCACTACTTCGACGACGGGTCGGAGGCCTTGTTCAGCATCGCCGACGTCGTGTCCGGCCACGGCGATGGCCTTCGGCACGACGGGATGACCGCGCACCACCGCGGTGAGTACGGCATGGGCGACTGGGTGGACCCGGAAGCGTTCCGACCCGCCACCACCGGGCACCGCCACCGTGGCCCGCAGGACTAATGAATCGGCTACAGCGCGCTCGCCCCGTCGGCCAGCCCGTCACCGTCAGCGTCGGTCAACTTCACATTCCAGTGCCCATCCCCGTCGGTGTCGACGTACCCGGTCACGCCGTCCGCACCGGCGCACAGCACCCGGTCGGCCACCCCGTCGGCGTCGCTGTCCACAAGCCGGTCATCGGCATGGCCCTGCCCGTCGAAGTCCACCAGCGGACCGCCGGTGTGCTCGACGCCGTCGAGCCCGACCCACCGCACCTGCCCGCTCCGATCGACGGCCACCGCCCAGGTTCCCGTTCCGTCGTCGAGAAAGGACGCCTCGGGCGTGCCGTCGTTGTCGAGGTCCAGCAAGGCGTGATCGACCACCCCATCGCCGTCGAGATCGGCCATCGCGTCGTCGCGCAGGCCGTCCCCGTCGAAATCCAGCGCGACCGCGTCGAAGCGCCCGTCCCCGTCCAGGTCGAGATCCGGTTGGCCGTGCCAGATTGCCGCCCCGTCGTCACCCGCCATGCAGTAATCCACGACCCATCAGACGCGCCGACTACTCCCCCGGGTTCCCCCGCGACCGCCACCAGGCCAGCAGCTCCTCCGTCGCCTCTTCGTTGGTCAACGGCCCGCGGTCCAGCCGCAGCTCTTTCAGAAACCGCCAGGCTTCACCGACCTGCGGCCCGGCCGGGATGCCGAGCAGTTCCATGATCTGGTTGCCGTCCAGATCGGGACGCACCCGCGCCAGGTCCTCCTGGGCGGCCAGCTCGGCGATCCGCGCCTCCAGCCGGTCGTAGCTGGCCTGCAGCCGCGCGGCCCGGCGCTTGTTGCGGGTGGTGCAGTCCGCGCGGACCAGCTTGTGCAGCTTGGGCAGCAGCGGCCCGGCATCGGCGACGTAGCGGCGAACCGCCGAGTCGGTCCATTTGCCGTCGCCGTAGCCGTGAAACCGCAGATGCAGATACACCAGCTGCGACACGTCGTCGACCATCTGCTTCGAATATTTCAGCGCGCGCATCCGTTTTCGCACCATCTTGGCCCCGACCACCTCGTGGTGGTGGAAGCTCACCCCGCCGTTGGGTTCGTGCCGTCTGGTGGCCGGCTTACCGATGTCGTGCAGCAATGCGGCCCACCGCAGCACCAGATCGGGCCCCTCGTCTTCCAGCGCGATCGCCTGGCGCAGCACGGTCAGCGAGTGCTGGTAGACGTCCTTGTGCTGGTGGTGTTCGTCGATCGCCATCTGCATGCCGCCGACCTCCGGCAGCACCACCTCGCCCATCCCGGTCTGCACCATCAGGTCGATGCCGGCCACCGGATCTCCGCCCAACAGCAACTTGTCCAGCTCCGCAGCCACCCGCTCGGCGCTGATCCGCGCCAGCTGCGGGGCCATCTCTTCAATGGCCTCGAGCACCCGCGGCGCGACGGCGAAGCCCAGCTGCGACACGAACCGCGCGGCCCGCAGCATCCGCAATGGGTCATCCCCGAAGGACACCCCCGGGGCCGCCGGGGTGTCCAGCACACCCTCGCGCAGCGCCGCCAAACCGCCCAGCGGGTCCAGGAAATCACCGGGCCCGTCCGGTGTGATGCGCACGGCCATCGCGTTTGCCGTGAAGTCGCGCCGCACCAGGTCGTCCTCGAGACGCTCACCGAACCTCACCTCGGGGTGGCGCGACACCTGGTCGTAGGCGTCCGCGCGGAACGTCGTGATCTCGAGGCGGTGCCCATCCTTGCCGACGCCGACCGTGCCGAATTCGATTCCGGTGTCCCACACGGCATCCGCCCATTGCCGGACCAGGTCTTGGACCTGCTCGGGGCGGGCGTCGGTGGTGAAGTCGAGGTCGGGACTCAGCCTGCCCAGCAGGGCGTCACGCACCGAGCCGCCGACGAGATACAACTGGTGCCCCGCGGCGCCGAAAGCCGATCCGAGCTCGCGCAGCATGGGGGCGCGCTGGTTCAGGGCGACCGCGGCGGCGGCCAGCAGCTCTACTTCGGCTTCAGGGGCGTCGGGCACGTTCGATCAGCCTAGTGGGTGGGGTTCGCGGACGACGGCGGGCGGGAAGTACGGCCGGCGGTATACCTCTATATGGCAGCGACACCGGCGAGCGGCGTGCGTCTCCTGAAGACGGGCCCGTGCCAGCTACTATCGCTTGGGTGTCGGACGGCGAACAAGCTAAACCGCGCCGGCGCCGGGGTCGGCGCCGGGGGCGGGGCGCGGCGGGTGCGTCCGACAATCACGTAAACGGCCAGCCGAGTGCCGAATCCCCCGCCGCCAAACCCGATCGACCGCGGTCGTCGCGGCGCGAGCCCGAGCGTCTGCGCACCGTGCACGAGACCTCCGCCGGCGGGCTGGTCATTGACGGCCTCGACAGGCCACGCCACGAGCAGGTGGCCGCCCTGATCGGGCGCATCGATCGCCGCGGGCGGATGCTGTGGTCGCTGCCCAAGGGCCACATCGAAATGGGCGAGACCGCCGAACAGACCGCCATCAGAGAGGTCGCCGAGGAAACCGGGATCCGCGGCAGCGTGCTCGCCGCGCTGGGCCGTATCGACTACTGGTTCGTCACCGACGGGCGGCGGGTGCACAAGACGGTGCACCACTACCTGATGCGCTTCTCCGGTGGAGAGCTGTGCGACGAAGACCTCGAGGTCGCCGAGGTGGCGTGGGTCCCGATGACCGAGTTACCGTCGCGGCTGGCGTACGCCGACGAACGCCGCCTGGCCCAGGTGGCCGACGAGCTCATCGACAAGCTGCAGAACGATGGCCCCGCCGCGCTCCCGCCGCTGCCCGCTTCCACGCCGCGGCGGCGCCCGCAAACGCACTCGCGGACCCGCCGTTCCGGCTGGCCCGCGGGCCGGAAGAACGGTCACGGGCCCGGGTCGTGACCGCGCCGCAACTCTGCTGGGCCGGCTTCGCGCGCCTCGCCGCAGTGGTCTGCATCGTCGCCGTTCTTGTGATGCTCACGGCACCCTTCGGCGCCGTCGTCCCGCGCGCGACCGCGGGCGAGCCCGGCGCGACCCCGTTCGTCCGTGTCCGCATCGACCAGGTCACCCCTGACGTCGTGACTACCACGAGCCCGCCCCTGGTCACCGTCAGCGGCATGGTGACCAACGTCGGCGACCGGCCCGTTCGCGACGTGATGGTGCGCCTCGAGCACGCCGGCGCCGTCACCGGCTCAGCCGGCTTGCGCACCTCCCTGGACGGCAGCACCGACCAGTACCAGGCCGCCGCCGACTTCCTGACCGTGTCCCCCGAGCTCCAGCGCGGCCAGGAAGCGGGCTTCACCCTGACCGCGCCGCTGCGCTCGCTGGCCAAGCCGTCGCTGGACGTCGACAAGCCCGCAATCTATCCGGTGCTGGTCAACGTGAACGGCACTCCGGATTACGGGGCCCCCGCCCGGCTCGACAACGCGCGGTTCCTGCTGCCGGTGGTCGGTGTCCCGCCCGACAAGGCCGACGAGTTGGATTCCGCCGTCGCCCCCGACACCTCGAAACCCGTGTGGATCACCATGCTGTGGCCGCTCGCCGACCGCCCCCGGCTGGCCCCCGGGGTGCCCGGCGGCGCGATCCCGGTCCGGCTCGTCGACGACGACCTTGCCACCTCGCTGGCCACCGGCGGCCGACTGGACACCCTGCTGTCCGCGGCCGAGGTTGCCACCGGGCACGACGCGGACCCCGACGGCGCCGTCGGCCGCGCGCTGTGCCTCGCCGTCGACCCCGACCTGCTGGTGACGGTGAACGCCATGACCGCCGGGTACGTGGTGTCGAACTCGCCCGAGGGGCCCGCCCAGCAACCGGGGACCCCGACACACCCGGGGACGGGCCAGGCCGCGGCGACCGAATGGTTGAACCGGCTCCGGGCGCTCGCCCACCGGACGTGCGTCGCGCCCCTGCCCTACGCGCAGGCGGACCTGGACGCTCTGCAGCGGGTCAACGACCCAGGGCTCAGCGCGACCGCCACCAGCAACGTCGGCACCATCGTCGACCGCATCCTCGGGATCACTTCCACTCGCGGCGCCACGCTGCTGCCCGACGGGCCGTTGACCAACCGCGCGATCAACCTGCTCAGCGCCGACGACAGCACCGTCGCTGTCGCCGCGGCCGAACTGTCCGCCGCCCAGGACTTCAACAGCGACGCCTCCGAGAGCGTCGACACCGCGCCCCGGCGGCTGTCCCCGCAGGTGGTGGTCGCGCCGTTCGATCCGGCCGTCGGTGCCGCGCTCGCCGGCGTCGGAACCAATCCGGTCGTCCCCACCTACCTGGACTCGTCGCTGACCGTCCGGCTCACCCACGATTCGGCGACCGCGCGGCGCCAGGACGCGCTCGGCTCCATGTTCTGGCATCCGCTGCAGCGCGACGACGCGCCCCGCACCCAACTGCTGGTCCCGCCCGCGACCTGGACGCTGCGGGTCGAGGACGCGCAGGTCATCCTGACCGCGCTGGCCACCACCATCCACTCGGGGCTGGCGGTGCCCCGCCCGCTGCCCGCCGTGATCGCCGAGGCCGCCTCCCGCACCGAGCCTCAGGAACCCGCCGGGGCCTCCCCGTCGTCGCGCGGCAGCTTCAGCGACGAGGTCACCGCAGCCGTCGCCGGACAGGTCGGCCGCCTGTGGGGCCTGACCTCGGCGCTCAACACCGACGAACGCACCGGCTTGACCGGGGCCCAGTACACCGCCCCGCTGCGCGAGGACATGCTGCGCGCGCTGAGCCAGTCGGAACCCCCCGACACCCGCAACGGGCTGGCGCAGCAACGGCTGGCGGTGGTCGGCGCCACGATCAACGACCTGTTCGGGGCGGTCACGATCGTCAACCCGGGCGGCTCCTACACCCTGGCCACCGAGCACAGCCCCCTGCCGCTGGCGCTGCACAACGGGCTCGCCGTCCCGATCCGCGTGCGCCTACAAGTCGACGCCCCGCCGGGCATGACCGTCACCGACCTCGGCGTCATCGAGCTGCCACCGGGCTACCTTCCGCTGCGGGTGCCGATCGAGGTGAATTTCACCCAGCGCGTCGCGATCGACGTGACGCTGCGGACCCCGGACGGCATGCGGCTGGGTGACCCTGTGCGCCTGTCGGTGCACTCGAACGCCTACGGCAAGGTGCTGTTCGCCATCACGCTGTCGGCCGCGGCGGTGCTGGTGCTACTGGCCGGGCGGCGACTGTGGCACCGTTTCCGCGGCCAGCCCGATCGCGCCGACCTCGACCGCCCGGACCCGCATGATGCCCGGCCCGTCCGGAGACACGGTGAGGCGCACGACGCGCTCGACCACCGGGTCGATCACGAGCATCGAGTATGAACCCCGCGTACCCGCAGGCGCACCCGCCGCAACGGCGCCTGCCGCAGCCACGGCGTGATCCGAAATCACCCCCGACCGGTCCGCTGCCTCCCGTCCCGGCCGGGATCGACCGCCGGCGGCCCGAGCTGTCCGACGCGGCCCTGGTCTCGCGGTCATGGGCGATGGCGTTCGCGACGCTGGTCAGCCGGCTCACCGGCTTCGCGCGGATCGTGGTGCTCGCCGCGATCCTGGGCGCGGCGCTATCCAGCGCCTTCTCGGTAGCCAACCAGCTGCCGAACCTGGTCGCGGCGCTCGTGCTGGAGGCGACGTTCACCGCGATCTTCGTGCCGGTGCTGGCCCGCGCCGAGCAGAGCGACCCCGACGGGGGCGCGGCATTCGTGCGGCGCCTGGTCACTTTGACGACGACGCTGCTGCTGCTCGCGACGGCGCTCTCGGTGCTGGCCGCGCCGCTGCTGGTACGGCTGATGCTGGGCCGCCATCCCCAGGTCAACGAGGCGCTGACCACCGCCTTCGCCTACCTGCTGCTGCCGCAGGTGCTGGCCTACGGCCTGACGTCGGTGTTCATGGCGATCCTCAACACCCGCAACGTGTTCGGGCCGACGGCGTGGGCGCCCGTGGTCAACAACGTCGTCGCGCTGATCACCCTGGGCGTCTACCTCGCCGTGCCCGGCGAGCTGTCGGTCGATCCCGTCCGGATGGGCAACACCAAGCTGCTGGTCCTCGGGATCGGCACCACGTTGGGGGTGTTCGCGCAGACCGCGCTGCTGCTGGCGGCCCTGCAGCGTCAGCACGTCAGCCTGCGCCCCTTGTGGGGGATCGACGACCGCCTCAAGCGCTTCGGTGCGATGGCCGCCGCCATGGTGCTCTACGTGCTGATCAGCCAACTCGGTCTGGTGATCGGAAACCAGATCGCCAGCACGGCGGCGGCTTCCGGGCCCGCCATCTACAACTACACCTGGCTGGTCCTCATGCTGCCGTTCGGCATCATCGGGGTCACCGTGCTCACGGTCGTCATGCCGCGGCTGAGCCGCAACGCCGCCGCCGACGACACCAAGGCGGTGCTGGCCGACCTGTCGCTCGCGACCCGCCTGACCCTGATCACGCTCATCCCGATCGTGGCTTTTATGACGGTCGGCGGGCCGGCGATCGGCAGCGCGCTGTTCGCCTACGGTCACTTCGGCGACGTCGACGCCGGCTACCTGGGCGCCGCGATCGCGCTGTCGGCGTTCACGTTGATCCCGTACGGGCTGGTGCTGCTGCAGCTGCGGGTGTTCTACGCGCGCGAGCAGCCCTGGACTCCGATTGTCATCATCCTGGTCATCACCGCGGTCAAGATCGCCGGCTCGGTGCTTTCGCCACACCTGACCGGTGACCACAAGCTGGTGGCCGGACTCCTCGGCTCGGCCAACGGGGTCGGCTTCCTGGCCGGCGCGGTCGTCGGCTATCACCTGCTGCGCCGTACCCTGCTGCCCGCCGGCGGCCACCTGCTCGCCCTCGGCGAGGTGCGCACGATCCTGGTGACGATCGCCGCCTCCATGGCCGCCGGCCTGGTCGCCCACGTCGCCGACCACCTGCTGCGGTTGGGCCAGCTCACCGCGCACGGGGGCGGCGCCGGCTCTTTGCTACGGCTCATCATCCTGGCCGCGATCATGTTGCCGATCACGGCCGCGGTGATGTTGCGCGCGCGGGTCCCCGAGGCACAGGCAGCTTTGGACGCCGCCAGGCGCCGCATCCGCGGGCCCGCCGCAACGCCCACGCACGGCCAAGCGGGCGCTGTGCCGGATCGATCGTCCGCCCCCCGCCCGGTCACGTACCCTGAGCAGAGGAATTCGTCCCCGCCGGGGGTCAATGCGGTCCAGCAGCCGATCCGGCATGGATCTCCGGGCGGGCCTCCGGAGCGGGCAGCCAGCGCCCCAATAACGAAAGGACCGGAGGTGACCGACCACCCAGTGGAAAGCGCCGCGTCCGGCGCTGGATCCGGCGTCGGATCCGGCTCGGTGTCCGGCCCCCAACGGCGGCGACCGGTTGCCGACGATTTCCAGCCCGACATCCCGGCCGAACGCGAGACCGAGCAGCCCGCATCCCGCCCGTCCGACCCGCTGAACGGCCGCCTTTCGGCCGATGCGGCCCGCGGCCCCATCGCGTTCGACGCGCCCCGTGAGCGCGGCCCCGAACCGGCGGCCCCCGCGGACGACATGCACCTGGTACCCGGCGCCCGGATCGCCGGCGGCCGGTACCGCCTCCTGGTCTTCCACGGCGGCGCTCCTCCCCTGCAGTTCTGGCAGGCGCTGGATACCGCACTGGACCGACAGGTGGCGCTGACCTTTGTCGACCCCGACGGCGCGCTGCCCAAGGAGGTGCTCCAAGACATCCTCGCCCGCACTCTGCGGCTGAGCCGGATCGACAAGCCCGGCATCGCGCGCGTGCTCGACGTCGTCCACACCGCGCACGGCGGCCTGGTGGTGTCCGAGTGGATCCGGGGCGGATCGCTGCAGGAGGTGGCCGATACGTCCCCGTCGCCCGTGGGCGCCGTCCGTGCGATGCAGTCGCTGGCCGCCGCCGCCGAAGCGGCCCACCGCGCGGGAGTGGCCCTGTCCATCGACCACCCCAACCGCGTCCGCGTCAGCATCGAAGGCGACGTGGTCCTCGCCTACCCGGCTACCATGCCCGACGCCAACCCGCAGGACGACATCCGCGGGATCGGCGCCGCCCTCTATGCCCTGCTGGTCAACCGGTGGCCGCTGCCCGAGTCCGGGGTGCGTAGCGGGCTGGCGCCGGCCGAGCGGGATGCCACCGGCAACCCTGTCGAACCCATGGCCGTCGACCGCGACATCCCGTTCCAGATTTCCGCCGTCGCCGTCCGCGCGGTCCAGGAAGACGGCGGAATACGCAGTGCGTCAACGCTTTTGAACCTGCTGCAGCAGGCGACCGCGGTGGCCGACCGCACCGAGGTGCTCGGCCCGATCGACGATTCGGCGCCGCCGCCGTCGCCGCGGACAACGACCGCCCGCGACAGTGCGGCCTACGCGCGGCGCCGCCGCAACCTGCTGATCGGCCTGGGCGCCGGTTTGGTGGTGATCGTGGTGGCCCTGGTGGTGCTCGCGTCGGTGGTGAGCAAGATCTTCGGCAACCTCGGCGGCGGCCTCAACAAGGACGAGCTCGGGCTCAACGGCCCCTCTTCCTCAACGGCGTCGTCGGCCGTCAGTTCGGCCCCCGCGGGCAGCACTGTCAAGCCGACGAAGGCGACGGTCTTCTCGCCCGACGGCGAGGCCGACAACCCGGGCCAGGCGGGCCAGGCGATCGACGGCAATCCGACCACTTCCTGGGAAAGCGACACCTACACCGACCCGGTCCCGTTCCCCAGCTTCAAGACCGGCGAGGGCCTGATGCTGCAACTGCCCAGCCCCACCGTGGTCGGGGCGGTCAACATCGACATCTCGAGCACCGGCACCAAAGTCGAGATCCGCTCGTCCTCCAGCCCGACGCCGTCGCGACTGGAGGACACCACCGTCCTGGCGCCGGCAACGACGCTCAAACCGGGCCACAACACCATTGCGGTCAAGTCCGCGGCCCCCACCTCCAACCTGCTGGTGTGGATCGCCACGCTGGGCACCACCGACGGCAAGAGCAAGGCCGCAATCTCGGAAATCACGGTCCAGGCCGCATCCTGACAAAGCTCACAGGTGTGTACGGCGGTGAAGTGCCGCGCAACACCCCATTGGTTACTGTCCGGCCGTGGGTCTCGGGCGACACGTCTTTCAGCGCGAACGCAGCGACGCCGAGCTGCTGGCAGCGCATGTCGCGGGCGATCGCTACGCCTTCGGCGAGTTGTTCAACCGCCACCAACGGCAGCTGCACCGGCTGGCCAGGCTGACCACCCGCTCCCCCGAGGACGCCGAAGACGCCCTGCAGGATGCGATGCTGTCGGCGCACCGCGGCGCCGGCTCCTTCCGGCACGACGCCGCCGTCGCCAGCTGGCTGCACCGCATCGTGGTCAACGCCTGCCTCGACCGGCTCCGGCGCGCGCGAACCCACCCGACGGCACCGCTCGAAGACGTCCACCCGGTCGCCGACCGGACGGCCCAAGTGGACACCGCGATCCTCGTGCACCGCGCGCTGATGCGCCTGCCCGTCGAGCAACGCGCCGCGGTGGTCGCCGTCGACATGCAGGGCTACTCGGTCGCCGACACCGCCGCGCTGTTGGGCGTCGCTGAGGGCACCGTGAAGAGCCGCTGCGCCCGCGCCCGGGTCCGGCTCGCCGAACTCCTCGGCTATCTCGATGCCGGCGATCCCGCCGACCTGACCTGACACCGCCCTCGCCAACCCACCGGCGCATATCGGACACTGGGGCGGATGGGTGCAAACGACGCTGGCGATGACGACCCGGACCCCGGCGACGCCGGGGCAGAGCCGCCGCTGACGGTCGAACTGCTCGCCGACCTGCAGGCCGGACTGCTCGACGACGAGTCCGCCGCCCGGGTCCGCCGACGGGTACGCGCCGACCCGCACGCCAAGACCGTGCTGCGGGCCCTGGACCAGGTGCGCCGCGATGTCGCCGATGCCGGCAGGGATCCAGCGGCGGGGCCAGACTTTCCACAGGCGGTCGCCGACAAACTCGCGGCCGCCGTGGCGGCTAACCCAGGGACCGGGCGCGCAACCGCCACCCATTCCGTCCGCCCGCGCATCCGACCCGCCCGAGTCGCCGCGGCAGCAGCCGGTCTGTGCGCAGTGCTGGCCGCGGTCGGGTTCGGGACCGCGGCGCTGCTCGACGAGCCGGCGTCCGCGCCGAGCACCCCCACGACGGCCGAGCACATCACCGTTTCGCCGCCGATGGTGATTCCGCTCTCGCAAAGCGAGATCCTGGCCCTGCTCGGCCGCACCCCGGAGTACGGCCCGCTCACCGACGCGGCCCACCGCGCGTCCTGCCTCAGCGGCCTGGGCTATCCGGCGTCGACCCAGGTCCTGGGCGCCCGGCCGATCGAGATCAACGCCCGTCCCGGTGAGCTGCTCGTCCTGCCGGGCGACACGCCCGACAGCCTGTCGGTCTTCGCGGTGGCGTCGAACTGCAGCGCGGCCGATACCGGGCTGCTGGCCAACACCCAGGTGCCGCGGTCCTAGGGTGGTGCGACGCGCGTGGGAACACCCGGGCCTACGCTGGCGTTTACAGGAATCCGAAGATCATTCTTCTGAAAGGCTCGTATGACTGGCGACACTGTCCACGACGTGATCATCATCGGTTCGGGTCCCGCCGGATACACCGCGGCCCTGTACACCGCCCGCGCCCAGCTGGCGCCGCTCGTCTTCGAGGGCACGGCGTTCGGCGGCGCGCTGATGACCACCACCGAGGTGGAGAACTTCCCCGGCTTCCGCGACGGCATCACCGGTCCGGAGCTGATGGATCAGATGCGCGAGCAGGCGCTGCGCTTCGGCGCCGATCTGCGCATGGAGGACATCGAGTCCGTTTCGCTCGACGGCGCGGTCAAGTCCGTGGTGACCGCCGACGGGGAAATCCACCGCGCCCGGGCGATCATCCTGGCGATGGGTGCCGCGGCCCGCTACCTCGGGGTCCCGGGTGAGCAGGAGTTGCTGGGACGAGGTGTGAGTTCTTGTGCCACCTGCGACGGGTTCTTCTTCCGCGACCAGGACATCGCCGTGGTGGGTGGCGGCGACTCGGCAATGGAGGAAGCGCTGTTCCTGACGCGGTTTGCCCGCAGCGTGACGCTGGTGCACCGCCGCGACGAATTCCGGGCGTCGAAGATCATGCTCGACCGTGCCCGCGCCAACGACAAGATCACGTTCCTCACCAACCAGGCCGTCATGTCTGTCGAGGGGCAGGAGACCGTGACCGGATTGCGGTTGCGCCACACCGCCACTGGTGAGGAGACCACCATCGCCGTGACCGGTGTGTTCGTCGCCATCGGTCACGAGCCCCGTTCGGCGCTGGTGCGTGACGTCCTCGACGTCGACCCGGAGGGCTATGTCCTGGTGCGGGGCCGCACCACCAGCACTTCGCTGGACGGTGTTTTCGCCGCCGGCGATCTGGTCGACCGCACCTATCGGCAGGCCATCACTGCCGCGGGCAGCGGCTGTGCCGCGGCCATCGATGCGGAGCGCTGGCTGGCTGAACACGCGGCGTCCAGCGCGGCCGCGCAGGGTGATGCAACCGAATTTCCCGGCAGTACCGACACATTGATTGGAGCACCACAATGACGGACGGCGAAAAGTCCGGCGCGACAATAGAAGTCTCCGACGCATCATTCTCTACCGAGGTGCTGTCGAGCAACACGCCTGTGCTGGTTGACTTTTGGGCTACGTGGTGTGGCCCGTGCAAAATGGTCGCGCCCGTGCTGGAGGAGATTGCCAGCGAGCGAGCGGGGCAGCTTACGGTCGCCAAGCTCGACGTCGACGCAAACCCCGAGACGGCGCGCGACTTTCAGGTGGTGTCGATCCCCACGATGATCCTCTTCAAAGACGGCCAGCCCGTGAAGCGAATCGTCGGCGCGAAGGGCAAGGCGGCGCTGCTGCGCGAGCTTTCCGACGCGGTTCCGAACCTCACCTGAAACCCCCTTCGCGTCGACGCACCACGCCCCGCGGTTGGCCTGGGGTTTTCCCGAAATTGAGAAGCGTCTGCGACAATGACGATTAGCTGGCGCCAGAATGCCGGTTGGTCAGTTTGTCTCGGAGGCCCTTGGTATGTCGAGTCCGCGCCGTGAACACGGCGACGCGCTGCGCTGTGGTGACCGCGGCGCTGCTGTGACCGAAATCCGGGCAACGCTCGCCACGCTGGGAATGCTGGAAGGCCCCGACCAGGACCTGGCGACCGGGCAGCACGTAGCCGCCGAACTGTTCGACGCCGATCTCGACCAGGCGGTGCGGGCCTTCCAACAGCATCGGGGGCTGCTGGTCGACGGCATCGTCGGCGAAGCAACCTACCGCGCCCTCAAGGAGGCCTCCTATCGGCTCGGCGCGCGCACGCTGTATCACCAATTCGGAGCCCCGCTCTACGGTGACGACGTCGCCACCCTGCAGGCGCGGCTGCAGGATCTCGGTTTCTATACCGGTTTGGTCGACGGCTACTTCGGTTTGCAGACCCACAACGCCCTGATGTCTTACCAGCGGGAGTATGGGCTTGCCGCCGACGGCATCTGCGGTCCGGAAACGTTGCGCTCCTTGTATTTTCTGAGTTCGCGGGTCACCGGCGGCTCTCCCCACGCGATCCGCGAGGAGGAGCTGGTCCGCCGTTCTGGCCCCAAGCTGTCGGGTAAGCGCATCATCATCGATCCGGGTCGCGGCGGCACCGACCACGGTCTGATCTCGCAGGGCCCGAACGGCCCCATCAGTGAAGCGGATGTGTTGTGGGACTTGGCAAGCCGCCTCGAGGGCCGGATGACCGCCATCGGCATGGAGACGTTCCTGTCCCGGCCGGCCAACTGGAGCCCCTCGGACGCCGAACGCGCCGCGACCGCGAACAACGTCGGCGCCGACCTCATGATCAGCCTCCGCTGCGAAAGCCAAACGAGCCCAGCGGCGAACGGCGTTGCGTCGTTTCACTTCGGCAACTCCCATGGGTCGGTGTCCACCATCGGACGCAACCTGGCCGACTTCATCCAGCGAGAAGTGGTGGCCCGCACCGGATTGAGTGACTGCCGGACCCATGGCCGCACGTGGGACCTGCTGCGGCTGACCCGAATGCCAACGGTTCAGGTGGATGTCGGCTACATCACCAATCCGCGCGATCGAGCCATGCTGCTCTCGACGCAGACCCGTGACGCGATCGCCGAAGGCATCCTGGCCGCGGTCAAGCGCCTGTACCTGTTGGGCAAAAACGACCGGCCCACAGGGACTTTCACCTTCGCAGAGCTACTGGCCCACGAACTGTCCGTGGAGCGGTCCGGCCGGCTCGGCGGTTCCTAGACCGTTCCGCGTGGTCTTCACCGTGGCGGTCGTGGACCCCGCGCCCACCGGCTGCTGCAGCTGAGCATTTTCCAACAACCGCTCCAGGGCGGCCTCGACCTCCGCCTTCCAGCCGAGGCCCTTGTCCAGCTCCAGCCGCAGCCGCGGGAAATACGCGTGCGGCGCCACCACGACGAAGCCCGCGTCCTTCAGGAACTCCGCGTCGATCACGCAGTGGTCCACCGAGCAGTCGTTGAGCGCTTCCAACACGGGCCGCACGTCGGGATCGGCCGCGCGGGGGTCGAGTAGTTCCGATGCCGCCGGAGTACGGCCGAAGGCCTCGAGCGCTCGCACACCTCGGCGGACCAATTCATCGATCACCCGGGCGATAAGACCGTGCGGCAGATCATCGGCGGCTTGCCCGGGCTCGATGCCCATCGACGTCAGCAGAACCGCATCCGCCGAAACCGGCGCGGTGGGAAACCGTTGCGCGCGCGGCACCGCCCGCGGCGGCGCGTACAGGACGTACCCGAGGCAGGGCGGTTCGGCCTGGGTGCGCTCGTCGGGAAGCGCGGTTGCGATCTGCCCGCACGAACCCCACTCCAGCATCACCATCGACAACCAGGCTTCCTTTTCGAATTCCGGGTCGGCAAGGTGGTCCTGGTTTCCGAGCGTCGCCGGATCAACCTCCCAGAAGACGCACCGGCGGGCGTGCTTGGGAAGCTGCTCGAAATCCTCGAGCCGCAGCGGCATGATTCGAGCGGACACTAGCCTCCTGGCCTCCGTGCGGTACTGCAGCCGATTGCAACCAGCAACCCCTCTAGGATAGGAGAGTTGATCCGAATGGGGCCAGCTTTGGCGGGGTGACTTGGGCCAACCCATCGCAGCCGGTGCCCGTCGGGCCCGCAATCGGCCGATTCTCTGAAACCGGTTGCCCCGCATGCATTTCCACGGGCGGGCGGCTGTCATTGCTCAATTGCCGGCACCCCGGAACGCGGCGGGTGTCACAGTGACGTAATTACATCGAGTGGTGGTTCACGCGCCGGACGCGGTCATCATCTCGACGATCCGCTGGAGATCGTCGACGGAACCGAACTCGACCACGATCCTGCCCTTGCGCTTGCCGAGGCTGACGGTAACCCGCGTGTCGTAGGCGTTGGACAGCCGCTCGGCGACGTCCTGCAGGCCCGGCATCTGAATCGGCTTGCGCCGCTGCGGCGCCGGGCTCGCCGAGCCACCGCGGTTGGCTAAGGTGACGGCCTCCTCCGTGGCCCGCACCGACAGGCCCTCCGCCACGATCCGGCTCGCCAGTTCCTCCTGCGCTTCCGGACCCGCGTCCAGCGACAACAGCGCTCGTGCGTGACCGGCGGACAACACGCCAGCGGCCACCCGCCGCTGCACAGGGATTGGGAGCTTGAGCAAGCGGATCATGTTAGTGATCAGCGGCCTGGACCGGCCGATGCGCGAAGCTAGTTCGTCATGGGTGACGTCGAATTCGTCCAGCAGTTGCTGGTATGCCGCCGCCTCTTCCAAGGGGTTCAGTTGCACCCGGTGAATGTTCTCCAGCAAGGCGTCGCGCAACAGGTTGTCGTCACCCGTTTCGCGGACGATCGCGGGAATGGTGGTCAGGCCGGCCTTCTGGGCCGCCCGCCAACGCCGCTCCCCCATCACGATTTGATAGCGCGCCCCGCCCGGCCGAGCTGGCACCGCCCGCACCACGATCGGCTGCAACAGGCCGAACTCGCGAATGGAGTGGACCAGCTCCGACAGCGCCTCCTCGTCGAACACCTGCCTGGGCTGGCGCGGGTTGCGTTCGATGTCGGACGGCGCGATCTCCCGGTATACCGCCCCGACGTCCGCCGCCTGTGGCGCCGGTCCCCCGATCAGCACGTCGGCTGCGGCATCCCCCATCCGCGGACCCAGCGTCGCCGGACCGGAGTCGCTCTCCGCCGGGCCCGTCGGGATGAGCGAAGCGAGGCCCCGGCCGAGGCCGCCCTTCTTGCGTAACGGCTGCGTCATGGTCGTCCCTTCAGGAATGGTGGTGATCGCGCTCGGCAAGTTCGCGGCTCGCATCCAGGTAGCTCATCGCCCCACGGGAGCCGGGGTCGTAGTCGATGATGGTCATGCTGTAGCCCGGCGCCTCCGACACCTTGACGCTGCGCGGGATCACCGTTCGCAGCACCTTGGTCCCGAAGTAACGACGCACTTCCTCGGCCACCTGGTCGGCGAGCTTAGTCCGCCCGTCGTACATGGTGAGGACGACGGTACTCACTTCCAGTTGAGGATTGAGGTGTGCCTTGACCATTTCGATATTGCGCATCAGCTGCGAGACACCCTCGAGGGCGTAGTACTCGCACTGAATCGGGATCAGCACCTCGGGGGCGGCAACGAGGGCGTTGATCGTCAGCAACCCAAGTGACGGCGGGCAGTCGATGAAGACGTAATCGAAGTCGAGGTCATCGAGTTCGGTGAGGGCGGTGCGTAACCGGTTCTCCCGAGCCACCATGCTGACCAGTTCGATCTCTGCGCCGGCGAGGTCGATGGTTGCCGGGACACAGAACAGTCGCGGACTGTGCGGGCTGGGCCTGATCGCATCTTTCAGGGATACCTCGCCGAGGAGCACTTCGTACGACGATGGGGTGCCCGACTGCCGGTCGGCGATGCCGAGCGCGGTACTTGCGTTGCCCTGCGGGTCGAGGTCGATGACGAGGGTCTTGAGTCCCTGCACAGCGAGCGCCGCGGCGAGGTTCACCGCGGTGGTGGTCTTGCCGACGCCGCCCTTCTGGTTCGCGATCGTGAAGACCCGGCGGCGCCCCGGCCGACGGAGCGGTTCGTAGGTCGTGTGCAGGACGCGCATCGCCCGTTCGGCTGCGGCCCCGATCGGGGTGTCGAACTCCGGCGATGTTTCACGTGAAACGTCGTTCGCCGTCGGCCCCGCCGCCTCGTCGGGCGCGACGGTTGCTGCCGGGGCTGGCCCCGCCGATCGATCTTCTGGCGCGCTCATCGCTTCCTGCCCTCTGCTGTCCGTCCGGTTACCCTGCGTGCCGGTTGCCCGCGCCGGGCCATAACTACGGTTGCGGGGGCCTGCAAATATTCCGCGCCACATGTGACCACCCTGGCATCGACGGCGCCCGCCGCCGCCATCACACGCCGATGCTGTTCCAGTTCCTCCGTGGCGCGCTCACCCTTGAGCGCGATCATCCGTCCGCCCGGCCGTACCAACGGCATGCTCCACCTCGTCAGCTTGTCCAACGCGGCCACCGCTCGCGACACCGCCGCATCCCTCTCGCCCAGCCGCTCGCGGACCCACGGCTCCTCGGCCCGCCCGCGCACCACCTCGACGGCTAACCCTAGTTCCGCGACGACCTGCTTGAGAAATTCGCTTCGCCGCAGCAGTGGTTCGAGGAGCGCAACGTCCAGATCGGGGCGCGCTATCGCCAGCGGGATCCCGGGCAACCCGGCCCCGCTGCCGATGTCGACGATCCGCTCCCCCGGCTCGAGGAGCAGTCCGATCGCAGCGCAGTTCAGTAAATGGCGCTCCCAAAGCCGCGGAACCTCGCGCGGTCCCAGTAACCCCCACTCGACACCCGGGCCCGCGAGCACCGCCGCGTAGCGTTCGGCGATGGCCAGGCGCGGACCGAACACGGCGGCGGCGGCAGGGGCGGGCCCGACGACGTTTGGCTCCGCCCGCCCATCCGACTCACCATGTTTCACGTGAAACATCCTCGCCCGCCCGCATCAAGCGTGAACTACACGCCTGTAACTCGGGCCCGCTAGTCGTGCAGCACAACGACTCGACGCGACGGTTCGACGCCCTCGCTTTCGCTATGCACCCCCGGCACCGCGGCCACCGCGTCGTGAACGATCTTTCGCTCGAACGGCGTCATCGGCCTAAGCTCTTCCCGCTCGCCCGTCTGCAGCACGCGGCGCGCCACCTTGTCGCCCAGCGCCGCCAACTCCTCCCGGCGACGACGACGCCAGCTCGCAATGTCTAGCATCAACCGGCTGCGCACACCGGTCTTCTGGTGCACGGCCAACCGGGTCAGTTCTTGCAGGGCGTCCAGCACCTCGCCGCCCCGACCCACCAACTTGTTCAAGTCGTCGCTGCCGTCGATGCTCACGACCGCCCGGTTACCCTCAACGTCCAGGTCGATGTCGCCGTCGAAATCCAACAGGTCCAACAACTCTTCGAGGTAGTCGCCGGCGATCTCCCCCTCGGCGACCAAGCGCTCTTCCGCGTCCTCGAACCCTTCGGTGTCCCTCTCGCCGTTCTCAACCCCGCCCTGCTCGGCCGACTCTCGGGAGTCGAGGTCCGCGTCGTAGTCGCGTTCGGTGGTATCAGCGTCTGTCATGTCTTTTTCTCCCTCCACGGGTCTTTGCCCAACGGGGGTCGCCTTTGCCGGCGGCCCAAAGAATTTCGGCGTCGTCAGCGTTTACGCCGTTTTGGTCGCGCCCCCGGCCGCGGCGTCCGGTTGGCCGCAGTACCGCTCGGGCTCTCGGGTCCGGCGGTCTTCTCCGTCTCGACGGTTTCGCCGTCGGACGCTTCCCCCGCACCCGCCGCATCCTCATCACCATCGTCGGCCGACGCTCCGTTGCCGCTCGCCGCCGCGGTCTTCGGCGCGCGCTTCGGCTTGGCGCCCGGCGCCGGCGCGTTGGCCGCGCGGCGCGCGATCACCTCTTGCTTCTTCGCTTCTTCCTCTTTCTCGATCATCCCGAACACGTAGTGCTGTTGCCCAAACGTCCAGATGTTGTTCGAGAACCAATACAAGATGATCGCGAGCGGCAGGAACGGGCCGCCGACGACGACACCGAGCGGGAAGACATACAGCGCCAGCTTGTTCATCATCGCCGTCTGCGGGTTGGCCGCCGCCTCCGGACTCTGCCGAGCCACCGAAGCGCGGCTGTTGAAGTACGTTGCGATACCGGCCAGGATCATCACGGGCGCTCCGACCGCGATCACCGCCGGGAGACTGTAAACAGTGAATGCGTCCAGTCCGGAGTGTTGCGTCATCGACGCACCGATCGGGGCGCCGAACAAGTTGGCGTCCAGGAAGTGCCCCACATCGGCCGGCGTGAAGACGTAGTTGCCGGTGGCCCGGTTCTGGGCCACGGACAGATGTGGCTGACCGAAGCCCCCCGTCGTGCGGTTGAACGAACGCAACACGTGATAGAGGCCGAGGAATACCGGGATCTGCGCGAGCATCGGCAGACAGCCCAGGATCGGATTGAACCCGTGTTCGCGCTGGAGCTTCTGCATCTCGAGTGCCATCCGCTGGCGGTCCTTGCCGTACTTCTTCTGCAGCGCCTTGATTTGCGGTTGCAGCTCCTGCATCTGGCGCGTGGTCCGGATTTGGCGGACGAACGGCTTGTACAGCAGCGCGCGCAAGGTGAACACAAGGAACATCACCGCGAGCGCCCACGCGAAGAAGTTCGACGGTCCCAGCACGGCCGCGAAGAGCTTGTACCAAGCCCACATGATCCATGACACCGGGTAGTAGACGAAGTCAAGGCTGAAGAAATCAAACAAAAGACCCACTCTCCCCTCGGACCCCCGGCAAGGCCCGGGCTCCGCTCGCGTGATCACAGTTGTGGCGCTCCGGTATCGGGTCCCACCCTCCCCGGTGCCATGGTCCGCACTTCGCGAGGCGCACCGCGGCCAGGCGGCATCCTCGGAACAGGCCGTATTCGGTCAACGCATCGACGGCGTACTGACTGCACGTCGGAATGAAGCGGCATGTCGCCGGACGCAACGGCGACACCATGTGGCGGTACAGCTGGATGAGATAGACCACGACCCGAACCGTCGCCGTGCCCGCCGTACGGCCTGCCGCGCGCACCCGCACCAGTGCGGTCACAGATCCGTTCCCGCCGACCGGAGAGCGCGGCGCAACGCCCGGCGCAGCTGTTGCTCCAACCGTGCCGACGACACATTGCGGCTGCTGGGCAGAGCCCGGATTACCACCCGATCGGATTCCTGGAGTTCGTCCAGCATCGGACGGGCGACATGCCGCAAGCGACGGGCGACCCGATGGCGTTCCACCGCGGTCCCCACCGGCTTGGCAATGATCAGGCCGACGTGGGGCGCGCCGGTATCAACGATCTCGTCGCCGTCCCCTCGCCGGAAATGGACGATCAGATCGGGCTGCGCCGCGCGCAACCCGTGCCTCACCGTCGCGTCAAACTCGGTTGACCGCCTCATGCGGTTGCGTGCGCGAAGCACGGCAGAACCCGGTAGTGCGATCAGGCAGTCAGAGAACGGCGGCCCTTGCGGCGCCGCGTCGACACGATTGCACGCCCGGCGCGGGTGCGCATCCGCAGGCGGAAACCGTGCACGCGGGCTCGGCGCCGGTTGTTCGGCTGGAAGGTCCGCTTGCCCTTGGCCACGACGTTCTCCTCGTTCTGTCTCGCTTCAAGTAGTCCCAGCCACCCGGCCGCTCAGACATGTACTCTGCAGGTCGGTCGGGGGTGGTTCCCGCTCGCTGGCCGGCGCGGTCCCCGGGCACGTCACCCCGGGTCGCTGCCGTATCGCCGACGTTCGGGCGACTATTTGAGGGTACTGACGTGCGTTGGCTGGGTCAAACCTGGCCTGCGCCAACGAACCCGCTCGATGCCCTCGCCGCATCCGGAGGTAACGTCGGCGTCCGGGCGCCCCGCTTCCCCACGAGCCGCACCGGGCCCAAGTCACCTTAAACAACTCGATTGGAATGCAACGGAACGGTTGGCAGCCGCACGGAAAACTGTTAGCTTCTGCCAAGGTCGTTTTAGACTGGAACGGCGCTCGACAACGAAGCAAGGATGGCGGGTCAACTAGCTGCGTAGACGACCTCTACGGGTTTTCTTCAGCACGGAGATCGCGTGCCGTCGCCGATAGGTTGCGGCTCGCTTACGATCATCTTGTCCACACCTGTGCATAACTATGTGGACAGTTGCTTCGTCGGCCTAGCGTCGTCTGATACTTGTTCGTATAACGACCCGGGATGTGCGAGAACCAGGGAGATGCGTCGTTGACCGATGACCCCGGTTCAAGTTTCACGACTGTGTGGAACGCCGTCGTATCAGAACTCAACGGCGACGCCACCGCGGACGGTGCCTCGCCAAACCGCACCACCCTCATCACCCCGCTCACACCACAGCAGCGCGCCTGGCTGAATCTTGTTCAGCCGCTGACCATCGTTGAGGGATTCGCATTGCTGTCGGTGCCGAGCAGCTTCGTGCAGAACGAGATCGAACGCCATCTGCGCGCACCCATCACGGACGCCCTGAGTCGCCGGCTCGGCCAGCAGATCCAGCTCGGCGTCCGAATCGCGCCACCGACCGAGGACGCCGACGACGGGTCCTTCCCGCCCGCGGAGGCTTTCACCCAACCGGAAGCCTCGCCCGACGAGCTTGCGATCGAACACGACGACGTTGAGGACAACGGAGAAGCGCCTGGGTCCGAACACCGTTGGCCCCACTACTTCAGCGAACGCGCGCGAAATTCCGATCCCGTCGTCACCAGCGAGGCCAGCCTCAACCGCCGATACACCTTCGACACGTTCGTGATCGGCGCCTCCAACCGATTCGCACACGCCGCGGCCCTGGCGATTGCCGAAGCCCCCGCCCGCGCCTACAATCCCCTGTTCATCTGGGGTGAGTCCGGACTGGGCAAAACCCACCTGCTGCACGCCGCCGGCAACTACGCACAACGACTGTTTCCCGGCATGCGAGTCAAGTACGTGTCGACCGAGGAATTCACCAACGACTTCATCAACTCGCTTCGCGACGACCGGAAGGTCGCATTCAAGCGCAGCTACCGCGACGTCGACGTACTGCTGGTCGATGACATCCAGTTCATCGAGGGCAAGGAAGGTATCCAGGAGGAGTTCTTCCATACCTTCAACACCCTGCACAACGCCAACAAGCAGATCGTCATCTCCTCCGACCGGCCGCCCAAACAGCTCGCCACCCTCGAAGACCGGCTCAGAACGCGGTTCGAGTGGGGCCTGATCACCGACGTACAGCCACCGGAGCTCGAAACCCGCATCGCCATCCTGCGCAAGAAGGCACAAATGGAGCGCCTTGCGGTGCCCGACGACGTGCTCGAGCTGATCGCCAGCAGCATCGAACGCAACATCCGTGAACTCGAGGGTGCCCTCATCCGGGTCACCGCGTTCGCCTCGCTCAACAAGACGCCGATCGACAAGGCACTCGCCGAGATCGTGCTGCGCGACCTCATCGCCGACGCCAGCACGATGCAGATCAGTTCGGCGACCATCATGGCCGCGACCGCCGAGTACTTCGACACCACGGTGGAGGAATTACGCGGCCCCGGCAAGACCCGGGCACTGGCTCAGTCGCGCCAGATCGCGATGTATCTGTGTCGCGAGCTCACCGATCTGTCGCTGCCCAAGATCGGCCAGGCATTCGGTCGCGACCACACCACGGTGATGTACGCGCAGCGCAAGATCCTCTCCGAGATGGCCGAACGGCGCGAGGTGTTCGACCACGTCAAAGAACTCACCACTCGCATTCGTCAGCGTTCCAAGCGCTGATTCTCGGCTGCTGCCAACTTCTTTCGAAAAACTTCCCGCACCTCTGTCACACCAGTCACAGCCGGACGCTGTGCGCAGCGCTGTGCACAACGCAAACAAACAACAGTGCAACAAACTCCCGCTGCGCACACCGCCCCCGCACATCCCCAGCCGCCGACCGCGCGACACACACTTGTCCACGTTGTCATCCACAGCGCACCGACGCCCCTAGCTGCGCCGGGGCCGTGCTGTCCCCAGCATGCACAGTCCTTATTACTGTTACTGAGATATCTCCATGGGTTTCTCTTCGAAGAACGGTCCTGGGGAACCACTCGGGAACCTTCGTGCACACCACCCCATCGAGCCTTCGCCGGCCCGGCTTGTCGGCCTTCTCGATTAGCTTTCAAGATGAGCTCAGAAGCTCTACGGTTGTTCTTCGACTCCCCGTATCGGTGCGGGGGACTGGTCACCGAATCGGTGAACGCTTTGGGTAGGTGAAGGGACGCTATGAACGCGGCGACGACAACAGCTGGCCTCACCGACTTGAAGTTTCGGTTGGTGCGGGAGTCCTTCGCCGACGCGGTGTCGTGGGTGGCGCGAAACCTGCCGACAAGGCCGGCGGTTCCCGTGCTCTCCGGAGTCTTGCTGTCCGGCTCGGATGCGGGCCTGACGATCTCCGGGTTCGACTACGAGGTTTCCGCCGAGGCACAGGTCGCGGCCGAAATAGCTTCTCCGGGAAGCGTTTTGGTTTCCGGTCGGCTGCTGTCCGATATCACCCGGGCGCTGCCGAACAAGCCCGTCGACTTTTACGTCGACGGCAACCGGGTCGCCCTGACCTGTGGGAATGCCCGATTTTCGCTGCCGACGATGGCGGTTGAGGATTACCCGACGCTGCCTTCCCTGCCGGAAGAGACCGGCACCCTGCCGGCGGACCTGTTCGCCGAGGCGATCAGTCAGGTCGCTGTCGCGGCCGGCCGGGACGACACGCTGCCCATGCTGACGGGCATCCGGGTCGAGATTTCTGGCGACACCGTTGTTTTGGCGGCGACCGACCGGTTCCGCCTCGCGGTTCGCGAACTGACCTGGTCGGCGTCGTCGCCGGACATCGAGGCCGCGGTGTTGGTACCGGCCAAGACGCTGGCCGAGGCCGCGCGGGCCGGTACGGACGGATCGGAAGTCAGGCTGTCGTTGGGCGCCGGTGGCGGCGTGGGCAAGGAGGGCCTGCTGGGCATCAGCGGCAATGGCAAGCGCAGTACCACCCGGTTGTTGGATGCGGAGTTTCCGAAGTTTCGGCAGTTGCTGCCCGCCGAGCACACCGCCGTCGCCACGATTAACGTCGCGGAACTGACCGAGGCGATCAAGCTGGTGGCGCTGGTGGCCGACCGCGGTGCCCAGGTTCGGATGGAATTCGCCGACGGCACGTTGAGGCTGGCCGCCGGTGCCGACGATGTGGGTCGGGCAGAGGAAGACCTTCCCGTCGATTTCGTGGGTGAGCCGTTGACGATCGCGTTCAACCCGACATATCTGACCGACGGCCTCGCCTCGGTGCACTCCGAGAGGGTGTCGTTCGGTTTCACCACACCCGGCAAGCCGGCGTTGCTGCGCCCGGCGTCCGACGGTGACGCGCAGCCCGCTGGCAGCGGTCCGTTCATGGCGTCGCCGACGGACTATGTCTACCTGCTCATGCCCGTCCGGTTGCCTGGCTAGGGTGTACCTCCGGCATTTGGGACTGCGCGATTTTCGGTCCTGGGCGCACGCCGACCTCGAATTGGAGCCGGGCCGGACGGTGTTCGTTGGTCCGAACGGCTTTGGTAAGACGAATCTCATTGAGGCGCTGTGGTATTCGACGACGCTGTCTTCCCACCGAGTGGGAACCGACGCGCCACTCATCCGGGCCGGTGCCGACAGGGCAATCATTTCGACGATCGTGGTCAACGAGGGCCGTGAATGTGCGGTCGATCTGGAGATCGCGGCGGGCCGAGCTAACAAGGCGAGGTTGAACCGATCACCGGTGCGCAGTACGCGCGAGGTGGTCGGGGTGCTGCGCGCCGTGTTGTTCGCTCCGGAGGATTTGGCACTGGTGCGAGGGGACCCGGCCGATCGCCGGCGGTACCTTGACGACTTGGCGACGGTGCGCCGGCCGTCGGTCGCCGGGGTGCGGGCCGATTACGACAAGGTGCTGCGCCAGCGCACCGCGCTGTTGAAATCGATCTCGGGGGTGCGACACCGAGCGGATCCCGGCGCCCTCGACACGTTGGACGTGTGGGACAGCCGGCTGGCCGAGCATGGCGCCGAGCTGATGGCTGCGCGCATGGATCTGGTGAATCTACTCGGGCCCGAGGTCGAAAAGGCTTACCAATTGCTGGCTCCCGGATCCCGCCCGGCATCCATCGCCTACCGGACCAGCCTCGGCGCGGGTGGGCCTGAAGATCCGCAAGGTCCGGATCGGGAACTTCTGGAGGCCTCTCTATTGGCGGCGCTGGCCGCGCGTCGCGCCGCGGAATTGGAGCGCGGCATGTGTCTGGTGGGTCCGCATCGTGACGACCTGGAACTGCGCCTCGGCGACCAGCCCGCGAAAGGGTTTGCCAGCCATGGCGAATCGTGGTCGTTCGCGGTGGCGCTGCGCCTGGCGGCGTACGAGTTGTTGCGCGAGGAAGGGAGCGAACCGGTGTTGTTACTCGACGACGTGTTCGCCGAGCTCGACGCCGCGCGGCGGCGGGCGCTGGCCGCCGTGGCGGAATCGGCGGAGCAGGTGCTGGTGACCGCGGCGGTCGAAGAAGACATTCCCGAGGGCTGGTCGGCGCGGCGGGTGCACATCGACCTGAGCGACGACGAGTCGGGCAGGCTTTCGGTGGTGCGCTCGTGACCGACGGCGAAGAAATGGCCCTGCCGAGCGATCTGAAGGGCATCGACTTGGTGCGGCGCACGCTCGAGGAGGCACGCGCGGCCGCCCGCGCGCAAGGTAAGGATGCCGGGCGCGGCCGGACGGCGGCACCGGTCCCGCGCCGGGTCGCGGGGCGGCGGAGGACCTGGTCCGGTCCCGGGCCCGACGTCCGCGACCCCCAACCTCTGGGCCGATTGACGCGGGATATGGCCAAGAAGCGCGGCTGGTCGGCCCGCGTCGCGGAGGGGACGGTGCTCGGACAGTGGGCCACGGTCGTGGGCCATCAAATCGCCGACCATGCCACGCCGACCGGACTCAGCGAGGGCGTGCTCAGTGTGACGGCGGAGTCGACGGCCTGGGCAACGCAGCTGCGGATGATCCAGGCGCAACTCTTGGCCAAGATCGCCGCGGCGGTGGGCAACGGCGTGGTGACCTCGCTGAAAATAACCGGGCCGACGGCGCCCTCGTGGCGGAAAGGTCCACGCCACATCGCCGGGCGCGGCCCGCGCGACACCTACGGCTGATCGCACGTCGGCCATCCCCGGGGCGGCGTTCATCAACAGGCCGCTCAGAGCCGCTAGAAGGTGACAGACGGGTCCGACTAGCGTCAGGACACGGCCTAAATGAAGAAATCGTGCGCACGGCGCGGTTAGCCAGGCAGAAACACGCCCAGAAAATCGGTGCCAAGCCTCGATCACGGTAGAGTGGTGAGGTGCGATCGATGCGGTGACCGAACCGCTTGCACGTAACCCCGAGGAGAGCTTTCCGAACGTGGCTGCCAAAAACCAGTACGGTGCTGATTCAATCAAGGTCCTCGAAGGGCTGGAAGCGGTCCGCAAACGCCCCGGTATGTACATCGGCTCTACCGGCGAGCGAGGTTTGCACCATTTGGTCTGGGAGGTGGTCGATAACGCCGTCGACGAGGCGATGGCCGGGTTCGCCACCAAAGTGACGGTCCGGCTGCTCGATGACGGCGGCGTCGAGGTCGCCGACGATGGCCGCGGCATTCCGGTCGAGATGCACTCCACCGGTGTGCCGACCGTCGATGTCGTGATGACCGTGCTGCACGCGGGCGGCAAGTTCGAACAGGGCGCCTATCAGGTGTCCGGCGGGCTGCACGGTGTGGGTGTCTCCGTCGTCAATGCCCTGTCCTCGCGTCTCGAAGCCGACATCAGACGAGACGGGTACGAGTGGTCGCAGGTGTACACCAACTCGGTGCCCGGCGTCCTCAAACAGGGCGAGAAGACGAGGAAGACGGGCACCACCATCCGCTTCTGGGCCGATCCGGAGATCTTCGAGACCACCGACTACGACTTCGAGACGGTGGCCCGCCGGCTGCAGGAAATGGCATTCCTCAATAAGGGGTTGACCATCGAGCTGACCGACGAGCGCGTCACCAAAGAGGAAGTCGTCGACGAGGTGGTCAGCGACACCGCGGAAGCTCCGAAGTCCGCAGAGGAGAAGGCTGCGGAAACGGTTGGGGCGCACAAGGTAAAGCACCGCACGTTCCACTACCCCGGTGGCCTGGTCGACTTTGTCAAGCACATCAACCGCACCAAGAGCCCGATTCAGCAGAGCATCATCGGCTTCGAGGGTAAGGGCGACGGCCATGAGGTCGAGGTTGCGATGCAGTGGAACGGTGGATATTCCGAGTCGGTCCATACCTTCGCCAACACCATCAACACCCACGAGGGCGGCACCCACGAGGAGGGCTTCCGTAGCGCCCTGACGACCGTGGTGAACAAGTACGCCAAAGACAAGAAGTTGTTGAAGGACAAAGATCCCAACCTCACCGGCGACGACATCCGGGAGGGCCTGGCCGCGGTCATCTCCGTCAAGGTTTCGCAACCCCAGTTCGAGGGCCAAACCAAGACCAAGCTCGGAAACACCGAGGTCAAGTCATTCGTCCAGAAGGTCTGCAACGAACAGCTGACGCACTGGTTCGAAGCCAACCCCGCGGATGCGAAGGTCGTTGTCAACAAAGCGGTTTCGTCGGCGCAGGCGCGGATCGCGGCGCGCAAGGCGCGTGAGTTGGTGCGGCGCAAGAGCGCAACCGACCTCGGCGGGCTGCCCGGCAAGCTTGCCGATTGCCGTTCGACCGACCCTCGTAAGTCGGAACTCTATGTGGTGGAAGGAGATTCGGCCGGCGGCTCGGCGAAGAGTGGCCGCGACTCGATGTTCCAGGCCATCCTCCCGTTGCGCGGCAAGATCATCAACGTGGAGAAGGCCCGCATCGACCGGGTGCTGAAGAACACCGAAGTCCAGGCGATCATCACCGCGCTGGGCACGGGGATTCACGACGAGTTCGACCTCACCAAGCTGCGCTACCACAAGATCGTGTTGATGGCCGACGCGGACGTCGACGGCCAGCACATCTCGACCCTGCTGCTGACGCTGTTGTTCCGGTTCATGCGGCCGCTGATCGAGAACGGGCACGTCTTCCTCGCGCAGCCGCCACTGTACAAGCTCAAGTGGCAGCGCACCGACCCGGAATTCGCCTATTCCGACCGCGAGCGCGACGGCCTCCTGGAGGCCGGGCTCAAGGCCGGCAAGAAGATCAACAAGGAAGACGGCATCCAGCGCTACAAAGGTCTGGGTGAGATGGACGCAAAAGAATTGTGGGAGACCACGATGGACCCGTCGGTGCGGGTGCTGCGCCAGGTCACGCTGGACGACGCGGCGGCCGCCGACGAACTGTTCTCCATTCTGATGGGTGAAGATGTCGACGCGCGGCGCAGCTTCATCACCCGCAACGCCAAGGACGTTCGCTTCCTGGACGTCTGATCAATCAGACACGCGTAGCTCGACGCAAACGAGGAATACATGACTGACACCACGCTGCCCCCGGGCGACGAAGCCGGCGACCGTATCGAACCGGTCGACATCCAGCAGGAGATGCAGCGCAGCTACATCGATTACGCGATGAGCGTCATTGTGGGCCGCGCGCTGCCGGAGGTGCGCGACGGCCTCAAGCCGGTGCACCGCCGTGTGCTGTATGCCATGTACGACTCGGGTTTCCGCCCGGACCGCAGCCACGCCAAGTCGGCACGGTCGGTCGCGGAGACGATGGGTAACTACCACCCGCACGGTGACGCCTCGATCTACGACACCTTGGTGCGCATGGCCCAGCCTTGGTCGCTGCGCTACCCGCTGGTCGACGGCCAGGGGAACTTCGGGTCGCCGGGTAACGACCCGCCGGCCGCGATGCGGTACACCGAGGCGCGGCTCACCCCGCTCGCCATGGAGATGCTGCGTGAAATCGACGAAGAGACAGTCGATTTCATTCCCAACTACGACGGCCGGGTGCAAGAGCCGACAGTGCTGCCCAGCCGGTTTCCCAACCTGCTGGCCAACGGCTCCGGCGGCATCGCGGTGGGGATGGCCACCAACATCCCGCCACATAATCTGCGTGAGTTGGCCGAGGCGGTGTACTGGTGCCTGGACAATCACGAGGCCGACGAGGAGGCCACCCTCACTGCGGTCTGCGAGCGGGTCAAGGGCCCCGACTTCCCGACCCACGGCCTGATCGTCGGGTCGCAGGGCATCCACGACGCGTACACCACGGGACGTGGCTCGATCCGGATGCGCGGAGTCGTTGAGGTGGAAGAAGATTCGCGCGGCCGCACCTCACTGGTGATCACGGAGCTGCCGTATCAGGTCAACCACGACAACTTCATCACCTCGATCGCCGAACAGGTCCGCGACGGCCGGCTGGCCGGGATCTCCAACATCGAGGACCAGAGCAGCGACCGGGTGGGCCTGCGGATCGTCGTGGAGATCAAGCGCGACGCGGTGGCCAAGGTGGTGTTGAACAACCTCTACAAGCACACTCAGCTGCAGACCAGCTTCGGCGCGAACATGCTGTCGATCGTCGACGGGGTGCCGCGCACGCTTCGGCTAGACCAGATGATCCGGTACTACGTCGAACATCAACTCGACGTGATCGTTCGCCGCACCACCTATCGGCTGCGCAAGGCGAACGAACGAGCACACATCTTGCGCGGTCTGGTCAAAGCGCTCGACGCGCTGGACGAGGTCATCGCGCTCATTCGCGCCTCGGAGACCGTCGACATCGCCCGCGCGGGCCTGATCGAGTTGCTCGACATCGACGAGATCCAGGCGCAGGCCATCCTCGACATGCAGCTGCGCCGCCTGGCGGCCCTGGAACGACAGCGCATCATCGACGACCTGGCCAAGATCGAGGCCGAGATCGCCGACCTCGAAGACATCCTCGCCAAGCCGGAGCGGCAGCGCGCCATCGTGCGCGACGAGCTCCGCGAGATCGTCGACAAGCACGGCGACGACCGTCGTACCCGGATCATCGCGGCCGATGGCGAGGTCAACGACGAGGACCTGATCGCCCGCGAGGACGTCGTCGTCACCATCACCGAGACCGGATACGCCAAGCGCACCAAGACCGACCTCTATCGCAGCCAAAAGCGCGGCGGCAAGGGCGTGCAGGGCGCCGGACTCAAGCAGGACGACATCGTCGCGCACTTCTTCGTGTCCTCGACCCACGACTGGATCCTGTTCTTCACCACGCAGGGGCGGGTCTACCGGGCCAAGGCATACGAGCTGCCCGAGGCCTCGCGGACGGCGCGCGGCCAGCACGTCGCCAACCTGCTCGCCTTCCAGCCCGAGGAGCGCATCGCCCAGGTCATCCAGATCCGCGGGTACGAAGACGCGCCGTATCTGGTGCTGGCCACAAAGAACGGGCTGGTCAAAAAGTCGCGGCTGACCGACTTCGACTCCAACCGCTCCGGGGGGATCGTCGCGATCAACCTGCGCGACAACGACGAGCTCGTCGGCGCGGTGCTGTGCTCGGCCGAGGACGACCTGCTGCTGGTTTCGGCCAACGGACAGTCCATCCGGTTCTCGGCGACCGACGAGGCGCTGCGGCCGATGGGCCGCGCCACCTCGGGCGTGCAGGGTATGCGCTTCAACGCCGACGATCAGCTCCTGTCCCTGAACGTCGTCCGCGAAGGCACCTACCTGCTGGTCGCGACGTCCGGCGGGTACGCCAAGCGGACCGCTATCGAGGAGTATCCGGTGCAGGGCCGCGGCGGCAAGGGCGTACTGACGGTCATGTATGACCGTCGGCGCGGCAGGCTGGTCGGAGCGTTGATCGTCGACGACGACAGCGAGCTGTACGCCATCACTTCCGGCGGCGGCGTCATCCGCACGGCGGCGCGCCAGGTGCGCAAGGCGGGCAGGCAGACCAAGGGCGTTCGGTTGATGAACCTGGGTGAGGGCGCCACACTGCTGGCCATCGCTCGCAACGCCGAGGAGAACGCGGAAGAGGTCGTCGGCGAAACCGACCAGGCCGGGGATTCGACCACCTAGCCCGGTAACGATGCGGGCAAGCGGTGGGCCGCCCGAGAGGCTGTGCAACTAGACTCAGCCGGATCAGACGTGCGACCGCCGTGGCCGGGTGGCTTTCGGCAGGCCTGTGCAGGAGATGTAAGGAGTCGGGGTGACCTCACCGAACGAGCCGGCCGCCCCCAAGACGGGCGACAGCCTGCATGGGAACGGCGACGGTCCGGTCGATCGCGCGGGTGCGCACCGGGCGACGCCCGCCCAGGCGGGCCGGACGCAGGACGCCGGCGACCCGCCCCAGTGGCAGCGTGGTGCCGGGCGGGGCTCCCACCCCCCGCATCGCCCGGGTGACCCGCAGTCCGATGTGCGGCCCCCGGGCCCGCCCGCGGGCGCCGATGCCCGGCTGAACCGCTTCATCTCTGGGGGCTCGGCATCGGGGTCGGGCGCCCCGGCGCCCGGCAAGGGTCCGCAGCCTGACTTCAACGCGCCGCCGGCGCGGGGCGACGGCCCGCCGGCCGAGGCCTACGCCAGCGAGTTGCCGGACTTGTCCGGGCCCATCCCGCGTTCGCCGCAGCGCAAGACCGCTCCAGATCGCAGCCAGGAAGCATCGGCCACGTCGGGATCGGCCCGCTCGGCGGCATCCGAGGCACGCGAACCCCGGGAAAGCCGCGTCAACGTGGCACGGCGGGGCCGCGGGCCGGTGCGGGCGAGCATGCAGATCCGCCGGATAGACCCGTGGAGCACCCTGAAGGTGTCGCTCCTGCTGTCCGTGGCGCTGTTCTTCGTCTGGATGATCGCGGTGGCGTTCCTCTACCTGGTGCTCGGCGGCATGGGGGTGTGGGCGAAGTTGAACAGCAACGTCGGTGACCTCTTGAACAACACGAGCGGCAGCAGCGGCGAACTGGTTTCCAGTGGGACCATCTTCGGTGGCGCGGTCCTGATCGGTTTGGTCAACATCGTGCTGCTGACCGCCATGGCGACGATCGCCGCGTTCGTCTACAACCTGACCACCGACCTCATCGGCGGCATCGAGGTGACGCTGGCGGACCGGGATTAGGCTGGGTTGATCTACAGCGGTTTTGGGGATGGGGCGCCGGTTGCGGTAATCTCGTCGCTCGGCCGTATGCGCGTACGGGCCTATAGCTCAGGCGGTTAGAGCGCTTCGCTGATAACGAAGAGGTCGGAGGTTCGAGTCCTCCTAGGCCCACAACCATGTGCCCGTCAAGACGTTGCGTGAGGCTTGCAGTGCCACTGGCCGTGGTCGGGATGGCGGTGGTGGTGCTGTCGCGACGCGGGGTCGAGGTGTGGCATGTGGCGGTGGACGACCCTCCCGGTCAACCGCCTGCTCAGGATGAGGGGCCTTAGCTCAGTTGGTAGAGCACCGCCTTTGCAAGGCGGGTGTCAGGGGTTCGATTCCCCTAGGCTCCACACGTCAGAATTCTCCGTATCCCTACACCGCGCGGCTAGCGTGAAATGGTGGTCGACGCTGAGCCGACACGCGTCTGGGAATTCGTCGACGCGCCCGACGGGGCGGGCTGGGCGTGGCGTCGATGGTCGGATACCGCGCGCTGGCGGATCCCGGCGGCGTGCACCGCGGCATGCCTTCGGCCAAGCTCACATTCATCGTGAGCCTCGACGACGGGCTGCGGGCCGCCCCCACCCCCCTATGCAGAGGCGCAATGGGGCGTGCGCCGCTTCTTCGTGCGGGCACCAGACGGCAATGTCCTCAACATCGTCAGCCACGCGGAGTGAGCCGCCCTCACGGCCGCGGCTGCACCTCGACGCTGGGCGGCCGCGGGGACTGCTCCTCGCGCTCCGGCCGCATCGAACGCCGGACGATGCTGAAGGCAACCGCACCGCCACCCAGCACGACCACGGCGGCCCCTGCGATCATCCACGGCCGCTTGCTGCGGCGCCGCGAGCGGCGGGCGTCCTGCAACGCCTGGGGCAGGCCGGCGACGACCTCTTGTGCGGCGGAAAGTTCTTGCGCGAGCGCTTCTTGTGCGGCGGCGATCTCCCGCGCCAGGCGCCCCTCCTGGTAGCGACGGCGAAGTTCCGACGCGGTCGACTGCGCGGATTGGACGCCCAGGCCCACCATCCCCCGAGTGACGTCCACGGGTCCCACCGCCGAGTAGGCCAGGCCCCGGACCAATCGCTGTCGGGGGGTCAACCGGGATTCGGTCTTCGCGCTCATGCGCCGCCTTTCTGTGCCCGCGTCAGGTGCCGATCAGAATGCCATGCATGGGAAGCGTAGAGGTCCCTTGTGCGCCCACCGCGTTTGGTAGCTGAGGCGGCCGGCCCGACACCCGATGCGGGGGCCTCCGCGAGTGATGGCAGACTTGCGTGTCGTGACCAACAGCCCGAACCAGACCGCCACCGCCACACTGCACACCAACCGCGGCGACATCAAAGTCGCCCTGTTCGGAAACCACGCGCCCAAGACCGTCGCCAACTTCGTTGGCCTGGCTCAGGGCACGAAGGAGTACTCGACCCAGAACGCGTCGGGCGGCTCCTCGGGGCCGTTCTACGACGGGGCGGTCTTCCACCGGGTGATCGAGGGCTTCATGATCCAGGGCGGCGACCCCACCGGCACCGGCCGGGGCGGCCCGGGCTACAAGTTCGCCGACGAATTCCACCCCGAGTTGCAGTTCGACAAGCCGTACCTGCTGGCGATGGCGAACGCGGGCCCGGGCACCAACGGCTCGCAGTTCTTCATCACGGTCGGCAAGACGCCGCACCTGAACCGGCGCCACACGATCTTCGGTGAAGTCACCGACCCCGAGTCGCAGAAGGTGGTCGACGCGATTTCGACGACGGCGACCGACGGTAACGACCGTCCCACCGAACCCGTCGTCATCGAGTCGATCACGATCTCCTGAGCGTCCTTCAGGCGCGTTTGCGTCCCGCGTAGCCGGCGGCCGTCAGCGCGTCGAGCACCTCCAACGGGTCCGTCCCGAGGTCCCAGCGGGAGAACAGCACCAGTCCCCCGCCGACCGTCTCCAACTCGAGGAGGCGGACTTTGCGCGCGTATCGGCGGAACTCGGTGATGCGGATGATCTTGATGTCGGAGCGCCGCAATACCTGCGTCCGGAACCACCCGCGCAGCGCGAGGCCATCCGGGGTAATTGCCAGCTTCGGGCGCGCGCGCCACGTTCCGCCCGCAAACAGGAGCAGACCCACCGCGGCAATCCCAGCCAGGATGCGCCCCGGGGGGTCTGTGACCACGGTCACAGAGGCGATAGCCATCGCCAGGCCTGCAACCCCACAACCAGCGATTCCCGTGGCTCGCGGCTGCCACTGTGTTTGCTGCACGGGCCGCCTACCCCTTCCCACCACTGCCGATGCGGTTATCCACAAGCGCTATCAACAGTGGGGATAAATAACACGCGTGTGATTGCGGTCTCGGGACGTTGCTGGGCCAATGACAGCTCGGCGCCGAAATGTATTCATCACCCCGCGCGCCGCGGTCAGTGCCAGCGCATCGTGAGCAACAGACCCGTGATCATGAAAGCGAACGCGATGGCGTAGTTCCATGGTCCGAGTTGAGCCATCCAATTCAGGGCCGTTGGGGCCTGAGTGCCGACGGCTGCCAATTGAAAGACCATCAGCCAGACCAGGCCGATCAACATCAGGCCGACGAACAGCGCGACGAACCACACGCTCGACGGCCCGACCTTCACTTTCACCGGCGTCCGGCTGACGGTGGCGGCGGTGAAATCGTTCTTCTTACGGACCTTGGACTTGGGCATGATTACCTCGGAGATATCTCGGAAAAGCCTCGACAACACGCTCAGCGGGACGGGGTGCAACGATTACGACTACAGCTGCACGCAATAACCTGGCTACGAGACTAACCCACCTGGCGCCCTGACCAGGAAATGGAGAGCCGATGAGTGATACGGCCCGCACCCGCCGCTCACCATGGCGCTTCGGTGTCCCCTTGGTCTGCGTTCTCGCGGGGTTGCTGCTCGCCGCCACGCACGGCGTGTCCGGCGGGGCGGAGATCCGCCGCAGCGACGCCCCCCGGCTCGTCGACCTGGTTCGTGAGGCGCAGTCGTCGGTGAACCGGCTCAATGCCCAGCGCAACGAGCTGGCCAACAAGATCGACTCCATGCACGGCCGCTCGACGGACACCGCACTGGCGGCGATGCTGCGGCGGTCCGCCGAACTCGCCGGCGAGGCGGGTATGGACCCGGTACACGGGCCGGGTCTCGCGGTCACCCTCGAGGACGCCCAGCGCGACGCCAACGGGCGTTTCCCGCGCGACGCATCTCCCGACGACCTGGTAGTGCATCAGCAAGATATCCAGGCCGTCCTGAACGCGCTGTGGAGCGCTGGGGCCGAGGCGATCCAGATGCAGGACCAGCGGATCATCGCCACTTCGGTACCTCGCTGCGTCGGCAACACGCTGCTGCTGAACGGCCGTACCTACAGCCCGCCGTACACGATCACCGCCATCGGCAACGCCGCGGCCATGCAGGCCGCCCTGGCCGCCGCCCCCCTGGTGGTCCTCTACAAGCAGTATGTCGTCCGGTTCGGGCTCGGCTACCGCGAAGAGGTCAAGCCCGACCTGCAGATCGCCGGTCACACCGAACCCGTCCGGACGCACTACGCGGAGCCGTCGGGGCCGGTCGGGTACTGACCGCGATCACCCGACCCGCTCGGGCGGTACCCTGGCACGATGCGGATTCTGGTCGTCGACAACTACGACAGCTTCGTCTTCAACCTGGTGCAATACCTCGGCCAGCTTGGCGTCGAGGCCGACGTCTGGCGCAACGACGACCCCCGACTCGCCGATGAGCGCGCCGTGGCCGCGGAAGCCGACGGCGTCCTGTTGAGCCCGGGCCCGGGCACCCCCGAACGCGCGGGCGCCTCGATCGGCCTGGTCCGGGCGTGCGCGGCGGAGCGCACCCCGCTGCTCGGGGTGTGTCTGGGACACCAGGCGATCGGCGTCGCATTCGGCGCCACCGTCGACCGCGCGCCCGAGCTCTTACACGGCAAGACCAGCAGCGTATTCCACACCAATAGTGGTGTGCTGCAAGGGCTTTCGGATCCGTTCACGGCGACCCGCTACCACTCCCTGACGATCCTCCCGGAGTCGCTGCCGCCGGCGCTGGAGGTCACCGCCCGGACCCGAAGCGGCGTCATCATGGGCGTGCGCCATTGCGAGCTGCCGATCCACGGCGTCCAGTTCCATCCCGAGTCGATCCTGACCGAGGGCGGACACCGGATGCTGGCCAACTGGCTCACGTACTGCGGGTGGGCCCGCGACGACACGCTGATCCGCCGCCTCGAGAACGAGGTCCGCGCCGCGGTGCGGCCGTACTACCCCGCCGACCCCGCGGCTACTGACCGAACTTCAGCGTGATGATGCCGTCCCGGTTACATCCGGTCCCGGCCGGCGGGTTCTGATACACCACGCGGTGGGACTGGGAGCCGCCGGCGTCGACGTCGGGGCCCTTGTCCAGCACGCCCGTCCAGCCCAGCGCCCGCAACCGCGGCTCGGCGTCGGTCCAGAACGAACCGGTCAGGTCGGGCATGACGAACTGGTTGCCCTTGGAAACCTGGATCTCGATGACGGAGTCCACCGGAACCGTCTGCCCCTTGGGCGGGTTGGTGCCGATCACCTCGCCGGCGGGCCGGGTGCTGTCCACCGACGTCTGACTGAACTTGCTGAAGCCGTAGACGCCAAGGTTCTTCTGCGCGACGTCGACGGTCTGCCCCGCCACATCCGGGACCTGCTTGGTCTCCGGCCCGGAGCCGACGATCACGGTGATCACGTTGGTGATCGCCGAGGTCTGGTTGGCGGGCGGGTTGGTGCCGATCACCTTGCCCAGCGACTCCGGGGTTGACGGCGAGGTCGCCTGTTTGAACTTGCTGAATCCGGCCGCCTTGAGCTTGTTGACCGCGTCGCTGTAACTCAGTGACGACACGTCGGGCACCTCGCGCTGCTCGGGTCCGGTAGAGACGTTGATGGTGATCTCGTCGCCCGCGCTCACCGACGAATTGGCGGCGGGGTCGGTGCTGATGACGTGGTCCGGAGGGATCGTGGAGTCGGGCTTCTGCAGCGTGCGGGTCTTGAAGCCCCGGTTCTGCAGGGCGGCGATTGCGTCGGCGGAGACCTGACCCCGCATGTCTGGCACCTGAAGGTCCCGGGTGCTGCCGCCGAACGTGTTGAACCCGATGACGACCACGATCGTCAGCACCGCCAGCACGGCGACAACACCGACCCAGCGTCCGACCGAACCCCCGGCCCGATCCTGGTCGGTGCTGCTCAGGACCTGGCGGGGCAACGGGTCGGTGCGCGGGCCGACATGCCCCGGCCCGGAGGCAAGCAGCGAGGTCCGCTCGGCGTCGGTCAGCACCTTCGGTGCCTCGGGCGCCTCGCCGTTGTGCACCCGCACGAGGTCGGCACGCATCTCCGCCGCCGTTTGGTAGCGGTTGTCCGGATTCTTGGCCAGCGCCTTGAGGACGACGGCATCGAGGTCCGCGGAAATGCCGGGATGCCGCTTGGACGGTGGCACCGGGTCTTCGCGGACATGCTGATAGGCGACGGCCACCGGCGAATCCCCGGTGAAGGGCGGTTCGCCCGTGAGGATTTCGTAGAGCACGCAGCCCAGCGAGTAGACGTCGGAGCGGGCGTCGACGGAATCACCGCGGGCCTGCTCGGGCGACAGGTACTGGGCGGTGCCGATCACGGCCGCGGTCTGGGTGACGCTGTTCCCACTGTCGGCGATCGCCCGAGCGATGCCGAAGTCCATCACCTTGACCGCATTGGTGCTGCTGATCATGATGTTGGCCGGCTTGACGTCGCGGTGGATGATGCCGTTCTGGTGGCTGAAGTTCAATGCCTGGCAAGCGTCGGCGATGATCTCGATGGCCCGCCGGGGCGGCATCGGGCCCTCGGTGTGCACGATGTCGCGCAGGGTGACGCCGTCGACGTACTCCATCACGATGTAGGGCAGCGGCCCGGCGGGGGTTTCCGCCTCGCCGGTGTCGTATACCGCCACGATGGACGGGTGATTCAGCGCGGCGGCGTTTTGCGCCTCGCGCCGGAAGCGCAGGTAGAAGCTCGGGTCGCGGGCCAGGTCCGCGCGCAGCACCTTGACCGCGACGTCCCGGTGCAAGCGGACGTCGCGGGCCAGATGAACCTCGGACATACCCCCGAAGCCGAGGATTTCGCCCAGTTCGTAACGGTCGGACAGGTGCTGAGGGGTGGTCATCGCGGTGTCTCGTGTCGGGCCGGCGACGTGCGGGTCGTCCCGTGGACGGCCCATACCGGATCGACGGTCCAGCTGTTTTTCGGGCCGAGTTGGGAAGGCCCGCGTGGGATTCCAGAATTCCTTATCGCCGGTCGATCCGTCCAATTCAGCCGCAGGCCGGGCGCCGAACCGGCTGGCGTCCGGCTCGTCGGGGGTGGCGCCGAGGCCGGCGGGCCGCCCGTGTCGGTGACCGTCGGGGGCTGCGGTTGCTGGTCGGCACGCGAGTTGATGACGATGAGGACGGCGATGATGATCGCCAGCGCTCCCAGCACCCCGGCGGCCCACAGCAGCGCCCGCTGGCCCGACGAGAAGGTGCGTCGGGCGGGGGGTGGGCGGTGCCCCCCGGTGGATGGCCGAGACCGGCGCGGCGCCGCGCTACGCGTGCCGGGGACGGCGGCCGCCCTGGTCGTCGGGCTGGACGGGATGGCCGCGGGCGACGCCCGGCCCGGGGGCGGTGACTGGCTGGGCCGCGGCGGGCGGCGGCCGGCGCGCACGGCGGCCACCGCGTCGGCGAAGGGGCCGCCGCTGCGGTACCGCATGGCGGGGTTCTTCACCAGCGTGATCTCGATGAGTTCGCGCACGTTCGGCGGCAGCTCCGCCGGCAACGGCGGGGGCGGCTCCTTGATGTGCTTCATCGCCACCGTCAGGGCGCCGTCGCCGGTGAACGGCCGCCGGCCCGAAACCACTTCGTACCCAACGACTCCCAGCGAATAGACATCGCTGGCCGGGGTGGCCTCGTGACCCAGCGCCTGTTCGGGCGCGATGTATTGTGCGGTGCCCATCACCATGCCCGTCTGGGTCACCGGGGCGGCGTCGACGGCCTTGGCGATGCCGAAGTCAGTGATCTTGACCTGGCCGGTGGGGGTGATCAAGATGTTGCCCGGCTTGACGTCGCGGTGCACGAGGCCGGCGGTGTGCGCGATCTGCAGCGCGCGTCCGGTCTGCTCGAGCATGTCCAGGGCGTGCCGCAGGGACAACCGCCCGGTGCGCTTGAGCACCGAGTTCAGCGGCTCGCCGTTGACCAGCTCCATCACGAGGTAGGCGGTGCGTCCCTCGCCGTCCAGCTGACTCTCGCCGTAGTCGTGGACTTGGGCGATCCCCGGGTGGTTGAGCATCGCGGTCGTGCGCGCCTCGGCGCGGAACCGCTCGATGAATTCGGGGTCCTGCGAGAACTCTTGCTTGAGCACCTTGACCGCGACGCGCCGGCCCAGCCGGCTGTCCACGGCCTCCCACACTTGACCCATGCCACCGGTGGCGATCAGGCGCTGCAGGCGATACCTGCCAGACAGCGTCACACCAACTCGCGGGCTCATGGTCCTCCCTGTAGCGCGGCCTCGATCACGGCCCGTCCGATCGGCGCGGCGAGCGCCCCGCCCGTCGCGGACAGGCGGTCTCCCCCGTTTTCCACCAGCACGGCCACCGCAACCTTCGGCGCGCTGGCGGGCGCGAACGCGATGTACCACGCGTGCGGCGGAGTGTTACGCGGATCGGTGCCATGCTCTGCGGTACCGGTCTTGGATGCGATCTGCACGCCGGGAATGGCCCCTTTCTGCTGCGCGACCTTCTCGGCGCCGACCATCAGCTCTGTTAGCTTAGCGGCGACCTGCGGCGACACCGCGCGGCGCTGCTGATACGGGGCGGTCGTGCTGATATTTGCCAGGTCTGGGCCCTTGAGGCTGTCCACGAGGTAGGGCTGCATCATCACCCCGCCGTTGGCGATAGTCGCGGCGATCTGGGCGTTCTGCAGCGGGGTGAGGGCGACGTCCTTCTGGCCGATGCTCGACATCCCGAGGGCGGCGGCGTCGGGGATGATGCCGACGGTCGATTCGGCGACCTGGAGCGGAATCACGCTGGGCGTGCTGTCGAGGCCGAACGAGTGCGCCATGTTGCGCAACGCGTCGGACCCGGTGAGCAGTCCGAGCTGGACGAAGGCGGTGTTGCACGACAGGGCGAACGCTTGCTTGAGCGACACGGTCAGGTCGTTGCCGCATGTCGTGCCGCCGTAGTTCTCGAGCGTGGCGGTGCTGTTGGGCAGCGGGATCGACGCGGCGGCGGTCAGCTGCTCGGTGTCGGTGGCGCCGGCCTGCAGGGCCGCCGCGGTGGTGATCACCTTGAACGTCGACCCCGGCGGATAGGTCTCCGAGATGGCGCGGTTGGTCATCGGATTGTCCGGGTCGTCGCGAAGCCGCTGCCACGCCTGCGCCTGCACCTCGGGGTCGTGTGAGGAGAGCAGGTTGGGGTCATAGGACGGCGAGGAGATCATCGCGAGGATCTTGCCGGTGGACGGCTCGAGGGCGACGACGGCGCCCTTGCAGGGCGGTCCGCCGCAACCCTGCTGCATGGCGTCCCAGGCGGCCTGCTGCACACGCGGCTTGATTGTGGTGTCGACATTGCCGCCACGCGGGTCGCGGCCGGTGAAGAAGTCGGCCAATCTGCGCCCGAACAGCCGCTCGTCGGAGCCGTTCAGCAGTGGGTCCTCGGCCCGCTCGAGACCGGAACTGGAGTAGCGCAGGGAATAGAAGCCGGTGACAGGGGCGTACACGGCGGGGTTGGGATAGACCCGCAGGAACCGGAAGCGGTTGTCGGTCGCGACCGAGTAGGCCAGCAGCTGACCGCCCGCGATGATCTGGCCGCGCTGACGCGAATACTCGTCGAGCAGCACCCGTTGGTTGCGCGGGTCGGCGCGCAGCCCGTCGGCTGCGAACACCTGCGTCATCGTGGCGTTTAGCAGTAGCAGCACGATCAACGCCATCACGGTCACCGAGATTCGGCGGAGGGAGGCGTTCATACCCGCTCGATCACCTCGGTCTTGGCTGCCGCGATCGGCGACGTTTCGCGCGCCCGGGTGCGTAACGGTCGTCGGGCGCTGTGCGAGATGCGCACCAGGATGGCCAGCAGCACGTAGTTGGCCAACAAAGACGATCCGCCATAGGACATCCACGGCGTGGTCAAGCCGGTCAGCGGGATCAGCTGCGTCACCCCGCCGACCACGATGAAGAGCTGGATGGCCAGCGTCGAAGCCAACCCCGCGGCCAGCAGCTTGCCGAAGCTGTCGCGCGTCGCGATCGCCGTGCGCATGCCGCGCACGATGACGATCGTGTAGAGCATCAGGATGCTGGCCAGCCCAACCAGTCCGAGCTCCTCACCGAACGCGGCGATGATGAAGTCGGTCGACGCGGCCGGCACAGTGTCCGGTTGGCCGTTGCCGAGCCCGGTCCCGAAGATGCCGCCCGTGGCGAAGCTGAACAGCGACTGCACCATCTGGTAGCCGGTGCCGTCGGGATCCGCGAACGGGTCCCACCACGTCTGCACGCGGATCCGGACGTGCTCGAAAATGAAGTAGGCGACAACGCTTCCCGCGGCGAACAACACCAAACCGAGGACAACCCAGCTGAAACGCTGTGTGGCGAGGTAGACCACGACCAGGAACGACGCGTACAGGAGCAGCGAGGTCCCGAGGTCCTTCTCAAAAGCCATGACGCCCACCGAAATCGCCCACGCCGCCAGCAGGGGCGCGAGGTCTCGCGGGCGCGGCAGCGTCATGCCCATCACGTGTTTGCCGGCGCTGGTAAACAGCCGGCGCTTGGCGATCAGAACCGCCGAGAAGAAGATCAGGAGCAGGATCTTCGAGAATTCCGCCGGCTGAATTGAGAAGCCCGGCAACCGGATCCAGATTTTGGCGCCGTTCTGCTCGGAGATCGAGGCCGGCAGCAGGGCGGGAATCGCCAGTAGCACCAGCCCGGTGACGCCGCAGATGTAGCCGTAGCGCGCCAGTTGTCGGTGGTCTTTGAGAAGCGTGACCACGAGCGCGAATGCCGCGACCCCGACCAGGGTCCACAGCATCTGCTGCGTCGCACTGGGGTGATGGTGGCCGCTCAGGCGGTTCGTGACGAGGTCGAGCCGGTGGATCATCACCAACCCAAGTCCGTTGAGCAGAGCCACAATTGGCAGCAGCAGCGGGTCGGTGTAAGGGGCGAAGCGCCGGATGACCAGGTGCGCGCCCGCGAACGCGGCCAGGAAGAGCAGGCCGTAGCTGGGCAGATTCCAGCGCAGGTCACGTTCCTGGTTGGCCTCCACGATCAGCAGCGCTGCGACGGTGATCAGAGCGGCGAAGCACAGCAATAGCAGTTCGGCATTGCGCCGAGTCGGCAGGGGTGGCGTGACCGCTACCGGCGGCTGAACCTGCGTGGTCATGCCACCGCTCGGCAGTCGACGCCCGGCTGGGGCACAGCGGGCGCCAGCCCGGGCACCGAGGGGGAGGTCGTCGTCGAGGTGGGGGATCCCGGGGCGCCAGGCACATTGGCGGTGGAGGGGGTTCCGCTGGGAGAGGGAGCGGTGGGAGGGCCTGCAGGAGGATTTGCGGAGGACGATGGTGTGGTGACGCTCGGCTCGGGTTTCTCGCCGGTGGTGACCGGGGTGGGCGGGCTGGGCGGCGATGTCGCGCGAGGCGGCGGGCAGGGCGGCAGCAGGCTGCTGCCCGCGAGCTCATGCAGCTGCCTGATCGCGTCCTCGAGGCTTCCGGTGGGCAGCCCGGCCTGTACCTGGGCCCGCGCCGCGGGTCGGAGGTCCTCCAGTCGCATCAGACGGCAATTGAGGGGCGCCCCGGTGTCCTTGTAGCTGATGGTCGACAGCTGGTTGCCGGGGTTGAGGCAGCCCACCAGATAAGGATCGTGCAAGGACATCCCGAGCAGCGAGCCCTGGATGCCGCGCAGGATCGAGACCATGCCGTTGTATTCGGCGACGTAATAGTTGCTGCGCACGATCGCCCGGCCAATGGCCACTCCCGCCAGCACCAGCAGGACCACGAGCGTGACCACGATCGCCATCTGCCGCCGCGACCACCGCGGGTGACTCGGCGTTTCGGCTTGTGGCGGAACGCGTTTGGCGACCTCTTCGCGGGGCCGGATCGCCGACGCGCGCCCGGCCGACGTGTTGGGCAGCGTCAGCTGATCGTCCTCGCCCGACACGGCTCCGGCCAGGATCGGTTGGGTCTGGCCGTAGTCGTAGTCGACGACGTCGGCGACCACGACGGTCACGTTGTCCGGTCCGCCCCCGCGCAGCGCCAATTCGATGAGGCGGTAGGCCGCCTCCGCGACGTCCGGGATCTGGAGGGCCTCGAGGATGGTCTCGTCGCTCACCGGGTCGGACAGGCCGTCCGAGCAGAGCAGGTAGCGGTCACCCGCTCGGGCCTCCCGCATGGTCAGGGTCGGCTCGACCTCGTGACCGGTCAGCGCGCGCATGATCAGCGACCGCTGGGGGTGGCTGTGTGCCTCTTCCCGGGTGATCCGTCCTTCGTCGACCAGTGTTTGGACGAAGGTGTCGTCCTTGGTGATCTGGGTCAGCTCGCCGTCGCGCAGCAGATAGCCGCGGGAGTCGCCGATGTGCACCAACCCAATCCGGTCCCCCGCAAACAGGATCGCCGTCAGCGTGGTGCCCATGCCCTCGAGTTCGGGCTCCGCCTCCACCTGCGCGGCGATGGCTGCGTTGCCGGACCGCACCGCGGAGTCGAGCTTCGCGAGCAGGTCGCCACCGGGCTCGTCGTCGTCGAGGTGCGCCAGCGCGGCGATCACCAATTGGGAGGCCACCTCGCCGGCGGCGTGGCCGCCCATGCCGTCGGCCAGTGCGAGGAGGCGGGCGCCGGCATACACAGAGTCTTCGTTGTTGGAGCGCACCAGCCCGCGGTCGCTGCGAGCGGCATATCGCAAGACCAGGGTCACGGGCGCAGCTCGATCGCCGTTTTGCCGATCCGAATCGGCGTGCCTATCGGAACCCGTACCGCCGTGGTCACCTTCGCCCTGTCGAGGTAAGTGCCGTTGGTCGATCCTAGATCCTCGACGTACCATTCCAACCCGCGCTGAGACAGTCGGGCGTGGCGCGTCGAGGCGTAGTCGTCGGTCAGCACCAGGGTCGAGTCGTCAGCCCGCCCGATCAGCACCGGCTGCCCGCTCAGCGTGATGCGCGCGCCGGCCAACGATCCCTCGGTCACCACGAGATAGCGGGCCGCGTGCCGGCGTTGGCGCGAGGGCAGCAGCGTGCTGCGCAATGTCAGGCCGCGGCGCACCATGACTGCCCCGGTGGGCGCATAGATGTCCGTCCGCAAGATCCGCAGCACCGACCAGATGAAAACCCATAGCAACATTAAAAATCCGGCACGCGTCAGCTGCAGCACTAGTCCCTGCATCCGGCGTCCTTTCCGTCCTGGCATTGCACTCTGGCGCCCGTGACACCGAGCACATCAGCAACGTCACGATACTTTGACGCCGGTGGACACGGGGCGAAGCACGGCAGCGAAGAGCCCGTGGGTTTAGTGAATGCGGACGATGATCTCCGAATGGCCCAAGCGGATCACGTCGCCGTCGGCCAGCTGCCACTCCTGGATCGGAGCGTTGTTGACGGTGGTGCCGTTCGTCGAGTTCAGGTCGGTGAGCAACGCGACCTGCCCGTCCCAGCGGATCTCCAGGTGACGCCGTGACACCCCGGTGTCGGGCAACCGGAACTGGGCGTCCTGCCCGCGGCCGACGATATTGGAGCCTTCGCGCAGCTGGTATGTGCGGCCGCTACCGTCGTCGAGCTGCAGGGTGACGGTCGTTCCGGCGGACCCGTACCCGCCCTGGCCGTAACCGCCGTAACCACCCGCCGGCTGGCCGTAATCCGCGGGCTGGCCGTATTCGTAGTCGCGGTTGGGCGGCTCGGGGTACCCGCCGCCCGGGGCGCCGTAGCCGCCCGGGACAGGTTCGGCGTACTGGGTGTAGTCGCCCTGGCCGTACTCCTGACGGCCGTATTCGCCGCCCTGCTGGTAGCCCTGCTCGTACGCGCCGCCTTGCTCGGGGTACGCCGGGCGCTGTTCCGGCGGTGCGTAGCCGGCCTCGTCCGGGCGGGCGGGACCGCGGCCGTAGTCGCCGTATCCGCCGTAGCCCTGCGGGGCGGGCTGAGCGGCCGCGGGCGGGCCGTAGCCGCCGCCCGGGCGGTAGCCCTGGTCATAGCCCTGCCCGCCTTGACCGCCGTAGCCGGCCGGCCCCGGCGGACGCTGCTCGTACGACGGCGGCGGGTAGCCGCCGGGGGCCTGCTGCTCCTGGTAGCCGCGCTGCTCTTGGTAACCGCCGCCCTGACCCGGGTAGCCGCCGGGCTCCTCTTGGTAGCCGCGCTGCTCGGGATAGGCGCCCGGCTCCTGGTAGCCGCGCTGATCCTGGTAGCCGCCCTGGCCCGGGTAGCCGCCCTGGTGCTCCGCGTAACCACCTTCGGGGTAGCCGCCGCCCGGGGCCGGGTAACCACCCTGCTCGGGGTGGCGAGGCGGCGGGTAGCCCTGCTGCGGCGGGTAGCCGCCCTGCTCGGGCGGATATCCACCCCGCGGGTCGGGTCCGCCAGGTGCCTCCTGGCCGCCGCGCGCGTCGTCCTGGGGGCGCCCGTAGCGGTCGTCGTAGTACTCGTCGCCGGGCCGTCCCGCCCCCGGGCCCCCGCGGTAGCTCGGATTATCGGTCATTGCTACTCCTCGTTCTGCGCCGAACGCATGAATTGATTGTGGCCGGACGGAATCGTCAGCCGACGGGCGGGGCTGGACATCGGGGTTGACAGCACCACGCGCGCGGTACTGGCCGGTATGCAGGTTCGACGACTGCTCGAACCGGACAACCACCTCACCATACGTTTGCCACCCCTGTTCCCGGATGTAGTGAACCAAGTACCTAGCGAAAGTGCCCGACGTGAGATCCGGGTCGGCGCCCACCTTCTCGAAGTCGTGCATACCGAGGGTAATGATGTATTCGTTGGGGGCCAAAAGGCGATTCCCCAGGGAGCGGACGCCCGTCTCGGCTTCCCGGCGCAACAGGGCTTCGATCTCTTGCGGGACGACCGAGCCGCCGAACACTCGGGCAAACGCGTTGTCGACGGTCGCCTCGAGCCTGCGCTCGATACGCGCGGCGATCCCCCGCTGGCTACTCATCTGTGCGTGCTCGCCCGCACGTACGCGCCGTCTCGCCCGCGTAAGGCAAACGGTGGACGGCGTGTCGTATCACCTGAGTATGGTATCGGGACACCGCGAGCCAGCGGCACCTCGGGAATTCTGAGAATCGAATCTGCCCAGCTCACACGGTTGCGGGGCCTCGTCCGGCCGGCCCTGGCCCCCTTGGAGCGATTGGGGCGCGGAACCATTACAGTGATATGGTCCTTCGGTCGTTTCCCCGGGCGAGTGGCGGAATGGCAGACGCGCTGGCTTCAGGTGCCAGTGTCCTTCGGGACGTGGGGGTTCAAGTCCCCCTTCGCCCACTTTGAGGAGTTCTACGAACTCCAGGCGCAAAGGTCACGAGCCAGAAATGGATCGTGACCTTTGTGTTTGGCGGGGACACCCGGCGCCGGGTGAGACTTTTACGGAATCGGGGACTTTGTCGCGCAGATCCCCATGATCGTTGAAGCGCATCTGATCCACCGGGGTCGGGCCCGGATCGCAAAGGAGTTGCAGGGGCGTGTCGCGAAGCTCATCACTCAGGTGACGTGCCGCAGATCGATCTGGTGCAGGACTGAATCCCGCCCCTTATGTACGGCATGGTGCATCAGCGGACTGACTGGGCGAGGCCGGCCAAAATTGCCACGATGTGAGTGTGACGACGCTCCACGGAAAGTTGGCGACCATCCTGACGGCCGTCGTTTTGGGGGTGGTTGCAGCCAGTCTGGTATGGACGCTGACGGGTGTCATCCGTCATGGTCGCCTGCGCGAAGAATATCGACGAACAGTCATGGCGATGCGCTGGTGGATGATCCCCGCGGCAATAGGTCAGCTTTCGGTTGTGGTCGCTGTTTATTTCTCGCTACTCAACGCATTTCCGTGGCTTCGGTGGGGCTGGTGGCATCTGCTCGGGAACGGCGGCAATGTCAATCTCGGGCAGACTGGCCAGACCGGCTTGATATGGAGACTGGTCGCGATTGCCCTGCCCATCCTGGTGGCCGTAATAGTTCCGTGGTTGGCGCATGCCGAAGAGGTGATGTTCCGCGCCAGAGCTGAGCGGCAAGGCGTCCGCCGGAGATTGCGGAGACAAGTGGCTTTCGGGCTGGTTCACTTTTGGTCAGGTATTCCGATCGCGGCTTGCTTGGCGCTGACAGTCAGCGGGCTGTACTTCCTGACGGTCTACTTGCGCGCCATTCGTCGCCTGGGCCCCGAACTGCAAGCAGCGGAAGAGATCCCGCGCTACGAGCGCCTGCCCTACCCTGCGCTTCCCGCCAACGTGGGGGACGACCCCGATGCCTGGGCAGCCCACCGCACAGAACGAGGACGCGTGCGAGCGGAGAACGAGAGACGGCGCAACGAATGGTCCGACAATCTGCAGGGCCACATATCAGCTAGTCGCGACCGCGTCGACGAGGTGATGTGCCGCGCGGTGGCAACGTCCGCCGCTGCGCACGCGGTGAATAATTGGCTGTTGATCAGCCTGCTGCTTGTTGTGTTCCTCGTGCGGTGAGCGCTGTCCAACTAACAACTCATCGAACGCATTTCGCGGCGGCATCGGCGAGTTAGGACTGCACCCACCGGACGATGTCAGACGTGACCGAATCGGTGATGTCGTCACAGCAAGTTTGGTGCGTTGGTGTGCAGCGGCGACCTCGGCTACGTATTGCCCATCCGGGCGTCGTCGTCTTCGGAAGCCGTCGGATCGCCCTATCGAAATACGAGCCCTTGTTGTACTCGACCGCGATCATGCCGCCATCGTCGACCTGTTCGCCTCGGGCCAGCCCGACCGTCGTGGCCGACCTGCAGCGCGACCCTTGTCGGAAGCCTCCGCGACGGTCAGGACGTCGCGCGTAGGCCGTTACGCCGGCGTAACGCCGTCAATACCCTATAGAAATTCCTTCAGTCGAGACTTTCGATGATCTATTGATATGCGGCGCTTCGATGCACCGATGGTGCCGTGTGAGTCAAAGGAGCATTGAAGATGTCTGCCGATGCGGGACCTTCCATCGCGCCGGACGCGCGCCGCGATTCACCGGCGTCACACGGGATGCATCTCGGGCATTACCGCCTGGAATTGCACCGTGGCGTGGGGACTTTCGCGTCCTTCGCGGCCGGTTTCTCGTTCGTGTCCATCCTGACCACGGTCGACCAGTTCTTCTTCATCGGCTTTGGCTTCGGCGGGGCGGCGTTCTTCTGGACCTGGCCGGTGGTGTTCATAGGCCAACTGCTGGTCGCGTATAACTTCGCCACCCTGGCCGCCCGCTTCCCGATCTCCGGGGCGATTTATCAGTGGTCGAGTCGGCTGGCCGGCCCGACGTTCGGATGGTTCACCGGCTGGGTCATGGTCGTGGCCGAGATCCTGACCACCGCGGCGGCCGCCATCGCCTTGCAGGCGATCCTTCCCCAGATCTGGACCGGCTTCCAGTTCATGGGCGGCCCGGATGCGGACAGCTCCCCGACCTCCCCGACGGGAGCCGCCAACGCCGTCGTCCTGGGCATCATCCTGCTGGGAATCACCACCGTGATCAACGCCCTCAGCGTGCGTCTGATGTCGGCCATCAACACCGCCGGCGTCGTGCTGGAGTTGATCGGCGTGGCGGTCGTGCTGGTCATGCTGTTCACCCACGTCAAGCGGGGACTGGGAACTGTCATGCACGCCACGGGCGCGACCACGCCGGCGCACTCCAACCAGGTGTTTGCGTGGGCGGCCTCGGCGCTGATGGCGGCCTACGTCATGGTCGGATTCGATTCCGCGGGAGAGCTTTCCGAGGAGACGCACGCGCCTCGGCGAACGACGCCGCGCACGATCACCCGCTCGCTGATCGTCTCGGGAGTGCTCGGCATGCTGTTGCTGCTCGGCGGGATCCTGGCCGCGCCGAGCCTGACTGACGGCACCCTGTCCAGCATCGGCCTGCCGGCCGTGCTGAGTGACGTCTTCGGCCCGACCGCGGGCAGGATCGTCTTGGCTGACGTGGCCATCGCGGTCTTCGCCTGCACATTGGCGATTCAGACGGCGGGTAGCCGCATGATCTATTCGATGGCCCGCGAACGATCCCTCCCTTTCCCGGGATTCTTGTCCAAGGTGTCGAAAACCAATGGGGCTCCGTTCGTTTCGACGTTCGTGGTCGGCATCGGCGCGGCGATCGTGCTGCTGATAAATATCAAGCAGAGCGCAATCTTCACGGCGCTGGCGAGCCTGTGTATCGGCATGCTGTACCTGGCCTACCTTGGCGTTACGGTGCCGCTGCTGATCGAACGGATCCGCCACCGCCGCGACGACCTGGTCCTGGATGGGGTGGACGAGCACGGCAATCCGCTGTTCGCCCTCGGCCGGTGGGGCATCGTCGTCAATGGCCTCGCGGTGGTCTATCAGGTCGTCATGGCCGTCAACCTGCTCTGGCCGCGCTCGGCCGTGTATGACACGACGGGCCACACATGGTGGCTGAAGTGGAGCGCCGTTCTGTTCATCGGACTCACGCTGGTGGCGGGCTTTCTCATCCATAGGCGCAACGAGCAGCGTGAGGGGGCGAAGCAGGCCATGCCTTATCTACCAGAGACCGCGGGCATGGAGGCGGCGACCGCCTGATCCGGCCGGGCGCGGTCCCGCCGGAAGCGGCCTGCTCCCCCTTGGCGCTCCCGCGGGCGTGTCAGGGGGTGAGCAGGTCGTGCGCCGCCTGCCGGATGTGCACGGTGACCTTGGGCAAATGCCCTGGCCGCCCGGCGATGTGACCGTAGGCCGAGGAAATCGGTCGTAGTTCCGCCCGGGGCATCCAGGAGACCTCTTTCTCGTTCTCGGCGAGGGTGAAGTACATGTCGGTGGTGCAGGGCATCACCACGGCGCGCGCTGTGATGGCGGCCAGGCTGTCCTGAATGGTCAGGCCGGGCTGCCTTGGGTTGGCGGACTGCCAGGTACGCAGCATTGTCAGCAGGTCAGCGGGGTTCCAGGCGATGTGGTCTTCGGCCCATCGGTCCAATATGTCATCGAGCCCGTGGAACGAGTCCGCGCGCCACAGTTCGTCGCCGTAGTAGGCCGCCGAGAAGGCCCACGCGGCATAGGCGCGGCCGAAGTCGGCCAGGGCAGACGACGCGTCCGCCGGCCGCCGCAGCGCCCGGATGAGATGGGGAACAAGCCCCTCCAAGAAGACGAAATTGAGTGGCCAGCATTGCGCGCTCGCGCAGATGGGCAGGAATGCCTCGACGAGGTCCGGGTAGGAGACCGCCCACTGATAGGCCTGCAGACCACCCATCGACCACCCGGCGACCAACGCGAGCTTCCGTATGCCTAGGTGCCCGAGCAGGATTCGTTGGACTGCGACGTTGTCGACCACGCGCACCGGCGGATCCGCGACGGGGTCCCAGGCCCGACCGGTCTCGCTGTCGCGGATGCGGGACAGCCCATTGCCGATCAGGTTCGGGACGACGACGAACCAGCGGTCCGGGTCGAACGGCAGGCCAGGGCCGATCCACGGGCGGTAGCTGTCGTGCGTCCCGGTGTAGTACGTCGGAAGCAGGATGCAGTTGGCGCCGTCGTCGTGCAGGCTGCCATGCGTCTCGTAGACGAGCTCGACGTCGGCCGACCGGCCGCCGAGGCCGACCGGAACCCGGGGAATGTTCAGAGTGGGCACGGCGCGGCCTTCGGATTCTCCGGTCCGCCGCGTTTCGCTGACCGATAGATTGGAGGCGTTCCGGCAACCCCCGTGCCCCTGAGGAGTACCACGTGCGACAGCGCGGCCACGCTGCCGATGCAGCCATCGGACGACCTCGCGCCGATGGCAGCCGGCCGGCGAGTCCTCGCGAGGAGATCATCAGGGCGGCGACCCGCCTCTTTGCCGAGAAGGGTTTCGTCAACACCACGATGACGAGCGTGGCCGAAGCCGCTGGGTTGCGTCAGCCGTCGGTTTACTACTACTTCCGGAACAAAGAAGAGTTGCTCTATGCAACTGCCTCGATCAATCGGTTCTCCGCCACGGTGGTGACGCTTCTTCGCGACTGCGACGCGACGCCGGCGGAGAAGCTGTATCGGCTGTTGTACGAGGACACCAAGCACATCTGTAACCTCGCCCCGCTGGACTACCACCAAGTCGAGAACGTGGCGTATCAGCGGCCGGAGGAGTTCAGCGAATTCTGGACGGACTACCACGCGCTGTTCGACGGCATCGTGGAGTTCATCGAGCAGGGCGTGGAGTCGGGGCAGTTCAGCGTCGAGGACCCCAGGATCGCCGGCGCGGCGGCGCTGAGCCTCAACGAGGGTCTGCAGAAGCTGCACCGCTATCGCCAAGGCTCGGCCGCCGACCGCGGGCTTCCGCTGCCCATTGCTGACCTCGACGACGAGAAGGTGGCGCACCAGAGCGCGACGACGACGCTCGCATCGCTTTTGGTGGACCGCGGCGCGCTGGCGCAGGTGCGAGCGGCCGCCTCGGCCATCGCCCTGGATGTGGCGCCCGAAGGGTAACCCCGGCTCGACTGAAGGACGGTCGCGGTCAGAAGAACTCGAGGTAGCGCTCAAGTTCCCAATCGCTCACATGGGCGTTGTAAGCATCCCACTCGGCACGCTTCACCTCGAGGAACGCCTTGTGCATCGCGGGCCCGAAGACGTCCAGTGCCAAGGGGTCGGCCTCGAATCCGTCCAGGGCCGAGCCGAGGCTGTCGGGCAGCGGCGAGATGCCGCGTGCAGCGAGTACCTCGTCACCGAGGAGATACGCGTTGTCGAGGTTCGGTGCGCCCGGGTCGGCTGCCCCCTGAATGCCCTCCAGGCCCGCGGCGAGCATCAGCGCCGCCGCCAGGTAAGTGTTGTTCGACGAGTCCGCGGCACGGCATTCCACGCGTCCGCCGGCGAGCGGGATCCTCAGCATGTTGGTGCGGTTGTTCCCGCCGTAACAGGCCAGGATCGGCGCCCAGGTGAAGCCGGAGTTCGACGAGCGTCGCTGCAGGCGTTTGTAGCTGTTGACCGTGGGCGCGACGACGGCGCAAATCGCCGGGGCGTGCTTGAGAACACCGGCGATGAACCGGTAGCCGAGCTCACTGAGGCCGAGGCCCTTGGGGTCGTCATCGCTGGCGAAGAGATTTCGGCCGCCGGCGTCCGCGAGCGACATGTTCATGTGCCCGGCGCTGCCGGTCTGCGAGGGGATCGGCTTGGGCATGAAGGTGGCGATCACGTCGTACTTGTGCGCGAGTTCGGTCACCATGAGCCGGAAATAGGTGATGCGGTCGGCGGTGGTGACCGCATCGGCATAACCGAAGTCGGTCTCGAACTGGCCGTTGCCGTCCTCGTGATCGAAGGAGTAGACGCCGAATCCTGCCTCATCCATCGCCCGGACGATCTCATCGATGATCCCGAAATTCCTTAACAGCGAACGGGTGTCGTAGCAGGGCTTGTCGAGGTTGTCGGCGATCGACAAGGGCAGCAGTTCACCGCGCTCGCCGCGGCGCAACAAGAAGAACTCGGTCTCGACACCCAGGTTGAAGGTGTAACCGAGCTCCGCGCCCCTCGCGGTCATGCGCTGAAGGATCCCGCGGCTGCACGCCTCGAACACATCGCCCTTGTAGTGCAGGGTGCTGGGGAACCATGCCAGCTCGGGACGGGTCGGCAGGATGAAGTAGCGCGTCAGGTCCGGGATAGCGGCGACCTCCTCGTCGTCGACCGCCTGCGGGACACCGTCGAGCGCGGCCCCGGTGAACAGCTCGCTGCCGTCGGCCGCGTCGTGAAGGTGGTGCACCGGCACCACCTTCGACTTCGATTTGCCGTGTACGTCGACATAGCTGATGACCGCGTATCGCACCCCCCGGCTGTGTAGCTCCGGAATCAGCACGGCGGCATCAACTTCCCGATGGGCTCTGTCGGCGTTTTCGGCGACGAGATCTATGGCGGTCACGATGCTCCTTGGGCGGCGGGGGCTGGCGTATTTCAATACGACATAGAAACTCTGCCGTAGACCTGTTTCGGGGTGGGTTAGAGCGGGTTAACGCCGCGTAACGCGGCACGGACGGCAAATGGGGATGGCTCCTCACCCGAGGAGCTCGGGCTGGAGAAGACACCATCTGGTATCGCTGGCGCCCGCGTTGAAATCCCGCAGCCAAACAACGAAGCGGCGGTTAGATGCGCTCCTGAACCCGATCCGCGAGAGCGGCAGTTAGGCCCCGGCGGCCGCATTGACGGGCTAGGACCGCACCCATTGCAGAACATCCGGCGTGACCGAGTCGGTGATGTCGTCGAATTCGGGGTGCTTCTTGAGCACCGTGCCGATCATCGAGCACACAGGAACGATGCGCTTACCCTCGTCGCGCGCCTCGTTGAGCGCCTCCTCGACCAGGATGGTCGCCAGGCCGCGTCCGCCGTACGCCGGATCGATTTCGGTGTGGAAGAAGACGCGCTGGTTGTCGCGGTCGGCGAACTCGGCGAGTCCCACCTGCTTGCCTTCCACGGCAATGGTGTACCGGCCCTCCTCGAGGGTGACGGTCGTCTCTGCGCCGGTTTTATCGGTGGCCATCTGCGGCTTCCTCTCTTTGTGATGTCGGTCGGGGCCGCAGCCGAGTGGTCGGCAGCGGCGGGGCGGGCAGCCGGGTGAGCGAACCCCCGTAGCCGTGGACGGTGCCGAAGCGGTCATCGCCGTCCTCCCACGATTGGCGGTAGCCGACGATGTCGTCGTGGCTTCGTCCCACGAAGTTCCACCACATCACCAGCTCTTCGGTGAAAGGCGCGCCGCCGAGCAGCAGCACCCGCCCGGGCGCATCCCCCGCGTTGCGTAGATGCAGCGAGGAACGCCCGGGTCTTTGGTAGGCCAGGTCGGCGACCGCCAGAGCGGACTCGCCGACGTGGACAGGGCCGGAGTCGCACAGCACGCCGTGTTCGAACGCCGGGTCGACTTCGATGTCCAGCTCCGCCCCGGGGCCGAGGTCGAGCTGCGCGCCCATCAATGGCGTGAACGTGGCGACGGGCGAACGGCTGCCGGCGAGCTCGCCGAGAAAGACACGCGCCGTTGCGTCCGGAAGCGGCGTCGTCGGGGGCGCATAGTGCGCGAAGGCGCGGCCTGTATCGCGGTCGGAATCGGGCAACGCGATCCATAACTGCACGCCGTGCAACATCGCTGGCGATGCGGAGGACACCTCGGAGTGGGAGATTCCGGCACCCGCGGTCATGAGGTTCAGCTCGCCGGGGCGTATCGCGGCCCGCACGCCGGCGCTGTCGTTGTGCTCCACCTCCCCACCAAACAACCAACTCGCCGTTTGTAATCCGGTATGGGGATGGGGCGGGACGTCCATGCGCGACGTCGCCGGCCCATAGTGGTCGATGAAACACCACGCGCCGATCAACGAACGCTGCCGCTGCGGAAGCGTCCGCCGCACCCGCATGGCTCGGGGCCCACCCAACGGCACCTCGCGCGGATGCAGCACCTCGGTGGCCACCATCGGAGATCGATGGCAGGCGATTTCGACCGGCGCGGCGTCCAGGTTGCTCATCGTCCACCCTTCGTCAGGGGCGTGCCGGTTCCTTGACCGTACCCGGGCTCGTTACTTGCGCGGGGGCTGCAGCACCTTCATCGCGAGCCGCATGACCGGTTCGGGAACTCGGTCCTTGGCCGACAGCGCGGCGTCGGCGGCGCGGGACCGCAGCGGCGTTCCTCGACCGAACATCCTGTTGAAGGGTCCCCCGGACGGCTCGAGCACCACGTGCAACGGTGGGGTGTCCACGGCGGCCCCGAGCGCGTTGGCGATGACCATCCGCTGAATCTCGCTGGTGCCCTCGAAGATCGTGTACAACTTGGCGTCTCGGTACCACTTCTCGACCGGGTGATCGGTGATGTAACCCCAGCCGCCCATCGTCTGGATGGCCCGCTCGGTCGCCCTGACGGCCACTTCGCTCGCGGCCATCTTCGACATCGAGCCTTCGCCACGCTCGAAGGGCACATTATTGGCCGCCATCCACGAGGCACGCCAGGTGAGCAGCCGCGCCGCATCGATCTGCGTGGCCAGCTCCGCCAACGGGAAGGCGATGCCCTGGTTGTTGATGATCGGCCCGCCGAACGCCTCCCGCTCGGTCGCATACGCCGTCGCGTACTCGAGCGCGGCGCGGGCGATGCCGATCGCCTGCGCGGCCACCATCGGGCGGGTCTGCTCGAAGGTGCCCAGTGTCGCGGAGCCGGAACGCTTCCCGCCCGCGACCACTTCACGCGCCTTAGCGAGCTTGTGTTCGAGCTTCTCCTGTCCGCCAAGAAGATTCGCCCCCGGAACCCGCACGCCCTCGAACAGCAGCTCGGCGGTATGTGACGCCCGGCAACCAAGCTTGTCGAGTTTTCGCACGAGCTTCAGCCCGGGCGTCCCGCCCGGGACGACGAATAGCGCCTGACCGCGATGCCCGAGTTCCTCATCGACCACCGCGTTGACGACGTGCACGTTGGCGATCCCGCCATTGCCGATCCACATCTTGTGACCGTCGATGATCCAGTCGTCACCGTCGCGACGGGCGTGCGTGTGCAAATTGCGCACGTCGCTGCCGCCCTCGGGTTCCGAGATCGCCAGCGCCGCGAGCTTGAGATTCCCCGGAGTGCCGAAACATTCGGGCGCCCACTGCAGCATCTGCTCGGGCGACGCCGCCTGACCGATGGCGGACAGGGCCAGCGCCGGCATGACGATGGCCAGCCCGATCCCGGCGCAACCCCAGAACAGTTCCTCCATGAACATCGGCAGCGAGACCCCGGTCGGGTCACCGATCAAGTCCCGGTAGAAGAGCGGGCTGTAGAAGCCGCGCTGCGCCGCCTCCTCGAGTACGGGCCAGGGGAATTCCTGTCGCTGGTCGTACTCGAGGGCGACGGGGCGTATCACGGATTCGGCGAACTCGTGCGTGCGGCGGGCCAGGTCGTGTTGCGCCACCGTCGGGGTCAGGTCGAACGTCATCGGCGCGCCTTCGGGTCGACACAGTGCTTGCCGAGCCCGACTACCCCGTCGGCGTAGCCAGCAAACTAGGCCGCGGAGCGGGGCCCGACCTGCGCGGCCGGAAGGTGCAACACCACGGCGGGCGCGGGCAGGGCGTCGTGTTCGTGCCGCGCCAGCAGGGCCGCGTTCTCGGGCAGCTGCCGGGAGTTGATCTCGCCGGTTGCGATCCGTCGCAGGATTTCGTGGGCTTGAGCGAGCTGCTCCCGCTTGCGGTACTGCCCGCCGGGCAGCTTGACGCCTGCCCAGACGCCGTACTCCTCGCGGTGGGCGATGGCGTGCTCGGCGCAGCGACGCTGTTGGGCCAGCGGGCAGCGGCGCAGGCACTGGATGCGAGCCTCGGTGGCCGAACGCTCGTAAGCGCGGGCCTTGGCCGCACCGTCGGCGTCGTCATCGTCGGGGTAGCCGAACCAAAGTTCCGGGTTGGTCGCGCAGGGATGTCCCATGTCGGTCTCCTCGTCAGGCGTAGAACGTAGGCAAAAGCGTATACAGATACGAGTAGCGATCGCAAGAGAAACGAGACGAAAACGTATAAACAACTAATGGCTTGTCGAGCTGTGTAATATCCGGCCTATGGCCGGAGCGTGCGGTGAGCCGTGAATCCGCCGGCGCGGCCATCCGCGCCCTCCGCGAGTCACGTGACTGGTCGCTGGCGGAACTCGCCGCCGCGACCGGGGTCAGCATCATGGGACTGAGCTTTCTGGAGCGGGGCGCCCGGAAGCCCCACAAAAGCACAGTTCAAAAGGTCGAGAATGGCCTGGGACTCCCCCCGGGCACCTATTCACGCCTGCTCGTCGCCGCCGATCCGGAGGCTGAGTTGGCGCGGTTGCTCGCCGCGCAGTCGCCCGCCGCCCTGCCGGAAAGGCGCGCCGGACCCGTCGTCGTCGATCGTCACAGTGACACCGAAGTATTGGAGGGCTACGCCGAAGCGCAGCTCGATGCCCTCAAATCCGTCATCGATCGGTTACCCGCGACAACATCAAACGAATATGAGACGTATATTCTGTCTGTGATCACGCAGTGCGTGAAGGCGGAGATGCTCGCGGCCAGCTCATGGCGGGTGGCCGTCGGTGCGGGCGGCGAGGCCGCGGGGCGGTTGATGGAGCACTTGCGGGAGCTCGAGGCGACGCGCCAGACCCTGCTCAAGAGGATGCCCGCCAGCTTGAGTGCGCGTTTCGACCGGGCCTGCGCGGAGTCGTCTCTTCCCGAGACGATCATCGCGGCCCTCGTCGGCGTCAGCGTCGACGAGGTTTGGGAGATCCGCAACACCGGGGTCATCCCTCCGGGCGCACTCCTCCGCGTGCGCGCATTCGCCGAGGCGGTCGGGTCGGCGGGTGCAGCCTCCGCGGACGAGACCGACGACGAGGGGGCGCGGTAGTGGCGACCGAGATCGAGGCATTGACCCGGGCTCATCAGCTTTTCGCCGGCACGGCCATGCCGCCCGCGCTGGTCGCGGGGACCGAACACTACGGGAGTCTGTTGGGCCGGGTCACCGACCTCAATCCCGACGCGCCACCGGCCTATCGGACCCGCGTCGAAGTCGGCCGGCAACGCCTCCTGTCGGCGGCGCAGACGGACGATGCGGCCGCCGACGTCATCGCCGGTGCCCACCGGGACCGCACGCGAGCCGCCGCGCTCACCAAGACGGTGCTCGACGAGGCCCGCGCGGATGCCAACACTCCCCCGTTGTCGCCGCTCGCAGGGCGAGAAGCGATGCGCCGCCGCGCGGCCCGGCTGCACACCCAACGCGCGCACGTACTTGCGGCGCGGTCGCAGGCCCGTCGGCGCGCAGCGGCGCTGCGGGCGCTGCGTTACCGACTACACCGCCGCGGGCTGCCCGTGTTGAGCGGGCGCGCGGCGATCGCCGTGCGCGCCGCGTTGTCGCGGTTGGGCCGCCCCTACGTCTGGGGTGCGACGGGGCCCGACCGGTTCGACTGCTCGGGGTTGGTGCAGTGGTCCTACGCGCAGGCCGGTGTGCACTTGGATCGCACCACATACCAACAGCTGAACGACGGAGTCCCGATTCCTCGTTCACAGGTGCGGCCCGGTGACCTCATTTTCCCCCACTCCGGGCACGTCCAGCTGGCGATAGGAAACAATCTGGTGGTGGAAGCGCCTTACCCGGGCGCCACCGTGCGAGTCAGCCGGATGGGCGCCGCGGTTGCGATTCGGCGTCCGATATGACGGGCGACGCGGGGCAGGCGGGGCCCTCGATGCAGGCCCTCCAGGAGCGGCAGGCTCAGCTCGCCGAGCAACACGGGACGGCCGGCGACGCAGATCGCGCGCTGGTCGAGGTATTGGCCAGCGCCCACGCCGCGACGCGCGATGCCCTGCGGCGGCTCGACGCGATTGCCGAGGACATCGACCGCGCAGTTCTGCACCAGGCGGACCTATCCATCGATACGCCGTTGGGTGCGAGGGAGTTTCAGCGGTTCTTACTCGCCAAGCAGCACGAGATTGCGGCGGTCGTGACCGACGCCCGCGACTTGGGTCGGGCGAAAAAGGCTGCGTTGGAAAGCCTCCGGGCCCAGTACGGAGGTTAGCCGTCCACAGGGCGTCCGCGGTGAATTGTCGGCCCGAACCGGGCTGGGTACTGTCGCCCGACATGGAGGGTTCGCCATCCGTCCCACAGCCGGTTGCAGCGCGTTCTGCCTAGCCGATGTCGGTGCACGACGAGCTACTCGCCGCGGTCGCGTCCATCCGCGACCGCACCGGTGATGCGAATGCGTGGCAGGCGGGTCTCACGCCAGATGAGGTGACGGCTGTCGTCAACCCTGCCACGGGCTCCGAGCGACTCGCGGCGATTTTAAGCAAGATCCGCGCTCAACATCCGGAGCTGTTCGGCGCGCCGGCGACGGGTGGCCCACCTGGCGGGCTTCCCCCTCAACCTGTCCCGGATGGCGCTCGGGGCGATGCGGCGGAAGCGATTTGGCGCGCTGAAGCGGCTCTGGCACAACAGAATTCGGTGACATCTCAGCTCGACATGCAGGTGATCACGGCAATTCTCAACGCCCACCTCAAAAGCGTGGAAGGGCGAGAGGAGCTCACCAAGCTGCAGCGGGAAACGGAGGACGCGGTACAGACGCGATCCGACCTGGACACACCCGCCGGAGCGCGCGACTTCCAACGCTTTCTCATAGGCAAGCTCAGAGACATTCGCGCCGTCGTCCTCAACGCGAGCCTTGACGATACGTCGAAGTCAGCGCTGATGGCCGCCTGGACGTCGCTCTACGACGCGTCGCGAGACAAGCCCGAAGCCGGGGAGCAGCGGGCTTCGTCCGCCCCCGCCGAACCGTCGGCGCCGGACGACCTCGACCCCGGAGGGGATCCATTGCTCGACCCGTTGGTGTCCGGCGATCCCGATCCGGGGACTCGGGACGCACCGGCCCCGGGCGCGCCCGCGCCCACCCCCACAATGCCGGCGGGTTTCGGTGCCGGACCGCTGCCGGGACTGGGCACGGCCGGCGGCCCCGGTTTGGGATTGCCGCTTCCCGCCCTGCCGGACGGCACCAGAACCGATCCGATCCGGCGGAAGTCGGACGACGACGCCGTGCCGGAGCCCGGCGATCGGGATCCGAGTGACGAGTCCGACGACCCCGAGGCGATGGATAAGCAAGCCGGGGACCCTCCAGCGGCCCCCACCGCGATTAGCCTCCCCGACGGGGAGACCGTGACGGTGGCCAACCCGCAGCTGGCCGCGGCGATCAAGGCAGCCGTTGGCGGCGTACCGATAGCAGATGCGTTCCGCCAGCAGGGAATAACCATTCCACCGCCCGGCACGACCGTTACCGACCCGATCGATCCGCAGCGGCTGGCGCCGGGAGACATCGGGATCTTCACCGACCGGCACGCGCTCGCTCTCAGCCCGGGTAAAGCGCTCTTGGACGGCCAAATTCAGCACATCGCCACCGTGAACGGGCCGAGCTTCCTAGGCTGGGAGCATCCGCCGGTGGTGACCGCAACCGGGGCCGCGCCGGCCAACCCCGACACACCGGCACCCACCCGGCCGGCGTCCGCGCCGACCACCGCACAATAGGAAATCCCCGGTCCATCCGGCGGCACATGACAGGAGACAGCAGATGGCAGACTCGATTCGCGTGGTGCCCGCGCAACTGCGTGACGCCGCTGCGCATCACCGAGAGACCTCGGATTACCTGCGCACCGTCCCGTCCTCGCACGCCGCAATCCAGGAGAGCCTGGATTCGCTCGGGCCGATCTTCGGCGAGCTGCGCGACGCAGGGCGTGAACTGCTGGAGCTCCGGCGGGAGTGCTACGAGCAGCAGGCCGACGACCACGCGGACATGGCCGACAAACTCGTCACCTCGGCGGCCATCTGGGAGCAGCACGAGCAGGACGCCGCACGTCACTTTCGGGGCATCGTCGACGGCGGTCGATGACCGACGCCAATCCCGCTTTCGACACGGTCCACCCGAGTGGGCACATCCTTGTCCGCTCCTGCCGCGGCGGGTACATGCACAGCATCGCGCTGACCGAAGAGGCGATGGAAACCGACGCCGAGACGTTGGCGCGAGGCATCGTGTTGACCGCCGACGTGTCCTGCCTCAAAGCTTTGCTGGAGGTGCGCGACGAAATCGTCGCCGCCGGGCATACCCCGTCCGCGGCGGTTCCGACTCCCGGGGACCTCGATGCGGCGATCGAGAAGTTGCTGGCCCACAAATTGCGCCGCCGGCCCGACTAGCGGCGTGTTTGCTGATTTGCCGCCGAAATTGCGTGGGTGGTCGTGATCGGCGGCGGCAAAGCGCGACCCGCCCGGCAATTTCGGTGGTTGGAGCTATCGATAGTGCCGCATCAATGGAGCCAAATCTTGGCCGCACCGGGATCGGGGACGATGTCGGTGGGCGGCGCTATGGGGTTGGGCCCGAACAACTCTCGCGCGCGGGCCAATAACGCACGCACTTCATCGAGTTGCTGCTGCAGCGCAGAATCAGCCATGGCCATAACCTACCCATGGTGTCGCAGCTGCACAATTCACTGACTGGAAAGACCCCCCGGTAGTGCCGGTAGGCTTAGCCGGTGGCGATCTTCGGTCGGATAACGGCGCGCCAGCGCCTCCGGAGAGCTACCCGCGAATCATTGTCGATTCCGGCCTTCAGCTCTCCGATCGATTGCACCCCGTGGGTGACGGGCGGCCTCTGGCCCGCCGGATTGTCGACGGTGGATCCCGAAACCGCCTCCATCGCAGCTTATTTGAAGGATGACCTGGAGCGGATCGCCAGAAGCGCCAACGACGAGCTGAAAGTCATCAAGCGGTCGGGACTGGCGGATCCGGCGAGGAAGGCGGAAGAGGCGCGGGTCATCGAGGAGGGCCGCGCGCGAGCGGTGCGGCGAGTCGAGTCCACGATTCGCCAGCTCGAAGCCATCAGGGCCCAGCCCGGCCCCGTGGAGCCCGAGCATGCCGAGCGCGATCCCGAAGCGACGCAAGTCATACCCGCCACCAGCGCCGCGGAATCCGCCGCCACCGCGCCTGCCGAGGCCGCACCCGAGCGGCGTTGGCGCGCCGCGGAACCCGGACGCCGCAGGACCGAGCCCGCCCCGGTCACCGACGACCACGTCGCCGCCATGACCGACGCGCCGATCGACGACACCCAGGGGATACCCGCCGTGACCGATTTACCGCCGGCGGCCGCTGCGGCCGAACCGCGTCGCGACGTCACGGATAGCGGTCGCCACCGTGCCGTCGAGCCGGCGGCAGCGGAGGAAGAGCGCGCGGACACGGGTGAGAGGGCCACCGCGATCCCCCCGATGCCGGAACCCGGACGCGGCCGGGAATTCGACATCGACCGGCTCAACCTGCTCCTCGAATTCGTGGTGCGACAGGAGCCACGGCTGAACTGGGCCGCGGGTGAGCGCGCCGACGGTACGACCGTGGTGGTCACCGATCTCGCGCACGGGTGGGTACCGCCAGGGATCTCGCTTCCGGCGGGTGTGGGTCTGTTGGAACCCGGCAGACGCAGCGGGAAGGCGACCGAGATGATCGGTGACACCACACGAGTCGTCAGGTATGCCCCCGGCGATTCGCTACGCCGCTCGGCGGGTCTGGCGGCCTTGAAGGCGTCGCTTGAGCCGCGGGAGTTGCCCGAAATCGACGACCTCGGCGGCGCCCTCAACACGGCCACCCGTCGGCGCGAGGGGTTGCCGCGCATCGTGCACGCGATGGCGAGCACCGCCGCTGCGGGCACCCGGATCGCCGACCAAGAAGTGGACGTCTTGCGGGTGCATCTTGACACCGCCCGCTACCAGTTGCTGGTCCAGTTTCCCGACGTTGATCCCGCGCTGTTGCTCGACTGTCTGCTGTTGGCGGCCACCGAAGCCTTCGTGGTAGGAGACATCACGTCGGCGAACTATCACCTCCGGTGGTTTCAGACTCTCGAGGCGTCCCCGTCGCCCTGAGCGCCGAAACGGCACGCCGAACCATGAATTGACGCTGGTCGAACGGGCCGACGATACTTGTCGTCGTGTCGGGGTCCGGCGGTCGCGAGCATCTCAGCGACAAAGATCTCGTCGAATCTGTCCTGCGGGAATTGAGCGACGCCGCCGACAGGTGGGAGGCCCTCGTCGCGCAGGCCGAAGCCGTGACCTACAGCGTCGACCTCGGCGACGTGTATGCCGTTGCGAACGCCGACGGTCGACTGCTGGAGCTGGTCCTGCACCCCGGCGTGATGACCGCATACGCCCACGGGGAGTTGGCGGATCGGTTGAACCTCGCGATCACCGCTCTGCGTGAGGAAGCTGAGGCCGAGCACAAGGCGATGTACGGCGGTCCCCTGCGCTGAGCTCGCTCTCTTCGCGCGTGTGCGCGCTCATCGACCGGCGCCGGGTTGGATGGGCGCCGGCTCTCTTCGCGCGTGTGCGCGCTCATCGACCGGCGCCGGGTTGGATGGGCGCCGGCTCTCTTCGCGCGTGTGCGCGCTCATCGACCGGCGCCGGGTTGGATGGGCGCCGGCTCTCTTCGCGCGTGTGCGCGCTCATCGACCGGCGCCGGGAGGCCCCGCGAAGGCCTGCGCGACCTCCAGCCAACGCTGAGCGTCGGGACCGTCCGCCGCGAGGTCGAGCGCACTCAACGGTCGCCGCTGCGTGACCAGGTAGCAGAAATCTTCGGCAGGCCCGGTGACCCGCTGGGCGGCGTCCGGCGGGCCCCAGGTCCACACATCGCCGCCGGGGCCGCGCAGTTCAATCCGAAACGCCTCGGCCGGCGGCGTCAGATCGTTGACGAAGAAGGCGTAATCGCGGGTCCGCACCCCTAGATGCGCGATCGAACGCAGGCGCTGGGTGGCGGGTCGTTTGACCCCCAACGCGTCGGCGACGTCGAGCCCATGCGCCCAGGTCTCCATCAAACGCGCGGTCGCCATCGACGCTGCGCTCATCGGCGGCCCGAACCACGGCAGTTTGCGACCGTCCGGAACCGTCAGCAACGCCTCGTGCAGCCGGCCGCGGGCGACCCTCCACTCGGCGAGCAATTCGGCCGGCGGCAGCGCCGCCAAGTCCTCCGCTCCCGCGTCGACGAACCCAGCCGGATCGGCGGCGGCGGCCTTTAGCGCTTCACCGAACCCCGCCTCGTCTGTGACCGCGGTCAAGGCGAGCCGGTCGGTCCACAACAGGTGGCCGATCTGGTGGGCGATGGTCCAGCCGGGGGCGGGCGTCGGATCGGCCCATCGGTGCACAGGAAGCGGCGCGACGAGCGCGTCGAGTTCGTCGCCTTCGGCATGTAAATCGGCCACGATGGACCCGGGACCGGCCATCACTGCCTCCAATGATCGAGAGCCACGGAACGTACCTTAGCCAGTGTCTGCCGGCTGGCGACGGCTGATGACGCTGTGCATGGCGAGCCCGACGAGGTAAAGCACCGAACCGAAGAGGACGAAGACGGGCGCGCGCCCGTCCTCGGGAATCAAGGTCGCGGCGACCGTGATCGCGACGATGAAGGCAACCCAGAACAGCGCATCCTGGACCGCGAACACGTGCCCGCGCAGGGCGTCGTCGACGTCCATCTGCATCGCCGAGTCGGCGCACAGCTTGATCATTTGACCGGAGACGCCCAGCAGGAAGCTGGATACCACCATGATCGGAATGAGCAACGTGGCGGCGGGAAGCTGGATGACCGCGGATGCGGCCAACGCGCCGTTGGCCGCCGCGTAGCGCCCCCATCGGCGCACCGCCAATGGCGTCAGCACGTTGGCCAGGAACGCCCCCAGCCCCGAGACTGCGAAGAACAACAGTGCGATACCGAAACCCCCCGTCGCGGCGGCCGCCATGTGGTGCACCAGCAGTAGCATCAGCAGCGAGTTGATGCCGACCACCATCCGGTGCGCGGCCAGGCCGGATAGGGTGGCCGCGACCGTCGGTCGTTGCGCCACCGTCCTTGCGCCGTGCAGCCAGCCGGTGATCACCGCGTAGATGACCGGTCCATGGATGGCGCGCTTGGTGTCGTCGGGTCCCAGCGCGCGAGGGCGGAACCGCCACGACAGGAGCAATGCGATCGACACCGGAAGCGCGGTGATGAAGATGACCACCGAGGCTCCCCCGTCGCCGGCGCCGACGATGAAGCGAGGCACGAGCATGAAATTGGCCCCCAAGAAGGCACCGACTGCGCCCGACGCCGTGGCGACCGAGTTCATCGTCACCACCTGTTCGCGGGGCACCACGTGCGGCAGTGACGCCGACAGCCCCGACGCGACGAATCGAGCCAAGCCGTTGGCGATCAGGGCCGCAAACAGCAGGGGCATGTCGCCGGCGCGCAGCGCCAGGATGGTGCCGATGACGGCGATGAGGACGAGCCGACCCACGTTGGCCCCCACGAGCACCAGTCGACGGTCCCAGCGGTCCATGAGCGCACCGGCGAACGGCCCCAGAAGCGAGTACGGCAGGAACAGCACCGTGAACGCCCGCGCGATGGACATGGCGTCCGCGGCGCGGTCGGGGTTGAAGAGCAGCGCGCCGGCCAGCCCCGCCTGGAATAGGCCGTCGCCGAACTGACTCGCCATGCGCACCTGAAGCAGTCGCCACAAATCCGGCAAACCGCGCACGGACCGCCAAAGGTCAACGGGTGCGCCCGAGTTCATCCGGGGTTGAATCACAGAACCGACTTCCAGGATTGGGGGTAGGCGCGCTGGGCCCGCGGCCGAGGTCGACGCCGCCCATCCACAGTACAAATATTGGCGGGCCATGCTCGATTGCCCCGGGGCGACGCCGTGGAGGTGCGATGATGGTGAGGTGCCGCCGCCGGAGGATCCAGAGGACTATGTCGCACCCGCCGCGCAACGGGTGCGTGCGGGAACGCTGCTGCTTGCCAATACCGACTTGCTCGAGCCGACGTTCCGGCGCAGCGTCATCTACATCGTCGAGCACAACGACGGCGGCACGCTGGGCGTCGTGCTGAACCGATCCAGCGAGACCGCCGTGTACAACGTGCTGCCGCAGTGGGCCAAGTTGACGGCCAAGCCGAAGACGATGTTCATCGGGGGGCCGGTGAAGCGCGACGCGGCCCTGTGTCTGGCGACGTTGCGCGTCGGCGCAGATCCCCAGGACGCACCGGGGCTGCGGCATGTGGCCGGGCGGGTGGTCATGGTCGATCTGGACGCCGACCCCGATGCCGTCGCGCCGCTGGTCGAGGGGGTGCGGATCTTCGCGGGATACTCCGGCTGGACCATCGGCCAGTTGGAGGGCGAGATTGAACGCGATGACTGGATTGTCTTGTCCGCGTTGCCTTCTGATGTGCTGGTCGGCCCACGGTCCGACCTATGGAGCCAGGTGCTGCGCCGCCAGCCGTTGCCGCTTTCGATGCTGGCGACCCATCCGATCGACGTCAGCCGAAACTAGCTATCAGCTGCAGGCCTGAGTGCAGGCGGCGCATCGGCCACCACAACTGGGTGGCGCCGCCGCCTCCCCGCGAACCGCGAAGCGCGCAGTCTGATACGAACCGGCGGCCAAGGTGCCCAACGAGCCGGCGACACAGACGATCAGCACCACCAGAGCGGTCTTCGGCGATGCCGCCAGCGCCACCACCCCGCCGGCGGCCAACATCACCGCGGCGGCGAATTGCGCAGGCGCCATCGCGCGCAGCGCCAGCTGCGTCCGGTTATGTGAGAGCGACCAAGTCCCGAACCCGGCGGAGGCCACCGCCGCAAACACGCACAGCACGCCCGCAATCAGCATGCGCCCACAATACGAGCCCGCTCTTCGCTCCGCTCGGCTGGCTCCGGGCGGTTTCGCGCGGCGCCGGCTCAGTGCTGGAGAAACGAAAAGTTCGGCAGCGGCGGCAGCCCGGGCACCATCGCCAAGAGGCTGGGCGCAGGCTGCGGTGCCGCCGGCTGAACGGGCACCGGTGCGGCCGCCGCGGGCAGCCCCGCGGGGCTCGCCGCAGGCAACGGCGCCGTCGGCGTCGTGGCCGGCGCCTGCGCGGGGAGCCCGGCCGCGGTCGCCGCGGGAGTCCGGGCGGGCGCCGGAGCGGTGACAAGGGGCGCGGGAGAGCCAGCACCGGGCGCGGTGACCCGGAAGCCGTTGACGATCGCGTCCGTGGCCGGTGCGTCCGCGACGGCCACCGCACGGTCGGTCGTCACCGACATCGACACCAGGTACTTGTCGCGCCCGGACGAAGCGATGACGTGGCGGCGCGAGGTGTTGAGCGTCATGTCACCGTCGCGGTACGTGCCTTCGATCACCGACGACGGGAAGCCACCGAAATCGGCCATCGACGCGTTGGTGGTCTGCCACGCCGGCAGCTTCTGGCTGTCGACGAAGCCGTGGGCGATGGCTTCTTTGGGATCGAAGTTGCCCACCAGCTTGTACACGACGACCTGGGCGTTCGAGCTGTAGATGCTGCTGCCCTGCCGGTCGGCAATCACCGCGAACGCGTCCGGGACGTTGGGATCGGGCACCTGCGTCCAGCGGGGCGGCACCGGCAACGTGATGTCGAGCGCGTTGAATCCCTGGGGTTTCTGCGGCTCGAGCTTGACTCCCTTCGACTGCAGGTATTCACGGAGCGTGCCGGAGACCGCCGGGGTGACGGCCGGTGGCGCCGGGGGAGCTGCGGGCGGCGCCGCGGTGGTTCCGGTCGCGCCGGGGGCCGTCGCGAGAACCGGCGGGGCGAACGGGTTGGCCGCCGGGGGGGCGGCGAGGAACCTGTTGGGCCCTTGCCCGGGTGCGGCGGCGATGTTCTGCGGGGCCGGCATCGGGGCGGGGACTCCGGGCACCGGGGGTGCCGGGAACACGGGGTCAGCCGATGCGGTCGCGCCGGCGAAGACCGTGACACCGATTGCACCGGCGGCGAGACCTCCTGCGAATACCCGTAAAGCACGGGTCGTCTGAATCATCTGCGTCGGTCCTTCCAGTGGCCGGGGGTACCAGCACCCATGGTTAGACGCCGACTGTAACCAGTGGTCAGAGGCGGTGAACAGGCTCGAAATCGAGCTGGGATGAACCTCTGATCCGTGCGCGACGGAACCGATATCAACCTGTGGCCGGCGGCCCCGTCGTGTCGGCCCTTATACCCTGTTCGGGTGACCGACTCCCCGACCACCGTGCCCGCGAGCGACTCCGGTGCCCCGACGGATGCCGACGCGCCGAGGTATCGCTACACGGCGTCCCTGGCTGGCCGTATCGAAAGCGCCTGGCAGGAGAACTGGGCGAAACTCGGGACGTTCAACGTGCCGAACCCGGTCGGCGACCTGGCACCGAGCGACGGGACCCCGGTGCCGGCGGACAAGCTGTTCGTGCAGGACATGTTCCCCTACCCGTCGGGCGACGGATTGCATGTCGGCCACCCGCTGGGCTACATCGCCACCGACGTCTACGCCCGCTATTTCCGCATGACGGGTCACAACGTGCTGCACGCGTTGGGGTTCGACGCCTTCGGGCTGCCCGCCGAGCAATACGCGGTCCAGACCGGCACGCACCCGCGCACCAGGACCGAGGCCAACGTGGTCAATTTCCGGCGGCAGCTGGGACGCCTGGGCCTTGGGCACGACAGCAGGCGCAGCTTCTCCACCACCGACGTCGACTTCTACAAGTGGACGCAGTGGATTTTCCTGCAGATCTACAACGCCTGGTTCGACACCGCCGCCAAGAAGGCGCGTCCGATCGCCGACCTGGTGGTCGAATTCGATTCGGGCGCACGCCGCCTCGATGACGGCCGCGACTGGGCCGCGCTGTCGGCGGGGGAGCGGGCCGACGTGGTCGACAGCTTCCGCCTGGTCTACCGGGCGGACTCGATGGTCAACTGGTGCCCCGGACTGGGAACGGTGCTGGCCAACGAAGAGGTCACCTCCGATGGGCGCAGCGACCGCGGCAACTTCCCGGTGTTCCGGAAACGTCTGCGGCAGTGGATGATGCGGATAACGGCATACGCGGACCGCCTGCTCGACGACTTGGACGTGCTGGACTGGCCCGACCAGGTGAAAACCATGCAGCGCAACTGGATCGGCCGTTCCACGGGCGTGCAGGCGCTGTTCGTGGCGACCGGGAACGGCTCCGACGTGGACATCGAGGTGTTCACCACGCGGCCCGACACGCTGTTCGGCGCGACGTACCTGGTGCTGGCGCCCGAGCATGAGCTGGTCGACGGCTTGGTGGCCGAGGCGTGGCCGGATGGCACCGACCCGCGCTGGACGTACGGCGGGGCCACGCCGGCGGAGGCGGTCGCGGCCTACCGCCGTGCGATCGCCGCGAAGTCGGACCTGGAACGACAGGAGAGCAAGGACAAGACGGGCGTCTTCTTGGGCAGCTACGCGATCAATCCGGCCAACGGCGAACGGGTGCCGATCTTCATCGCGGATTACGTGTTGGCCGGCTATGGCACCGGGGCGATCATGGCGGTTCCCGGCCATGACCAGCGCGACTGGGACTTCGCCCGCGAGTTCGGCCTGCCGATCGTGGAAGTGATTGCGGGTGGCGATGTTTCGGAATCGGCACACACCGGCGACGGTGTGCTTGTCAACTCCGGGTATCTCGACGGAATGGACGTGGCTTCGGCCAAAGACGCCATCACCAAGCGCCTGGAGGCCGAGGGCCGCGGCCGGGCGCGCATCGAGTTCAAGCTGCGCGACTGGCTTTTCGCCCGCCAGCGATACTGGGGCGAGCCGTTTCCAGTCGTTTACGGAGAAGACGGGCGCGCGCACGCGCTCGATGAGACCGCCCTGCCCGTCGAACTGCCCGACGTGCCGGACTACTCGCCGGTTCTGTTCGATCCCGACGACGCCGACAGCGAGCCGTCGCCACCGCTGGCCAAGGCCACCGACTGGGTGCACGTGGAGCTGGATCTGGGCGACGGGTTGAAGCCCTACGCCCGCGACACGAACGTGATGCCGCAATGGGCGGGCAGCTCCTGGTACGAGCTGCGGTATACCGATCCGCACAACTCGGAACGGTTCTGCGCCAAGGAAAACGAAGAGTACTGGATGGGTCCGCGGCCGGCCGAGCACGGGCCCCGCGATCCCGGTGGAGTCGACCTGTATGTCGGTGGGGCCGAGCACGCCGTTCTGCATCTGCTGTATGCGCGGTTCTGGCACAAGGTCCTCTACGACCTCGGCCACGTCAGTTCTCGCGAGCCTTACCGCAGGCTGATCAACCAGGGTTACATACAGGCCTTCGCCTACACCGACGCCCGAGGCTCCTACGTGCCCGCCAACCAAGTTGTCGAACGCGGCGATCGATTCTTCTATCCTGCGGCCGACGGCGAGATCGAGGTGTTTCAGGAGTTCGGGAAAATCGGTAAGAGCCTGAAGAATTCGATATCACCGGACGAGATCTGCGACGAATACGGCGCGGACACGCTGCGCGTGTACGAGATGTCGATGGGCCCGCTCGAAGCGTCCCGGCCGTGGGCCACCAAGGACGTCGTGGGCGCGCATCGCTTCCTGCAGCGGGTGTGGCGACTGGTCGTCGATGAGCAGACCGGCGACATCAGGGTGGTCGACGGGCACGAGCTGGGCGCGGCCACCCTGCGGGTGCTGCACCGCACCATCGCGGGCGTCACCGAAGACTATGTGGCGCTGCGGAACAACACCGCGACCGCCAAGCTGATCGAGTACACCAACTTCCTCACCAAGGAGCACCGCGAGTCGGTGCCGCGCGCGGCGGTCGAGCCGTTGGTGTTGATGCTGGCGCCGCTGGCCCCGCATCTGGCGGAAGAACTGTGGTTGCGGCTGGGCCACGCCAGGTCATTGGCGCACGGCCCGTTCCCGGTCGCCGATCCCGCATACCTTGTCGACGACACCGTCGAGTATCCGGTGCAGGTCAACGGCAAGGTGCGCAGCCGCGTGGTGGTCGCCGCCGACGCCGACCAGGAGACGCTGAAGGCCACGGCGCTCGCCGACGAGAAGGTCCAGGGATTCCTGGCCGGAGCGACGCCGCGCAAGGTGATCGTGGTTCCCGGTCGGCTGGTCAACCTCGTGGTCTGAGAGCCGCGCTTGCGATCGCCACTAGCGCTGGCCGGGCCGCAACACCACCTCGTGGACATGCCCGTCGCGCGGCATGCTCACCGCGTAGGCGACGGCGCCGGCCACGGTCTCCGGCCGCAGGATTTTGGTGGGGTCGTACTGGCCGCCTTCGAACGCGACCAGTTCACGTTGCATGGCGCTGTCGGTGCGGCCCGGATAGACCGTGGTCACCCGCAGGGCTGGTTCGTCTTCGCGCAGGGAATCGGCGAAGGCGCGCAGCGCGAACTTACTGGCGGCATACGAGGCCATGCCGGGCGAAACCTTTCGGCCCGCACCCGAGTTGATGAACACGACGTGGCCGCGAGCCCGGCGTAACGCCGGCAACAGTGTCAGCGTAAGTTCAACGGCGCCAAAAACATTGACGGCGAACGTGGCGCGCCACTCTTCCACGCTCGATTCGGCGACATGGCCTGGGATGGATACGCCCGCGTTGTGGACCAACACGTCGAGCTCGTCGACGATCTCGCAGGCCGCCTCGATGTCGTCGCTGTCGGTCAAGTCCAGGGGGAAGGTGGTGGCGCCAAGCCCCGCGGCGACGGCGTCTAGCCGCTCCGAGGGCCGACCGGCCAGCAGCAGGGTGTGTGTAGTGGCGAGCGCAGTGGCGATAGCCGAACCGATGCCGCCGCCAGCGCCAGTGATGAGTGCAGTGGGCATGCTCGAAGTCTACGTGTGATGCGAATCCAATTGCGTACTAGGCGCTTTCGTCACAGACCGGCGGATCGCCCGCGGGCCCGGGCGTCGGCTCACGCGAGGCGAGCCGCTCCAGCGGCGCCAGCGCTTCTTTCAGGGTCTCCACGTCGGATACGGGGAGTTGACTGAGCATGGCCGCCAAGGCGGCGCGGCGGCTCGCCAGTGATTCGCCGTGTACGGCACGGCCCCGCTGCGTGATGTCGACCAGCACCGCGCGCAGGTCGGACGGGTCCCGCGATCGCTTCACGAGGCCGATCTTCTCCAGCCGGCGAATGGCCACGGTGGTGGTGGGTGTGCGCACCCGTTCGTGCGCCGCGAGGTCCGTCATCCGGATGGGGCCTTGATCGAGCAGGGTGACCAGAATCGACAGCTGAGCCAGGGTCAGATCTCCGGCCGCGGCCCCGGTGGGATCCCCCCGACGCAGAATCGAAGCCAACTTGGACAGCGCGCGGTGCAAGCCTTCCGCAAGCTCGGTGACGTCGCCCGAGGCCGATTCGCTGTCCGCCATAACCGGGCAGTCTAACCGGATATGTACCGCGGACAAGACGGCTATCGGGAGACTCGCTGCGGTCAAAGCACCCGCGACAGAAACCGCTGCAGGCGTTCGGTCTGCGGACTGTCGAATATCTGCTCCGGGGGCCCGGATTCCACGACCTTGCCGTGGTCCATGAAGACGACTGTGTCCGACGCCGACCGGGCGAAACCCATTTCGTGCGTGACGACGAGCATTGTCATACCGCCGCCGCCGAGGTCTGCGATCAGTTGCAGAACTCCCTTGACCATCTCCGGATCTAGCGCCGAGGTCGCCTCGTCGAAGAACATCACCTGCGGCGACATTGCGAGCGCGCGCGCGATCGCGACCCGTTGCTGTTGGCCGCCGGACAGCGTGCCGGGTCGGGCACCGGCCTTGTGTTTCAGGCCAACTCGGTCCAGTTGAGCGAGCGCGAGCTCGCGCGCTTCGTCAGCTGGCAGCCGCCGCAGCTTCCGCGGCGCCATGGCCACGTTCTTGAGCACGCTGAGGTGCGGAAAGAGGTTGAAATTCTGGAAGACCATGCCGATGCGCTGGCGAAGCTCGGCGGGATTGTCACGCAACACCGATCGGCCGTCCAGCAGGATGTCGCCGCTGTCCGGCTCATTGAGTCGATTCAGGGTGCGCAGGAGCGTCGACTTACCGGAACCCGACGGCCCGATGATTGCGACGGTGGTGCCCGCAGGCACCTCGAGGTCGACCCCGCGCAGGACCTTGTTACCGCCCAGAGTTTGGTGAATGTCGGTGGCAGCCAGCGAAACTGGAGCGCGCCCGGCGGGGCCAGCCGTCACGTGATCTCCTGACCGAAGGTGTGGGCCAGCATGTCGGTGGGCTCAGTGGTGCCGGGGCCGCGGCGAAGTCGGGCGTCGATGTAGTTCACGAAATGCGTTAACGGGATAGTCAATATCAGATAGAACAGGCCGGCGGCGACCAACGGCGACAGGCTGCCGGTCTGCGCGTTGAGGTCGCGGCCCACCTGAAACAGCTCCCGCTGGTCGGCGATCAATCCGAGGAAGTAGACCAACGCGGACGCCTTCAACAGCCCGATGAACTGGTTGACCAGTGCCGGAAGGACCCGCCGAATTCCCTGCGGCACCACGACGAGCCGCATCGCGGCAGGATAACTGAAGCCGAGCGCGCGAGCGGCTTCCAGCTGCCCGGGGTCCACGCTTTGTATCCCGGCACGCAGGATCTCACCGATGTAGGCCGCCGCCATCAATCCGAGGGCGGCTATCCCGAGCGGGTAGGGGTTCTTGTTGGTCAGCCCACCCACCAGCGGCCCCACGCCCATCCCGATGATCAAGATGATCACCACCTCGGGCAGACCGCGGAAGATGTCGGTGTAGATCCGCGCCGGCCAGCGCACCCACCGCGAGTGCGAAATCCCGGCGATGGCAAGGATCATCCCCAGCACCAAGCCGATGACGATGGCGCAGTTCGTCAAGATCAACGTGTTGGGCAGCCCGGTGGTCAACAGGATGGGGATCGCCTGTCGATACATGTTCCAGTCGAAGAAGGAGTCCCGCAACTGCGCCAGCGTGGACTTCGGCGCCGGCGGGCCGGCCGGCTTTCGGTGCTGGCTCGCGACGATCGCGGCGAAGTCCGGCAGGTTCGGCGCCGGGACGGCCTTGGAGCCGGGTTTCCATCCGGGCGGCAGTGTCCGTGGCACCCATTCCGAATACAAGTTGGCCCATGTTCCGTCGGCGATGACGGCGTCGAGCCCCGAGTTCAGCGCATCGACCAGGGGTTGGTTGTCGGGAGCGACCGCGTAGGCAACGAAAGTGCCCTTGCTGAAGGTATTGGCGACGACCGTCGCGGGGTCGCCCGGGCGGATCACGGTGGAGGCGAGGGTTCCGGGCGCCACCCAGGCATCGATCTGGCGGGTCTTGAGGTTGGCGTACAAGGTCGCGAAGCCCGGGTACTTCACGGGCTGCAGGTGCAGGGTATCGACGACGTAGGACTCCTCGACGGTTCCCTGCACCACGCCGATCCGCTGGCCGGCGGCCAGGTCGCTGAACTTGTGGATCGCTGAGCCGGGCGGCACCACGAGCGAGTAGAAGCCGAAGTCGTAGCCGTTGGTGAACGCGACGGTGCGGCGGCGCTTGTCGGTCGCCTTCACCGACGCCGAGCCCACGTCGAAGCGCCGGGACGCCACCTGGGCGAGCAACGCGGAGAAGTCCGTGCTCACGAAGCGGACTTGGAGGCCAAGCTTGCTGGCGATGGCCCGCAGCAGCTGGTTGTCGAAGCCGCTGAATTCGCCGGTGGGATTGATGCAGATGTCGGGCGGGGCATCCGACAGCGTCCCAACGGTCAAGACACCGCGTGTGCCGAGGCCGAGCGTGTCGACGTTGACCGCACTGAGTGGCTCGACGGTCGCGGTGGTGTGCTCGTCCTCGCCGCCCGCCGCACCACCTTCGGTCAGATCCTTGGGCAGGACAACCGCGCTGTCCAACCCGCCCGGCGCGCACTGGTTCATGTCGGCGGCCACCGGTGCGGCCAACATGCCGCCCACCATGAGGATGGTCGCGACCAGTCCCAGTAGTCTGCCGCGGCGCTCGGGGCGCCGGCCCGCGCGAAAGTCCATTGGTGCCACCGTATCGACCGACCGGCGGCTTGGCCCGGCGAGAGCCTGCTACAGCGCCAGTGACGGCTCGGCGCGCACCACCTCGGCCTCGGTGAGCGCCTCCAGCGGGTCGGCAGCGACGCGGCTCACGTCGTCGGGCGCGGTGAACACCCGGCGCCGAAACAGCTCGGCGAGCATGGTCTGGGCCATCAAGTAGGAGCGTCCGACGCATGCGCTCCGCGCGGCATCCGGATCATGCCGGTGGATCGCGGCCGTCTCGTCCTCGTAGAACGGCAGTATGTCGTGGCGGCTGCCCTGATAGGTCATCCAGAACACCCGGGGGATCAGGTTCTGCGAGGCGCGGATCAAGGCGTGCAGCCGCGGTCCCGCATACTCCTCGTTGAGTGTGCGCCGGTATTCAGCGGCGGCCTCGGAGAAGGTCCGGGCATCCTTCGCGCCTCGCAGCGTCCGCATGAGCGCATCGAGCTGGCCCAGGATCCGAGGGGTCGGGCCGGTCGCGGCGCG